>JBFELT010000216.1:0-5203 GCA_041552015.1 Woeseiaceae bacterium
CATATCGCCTCGGACGTCAGCCTGCGTATTCCCCATCTGCCGCTGCGCATGGCGGAGCATGGCAGGCGTGCCCTGGAGATTGCCGGACGACTGGACGCGCTGGGATTACCGGTTAACTACCCTGGCCTCAGGCGGCATCCGGATCACAAGCTGTTCAACGCACTGCGTGCCAGCGAATACGGTTATGGCGGCGTGTTGACGATCGATGTCGGTGACGCCGAGACGGCGAATGAGCTGATGTCACGCCTGCAAAACGAGCAACGATTCGGCTACCTTGCGGTGAGCCTCGGGTATTTCGATACGCTGATGTCCTGCTCCGGCTCCAGCACCTCCAGCGAGATGAGCGACGAGGACCAGAGCGCGGCCGGCATTTCGCCAGGGCTCGTGCGCGTATCCATCGGCTACACCGGTACGTTGGAACAACGCTGGTCCCAGCTTTTTGCGGCGCTGAGGGACACCGGCATCCTGGCCGCTTCCTGCGAGGATAAGTATGAATACTGCAGCGCCTAGTCGGCGATCGATAGAGACCGCGGGTCTTGTGTGGATCCTCCTGCTGTTAGTCTCGGTCGGCGGCTGTTCGTCCGTAGAGGCCGATGATCCCAGGCTCGAGCAGAGCCGGGCGCTGGTTGCCTCATTCGGCATGCGCCTCAAGTCCGAACTCAGCAACGGCCTGCAGGCAGGTGGACCGGTACAGGCGATCGGCGTGTGCAAGGATGTCGCGCCGCAGATTGCCTCCGAGCTGTCGCGGCAAAGCGGCGCCAAGGTCGCACGCACCAGCCTCAGGTATCGTAATCCCGCAAATGCGCCGGAGCCCTGGCAGGCTGCAGTGCTGCGCGACTTCGAGGCACGGGCGGATGATGGCTCGCCGCTCGAGTACTTCGCCCGGGAGGCCGATGGCACGGCACGCTACATGTCGGTCATACGGACCGATGGCGTGTGCCTGGCCTGCCACGGTGTGTCGATACCCCCGGAGATCAGCGAAAGCATCGCGACCGGGTATCCCCATGATCGGGCCGTGGGCTACGCTTTGGGTGACGTGCGCGGCGCCTTCAGCATCACCTGGCCGCCGCCCTAGCTGCACCCGCGGAGGCAACCGCAACGAACACGCGAGGACAGGTTATGAAGATCGGGCTCGCGCTGGGCAGCGGATCGGCGCGCGGCTGGTCCCACATAGGCGTGCTGCGGGCGCTGCTCGAACGCGGCATCGAGCCCGTCGTCGTCACCGGTTCGTCGTCCGGGTCGCTGGTCGCGGCAGCCCAGGCAAGCGGGCAGCTGGATGCGCTCGAAATATGGGTGCGCTCGCTGACGAAGATCGATGTCTGGCGGCTGCTGGACGCCAGCTTTGGCGGCGGCGGTGTCATGCGTGGCAATCGCCTGATGCGGGCCGTCGGCGAGCAACTGCAGGATCGTGAAATCGAATCGCTGGAGCGCGGATTCGCGGCGGTTGCGGTCGACCTCTATTCCGGCGAGGAATTCTGGATTCGCAAGGGTTCGATGCTAAACGCCGTGCGGGCATCCAGTGGACTGCCGGGGCTGTTTACGCCGGTTCTGCATGAGGATCGCTGGCTGATCGACGGCGGCGTGATCAATCCGGTACCCGTGTCGCTTTGCCGCGCCCTGGGCGCCGATTACGTTATTGCCGTGAACCTGAATCAGCCGCTGGTGAAGAACGAAACCCGCAGAGCAGGATCGCGAGACCGGCAAGAACCAGAGCAAAGCCTGTCGGCCGCCGACGGCACCGAGTTGTTCGCGCGATGGTCGGGTTTGCTCGACAATCTCATGAGTTCGCTGCGCGCGGAGCGGCAGGCGAGCGAGCCGGGGATGATAGAGGTCATGCATACGACGATCAATATCATGCAGAACCAGATTTCTCGGGCCCGGATGAGCGGAGATCCGCCCGATCTCCTGGTAGCGCCGCAATTGGACGATTTTCACCTGATGGACTGGCATCGCGGCGCGGAGGCGATCGAGGCGGGCTACCAGGCGATTCAGGATGTCGCATCGGAACTGCCCGATGCGTCCTGAACCCTCGCCGGAGGTATGTCAGCAGAACACGCTGGTCGAATCCCTGCGCCGGCTCGACGTCTACCCACATTCGACGACCTCCGTCGAGGTCATCGAGACGCACATTTCCTGGGTCATTCTCACCGGGACATTGGCCTACAAGATCAAGAAGGCGGTCGACCTGGGCTTCCTCGATTTCACCACGCTGGACAGACGTCGCCATTTCTGCGAAGAAGAGCTGCGACTCAATGCGCCGTGGGCACCAGAGCTCTATCTTGCGGTGGTGCCGATAAGCGGAAGCCCCGATGAGCCGGCGGTCGATGGCGAGGGCGACGCGTTCGAATATGCGGTAAAGATGCGGCAGTTCCCCCAGGAATCGCAGCTGGACAGGCAGGTCGAAAACGGGCTGTTGCGTGCTGAAGATGTCTTGCAGCTGGCGGAAACGATCGCCGCCAACCACCAGCAGGCGAGGATTATCAGCTACGACAACGACAGGGAATCGGTGGGAAAAGTCAGCGCGCCGATGCTGGAGAATTTCGCGCCGCTGGAGCGCGCCATCGACATGCAGCTGCTCGGGACCGTGAAGCGCTGGACCGAAAACGCGCTTGAAACGCTGAAACCGACCCTGATCCAAAGGCGCAAGGACGGCTTCGTTCGTGAATGCCACGGCGACCTGCATCTCGCAAACCTGGTTCGGCTCGACAGCGGTATCGTTGCGTTCGACTGCGTCGAATTCAGCGCGGATCTGCGCAACATCGACGTCGTCAGTGACGTCGCGTTTCTCGTCATGGATCTTGCCGCCCGGGCCAGGCAGGATCTCGCGTTTACCTTCCTGAACCGTTACCTGGAACGCAGCGGTGACTACGACGGCATGAGGGTATTCGGTCTCTACTATGTGTACCACGCCATGATCCGCGCAAAGGTTGCCGCGATCAGAAGCACGGGGCGGGACGCCGAGGCCGAACGCGAAAACGACATAGACGCGGTGAAACACAATCTCGCGGTAGCCGTCCGCTGGCTCCGCAGACCGGCTCCGCGGCTAATCGCGATGCATGGCTTCTCGGGCTCGGGCAAGACCTGGTTGTCCTCACAATTGCTGTCAAACCTGCCCGCGATCCGGCTGCGATCGGATATCGAACGCAAGCGATTGTCCGGTCTCGAGGAAACGGCTTCGAGTGATTCGGGGCCAGGGGCTGGCAATTATACGGACAGCTCGAATCTCGCCGTGTATAGCCGTCTCTTTGCGGCGGCGCGCGGGCTGCTCGAGGCCGGATTCAACGTGATTATCGACGCGAGCTTTCTTAAACGTCGGGATCGCGAGGCGCTCGTCTCATTTACGGCAAGTCACAAGGTCAGGCACGTGTTCGTATCGACCTCTGCCAATTCAGCCGAATTAACGCGGCGGCTGCAGAGCCGCGGCGCGAGCGGTGGCGACGCGTCCGAGGCCGATGTGGCAGTCCTGGACTATCAGCGGCAAACATCCGATCCGCTGGGCGACGAAACGGGGCCGGTGATCCGGGTCGCAACGGACGTCAACGTTGATACCGACGACCTTATCAAGGCTGTCAATGAAACCAGCTAATACCTCTCTATTTCATAGACTTAAGGGCTGAACCTGACAGAGAACTTTACACGTCGCTGCAAGTGGCCTAGACTCAAAACATAATAAATCCCTAGTTAAAGAGTCTCGTTCAGCAAGAGGCCGTAGGAGCAGATGCAATGCACTACCCGCTGCACGCAAAGACGTTGCCCGACCTCGAGGTCGAGCCGACCGGCTCATCGGCATTTCTGACGCAGTGTCACCGCAACGCCCTTGACCAGCTCGCCATCGCTTTCCGGAACAGACGGCCGCTAACGATCGTGACCGGGAAGGGCAAGTCGACCGCACGATTCGTCATTCGCAAGTTCCTCTCGCGGCTGGACCCCGATGTCGCGGCCGTCAGCATCGCCGGCCCCTGCGTCAATGCGACTGACTTCATGAGCGAGATTATCGCGGCCGTCGGATTTCAGCCAAAGGACATGAGTCTCTCGGACCTCGAGAGCATTTTTTCGATGTTTCTGTCATTCCAGAAAGGGCACAAGCGACGTACCCTGATCTGCATCGAGGAAGTTCAGCGGTGCGACTGGTGGGTTCTGGACAAGGTTCGAAGCCTCGTTGAAGCGGAGCAAAAGGGCAGCTTCGGTTTGACGATCATCCTGTCGGGGCGGGACAAATTTGAAGAGTTGCTGACCCGGCGTCCGTTGAAGACCATCGTCGAGGCTGCCGGCAAACGCATTTCGCTGGCGCCTTTCACACTGCCCGAAACCCGCGAGTTCCTCAGGCATCGTCTCGAGTCCAGGGGGTTGCCCGGTATCGACCAGGTTCTGGAGTATCACGCGATTGGCCTGATTCATGAACTTTGCGCCGGTGTACCGGATGCTATCAGCGAACTTCTCACGCAGTGTCTGTCGCAGGCGAATGAAGAAGGTCTGGCGCTCGTCACCAAAGAACTCGTCAAGCGCGCCTACGAGGCACAGCGTGCGCTCACGACAGAGCACTATGGCTCTGATGAGGCGGAGACCATCAGCACGACGGGACTCTATCCGCAGCCGGGACGCCTTGTCGTGCAGATTGAGGGCAATGACCTGAGAGAGATCAGGCTGCGTCGTGGCAATATCCTGATTGGTCGAAGCAAGCTTTGCGACCTGCGCCTCGACAGCACGATTGTGAGCCGGCACCACGCGCTGATTCGCTATACCGCGGAAGGAGCGATCCTCATCGATCTCGGAAGTACGAACGGCACCAAGGTCGATGGCTATCCGATAAAAGAACATCAGCTATCGGCCGGCGAGACGATCAGTGTCGGTGACTGCGAGATTGAATATCTTCTTGACGACACGCTTCAGCGCCAATTCGAGGATGCCGAAACATCGGTGAAATACGAGCTCACGTCGTAACGTCAATATCGCAAGTTTTCTGCCCCACTAATTCGCGGGCTAGTCGGACTGACCGCTCAGGAGCGCCGCCTTCTTCGCGGCGACGCCGGGCTGCCCCAATTCCTCCAACGGTGCCAGGTAGATGAGCTCGAACATTTGCAGCATGCGAGTTTCTATTTCGCTGAGAAAGTGATCGATGTCGGGAATTTGCCGGAACGTGAGAAATCCTTTTTCCAGAAACGTCTGCAATGCGCCAAAGCCTGCGGCATGGGCCGGCGCGCGC
>JBFELT010000217.1:0-5170 GCA_041552015.1 Woeseiaceae bacterium
ATCAATCGCAACATGATCGGTGCGGTCGTCGGTGTGCAGCCGTTCGGTGGACGGGGCCTGTCCGGCACGGGCCCGAAGGCCGGCGGTCCGCACTACCTGCAGCGCCTCGGCAGTGAGTACACCGTCAGCAACAACATCTCGGCGGTCGGCGGAAATGCCAGCCTGCTGACGCTCGGCTCCGACTGATGGCCGCGATCAGCGTATTCGATATTTTCAAGACTGGAATCGGCCCGTCGAGCTCGCACACGGTCGGACCGATGAAGTCCGCGTACGCCTTCGTCAGCGACCTCGAACCGTATGCGGCGAACGTCTCGAGGATTCAGGTAACGCTGCATGGTTCGCTGGCGTGGACCGGCAAGGGGCACGGTACCGACTCGGCGATACTGCTGGGCCTGTCCGGATTGCTGCCGGAGACGATCGATCCGGACGCCGTCAGCGCTTTGTTGTCGGATATTCACGCGAAATGCGAGATCGCGGTTCCCGGCACGGCTGGCATTCCCTTCGATCCGAAGGTCGATCTCCGCTTCGACTATGAATCGGAGCTGCCCAGGCATACGAACGGCATGCATTTCGTCGCCTCGGCGGCGGATGGCTCCGAATTACTGAACGAGAACTACTACTCGCTCGGGGGTGGTTTTATTGCGCGCAACGACGAGCCGGAGCCGCTGGCCCAGGAAGGCGAACCGCCGTATCCGTTTTCGACGAGCCAGGCGCTGTTGTCGGTGGCAGCGGCAGAGAATCTCACGATTGCGGAACTCGTGTTACAGAACGAATTGCGCTGGCGCAGCCAGGAGGACGTGTTTCGCCGTCTCGACGACATCTGGCGCACGATGCGTGACTGCGTCGAAAGAGGCCTGCGAACAGACGGTGTATTGCCGGGCAGGATGGCCGTGCTGCGACGTGCGGCAAAGCTGCATCGCAGCCTGTCGAAACGGGGTGAACCGTCCGGGTTCGATGCCCTGGAGTGGGTCAATATGTTTGCGATCGCCGTGAACGAAGAGAACGCCGCGGGTGGTCGCGTCGTTACGTCGCCAACGAACGGGGCGGCGGGCATCATTCCCGCGGTGCTGATGTTTTACGATCGATTCGTACCAGGATCGAACGAGGAGGGCATTCGCACGTTTCTTTTGACCTCGGGCGCGATCGGCATACTCTATAAAATCAATGCGTCGATTTCCGGCGCCGAGATGGGTTGCCAGGGCGAGGTGGGTGTTGCCTGCTCAATGGCGGCGGGTGGTCTTGCCGCCGTGCTCGGAGGCAGCAATGATCACGTCGAAGAAGCGGCTGAAATCGGTATGGAGCATAACCTCGGCCTGACCTGCGATCCCATCGGCGGCCTCGTACAGATTCCCTGTATCGAGCGCAACGCGATGGGCGCCGTCAAGGCAATCAACGCAGCGAAGCTCGCCATGCACGGGGACGGCACCCACAAGGTCACGCTGGATCAGGTCATCGAGACCATGCGCCAGACGGGCATGGACATGGGGTCGCAATACAAGGAAACGTCGAAAGGCGGCCTGGCGGTCAACGTGCCGGAATGCTGAGGCCGCTGCCTCAGGTTTTTTTCTTCGGGTAGTCGTACAGCAGCAGTCGCGTCTTCGGGCGCTCGTACAGGTTCCAGTGATCCTGGTCGATCTCTACCGAGACGACACCGGCCGTCGGCAGGTTGTTCGTCAGGCCGGGTGAAAGGAAATTTGCGAAGTCTGTCATGCCCGGATTGTGGCCAACGACCATGATGGAATTGAAGTCCTGGTCCTGCGCAACCAGCACATCCAGGAAATCGTCGAGCGACGCCAGGTACAGGCTGTCCTCGCGCTGCAGAAACTCACGCGGGTATGACAGCGCCTCGGCGATAATTTTCGCCGTGCTCCACGCCCGCTTGGCGGGGCTGCTGATGATCAGGGAAGGCCGTACGCCGTAATCCGCCAGTCGCTGACCCATCATGGGGGCATCGCGTTTGCCGCGCTGGTTCAGCGGTCGTTTTCTGTCGCCGAGCGTCGCATCGCTCCAGCTCGATTTTGCGTGACGGACGAGCGTCAGTGTCTTCATGGTCGTTGATCCGCCGGTCGCTTACATCATGCCCGTCTGTAGTCGGGCCTCTTCCGTCATCATGCCGACATTCCAGGGCGGATCGAATACCAGTTCGACGGCGACATCGGAAATGGTCGGAATCATCGCGATTTTTTCGCGCGCATCCTCGACGAGGACCTCTCCCATGCCGCAGCCCGGGGCCGTCAGCGTCATGTCGATGCTGACCGAGCGCTCGCCGTTGCCGAGAGGTGTGACCTCGCAACGGTACACGAGGCCGAGATTAACAATATCAACCGGTATTTCGGGGTCGTAGCAGGTCTTCAGCTGATCCCAGATAACCGCTTCGATATCCGCATCGGTTGCATTGTCAGGAATTTTCGGCGCCGGTACGGGTTCCTTGCCGAGCGCATCGGCATCGGCGCCCGAGATACGAAACAGGTTTCCCTCGACGTAGACGGTGAAACTGCCGCCGAGGGCCTGCGTAATGAAGCCACTGGTACCCTCGCGCAGCGTAAGCTGCTCGCCCGCCGGGATAATGATGGCTTTGACGTCGCGTGTCAGCGAAATCGGTTCATTGGTGTGACCAAACATCCTGCAATTACTCCGTTGTTGCCGGTGTTGTCTCGTTAGCCAGGGCCGAACGCAGCGCGCGCCAGGCGAGCGTCGCGCATTTCACGCGCGACGGATACTCGCGCACGCCGTCGAGTGCGTGCAGCTTCGCTAGAGGTTCCTCGAGGTCGACGTCCGCTGTGATGTCGAGGTCCGTGTCTGCGCCCGTCAATCGGCCGGTGACGGCGCTGACGATGGCTTCCGCCCTGTCTACCGGCACACCCTTGACCGTCTCCGTCAGCAGCGAGGCGGAGGCCACCGAAATGGCGCAGCCAGACCCTTCGAATCCTGCGGCGCGGATAATGTTTTCGCCATCCACGTCCAGGTAGAGGGTCAGTTTGTCGCCACACAGCGGGTTAATCCCCTGTGCGCTATGCGTCGGGTCTTGCAGCCGGCCGAAATGCCGGGGCGAACGGGCGTGGTCCAGGATCAGTTCACGATACAGTTCGCGGATATCGTCTTTCTCGATCGCGTGGACGCTCATGCGAATACCTGCTTCGCCTTGACGAGGGCCGCGATCAGGCGGTCGACATCCTCCCTGTCGTTATAAAACGCGATCGAAGCTCGCGACGTGCCGGAGATCCCGAAGCGGGTCATGACCGGCATCGCGCAGTGATGCCCGGTGCGTATGGCAACGCCCTGGTGATCGAGGATCGTGCCCAGATCGTGCGAGTGAATGTCATCCAGCAGGAAAGACTGCGCGCTGGCTCTGTTCGTGGCGGTTCCGACCAGGCGAACGCCGTCCACGTTGCTGAGCCGTGTCACCAGGTAGTCGTACAGGTCGGCTTCGTATGCGGCGATACGCGACATACCGATCGCCTGCAGATAATCGATCGCGGCGCCGAGACCGATGATGCCCGCAATGTTCGGCGTCCCGGCCTCGAACTTGTAGGGGAGCTCGTTGTAAATGGTCGACTCGAAGCTGACCTCGAGAATCATGTCGCCGCCCCCCTGGTAGGGTGGCATTGCGTCGAGCAAGGATTCCCTGCCGTATAGCACACCGGTGCCAGTCGGGCCGAACATCTTGTGGCCGGAGAATGCATAGAAGTCGCAGTCGAGATCCTGAACGTCGACGCGCATGTGCGGCACCCCCTGAGCGCCGTCGACCAGCACCGGAATGTTGCGATCTTTGGCCCTCGCGACGATTTCCTTGACCGGATTGATGGTACCCAGCGCATTCGACACGTGTCCGACGGCGAGCATGGCAACGTCGTCGGTCATCAGCGTCCACAAGGCTTCGAGCTCGAGCTGACCGCGATCGTCGATAGGCGCGACGAGCAGCTCTGCTCCCGTCTGCTCGCAGACCATCTGCCAGGGAACGATGTTCGCGTGATGTTCCAGGTGAGTGATCAGGATCTTGTCACCCGGTCCGACGCGCGGCCGGCAAAAGCTCTGCGCGACCAGGTTGATGGATTCGGTCGTACCGTCGGTCAGTACCACCTCCGTGCGACTTGACGCGTTGATGAAGTTGCGGATCTTGTCGCGCGCGCCTTCGTATGCGTCCGTGGCCCTGTGGCTCAGCGTATGCACGCCGCGGTGGACATTGGCATGGCTTTCCCGATGGTATCGAGCAACCGTGTCGATGACGCTGGACGGCTGTTGTGCCGACGCCGCGCTATCCAGGTAGACCAGCGCCTGTCCGTTGACGGACTGCTGCAGGATCGGGAAGTCGCTGCGCCACTCCGACGATACTGTCGCGTTTTTCAGCTGCGGCTGTGTCATGACAACAACTTCCCGAGCGCCTCGTCCTTGATCAACTCGGCGAGGCGCGCTTCCACGACCGCCGAAATCGCATCGGTCGCCGCGGCGACCGGCGCCCTGCGCACGATTTCCGACGCGAAGGCGTGAGTCAGCACGCGCGTGGCGTGCTGCTTGTCGAGGCCGCGCGAACGCAGGTAGAAGAGTGCCGTCTCGTCGAGTTGTCCGACCGTCGTGCCATGGCTGCACTTCACGTCGTCCGCGTAGATCTCCAGCTCCGGCTTCGCGTCGATTTCCGCTTTTTCCGACATCAGCAGGTTGTGGTTCGCCTGTCGCGCGTCGCTGCCATCTGCGCCCTTGTGCACGATGGCTTTACCGTTCCAGACGCAGCGGCAGTTGCCGTTGAGTATGCCTCGATACTCCTGCGATGATCGGGCCGGTCCGACGCGATGATCGACTCGCGTGTGATTGTCGATGTGCTGCCCATCGCCGGCGAGGTACAAGCCGTCGAAGGAGACATCGGCGCCGGGGCTGCCGAGACTAATTTCGAGGTCATTGCGGACCAGGCGGCCACCGAGATCGTAGCCGGCCATGCGAAGTCGCGAGTTACTGCCCGGCGACACATCGATGCGGCTGGTCTGAACGTGTTGTTTCGCGCGATTCTGTATGCGCACATGGTTGACGGTGGCTCCGTCGCCCAGGGTCATGCGCAGGACCGAGTTTGCGTAGTGATCGCCGTCACCGTCGGACCCGTGGTACTCGATGAACTCAGCGTTGACACCTTCGGCCACGTCAATTTCCACACGGGACTGCACGACGCCGGCGTCGGCCG
>JBFELT010000218.1:0-5109 GCA_041552015.1 Woeseiaceae bacterium
ATCGAAATGCTCATCATCGACCCAGTATGGGAAATCGAGTTCCAGTGGCACATGTACCAGCCGTCGCTTGAACAAGGGACTCATGTGCAGCCGTCCTTCTATGTGCGCGAGGATATCCCGGAAGCGTACGACTTCACCGTCGGGTACGGTCGACTGGTCGAATATCGATATCGACGTCACATGCGTCAGGTTGTCTTCCGATTGCATGTACAGGAACTGGGAGTCCTGCGGGCTTAACTGATCCATAAAATCTACTCCGTAACTAAACTGGCAGCGCGAGTGACTGAACGCGCTGCAGGCGATGCATCAGTTCCCTGAGGCTCTGGCTTGTCTGCACGCGGCGCTCCGAGACTTCCGGGCCCCCGGCGGCTGTGAGGCCATGATTCTCCATCCATTTATAACCGTTTTGAAACAACAGTTTTCCGATAGACGCCTCGCTGCTGATGCGCCGCTGCCGATAGGCCTGGCGCGCATGCGAAAAACATCGGCGCAGACAGTCGTCGGCGCCAAGTGCCGTGTCGTGAGGTGTGATAGCGGCGACGCTGGCGACGACATAGTAGGCCTCTACAAACTGGGTGAGTGTCCCGTGCGCGATCAGCGGCCTGAAGCGCCTCAGCAGACGCCGGGCGAACTCTGCATCCCCGGCCAGCCGGTCCTGCCAGTCCGACTCGTAGCGCGACAGCTCCTGGGCGACCTCCTGTCGAAATTTCTCCCTGGGAGCATAGAAGAACTCGAATTTGAACAGGTCCCTGAGGCGATCGACATCCTGCCAGAAGGATTCGAGAGCCGTGCTGTCGTCCGTGGCGATGCCAGCCAGCGCCAGTTCCGCGATGGCCTTGGTGACGAAATGATGAATCGTCGTATTGCGGTAGTAACTTGCCACTGTTTCCTGGCGTGGCGCGATCGCATAAACGGCTTCGGGGCCGTCGTCGTATCGCGTTACCAGGCGGTTGTCGATCAGCACCTGCGCAAGCGCCGTCAGCTCGGCCTCGTTTTCGATCTCGAAGTGCCGCGTTATCCTGATTTCCCTCGCCTGCGCCCATAGCACCACGCGGCCGATTTCCCGCGTCAGCTCTTCTCGCGTCAACGCGCGCGGCGCGCTGCCGAGCAGCACCATGGTCGCAAGCGAAGCGAGGGTGATCGGTGTAACCCGATTCGCCTCAACGCCAACCTGCAGCGCTATTTTTGAAAGGGCAAGCTTGTCGTCACCCGACGGCACATGGTCGAGCACCACGGGTTCGCCGAAATCCATGTAGATCTTTCCCATGGGTCTTCGCAGGCTACGCATGTAACCGATGAACCAGCTCAGGCTCTCTGGCCGCTTCTTGATACCGGATTGTTCTTTCGCGTAGTCGCGTACGTCACCGATAAGGTCGTAGTTCATCGCGACAGGGATAATGTGCAGCATGCGCTGGTCGTTCGTGTGCGCCGCTTCGATGACATACTTGAGAATGCCGTACTTGGGCGGCATCAGCTTGCCGACGCGCGAGCGAGTACCCTCGAATGCCCAGCTCAGGGGAAAATGCTTTTCCATCAGATACGCGATGTACTGGCGCAGAATCAGTTTGTACAGCGGGTTATCCTGAAAGCTTCGCCGAATGAAGATGACGCCGGCGCGGCGCGCGAGAAAGCCGACGCCGGCAAACGCCATGTTCACACCGCCCATGGTATGCAGCGCGGGAAAGTCATGGTCGAACAGGACCTTGTTCAACGCCGGAAAATCGACATGCGTCTTGTGCGTACACAGAATCGCCGCCGGCCGTTCCTTGCAGATCTTCCTGACCCGCTTCAGCTTGCTCTCATCGACATCAATTTCGGTATCGTAGCCGAGTGTCGCGATCGTCTTGTTGAGCAAATAGCTCATATCGAGCCAGAATGCGCGCGGTACCGAGATCAGCTCTCTGAAGATCGTGCTGGCTTCTGAATTCAGGTCGCTGATGGAGCGACCGGTTTCGGCGCTGAGTTCACGAACGCCGCTTACGAACGCGCGGCTTGCACGCAGGTTGCTTGCGACACCCCTTGGTACCTTGTAACGGCTGCCTCGCAGCCGTCGCTCGGAAATATCCAGGGCAATGCTCGCCTGGCCCGCCATAAAGTCTGCGAGCTGCTCGGTGTCCGGCCTGGCTCCAAGGCGATGCTCGAGTCGCTGCCGCATGTCGCCGATCGTCGCTGGAACACCACTAACGCATTTGGCTCGCATCGGATGCTTCTTCAGGATGCGACGCGCCCGCAGAGGCCCTGGCCGTCTAGGGTCGCCGAGCAACAGGTCGCGAAACCGCGGCGTGGTGCTCTTGACGTCCAGTCCCTTGAGCCAGACCACTCTTACGGGAACGACCAGCGTGTCGTCCGCCAGGTTCATCAGCGGGCAAAGATTCTCGGCATGGATGCCTTCCGGAGAATCTGCGATGGGGACAACGACCTGCTCGGCGGCGCCCTGGAAACCGCGCCTGGCGCGTTCCCGTTCAAGCCATGATTCGAGGTGCTGCTGCTCTACGCGATGTGCGGCATCGATTACGAAAAGTACGCTGGTGGTCTCGTCGGCCGGCCAGGGGCTGACACTCATTCGCGCGCCCCGCGGGAAGAAACATCAGTCAGCACCACCGGCGACGGCGCGCGTTTTCTCGATTCTGTATCCTGCTCAAGCGTGCGCAGATACATTGCCCGAACATCGGCCACGTGCCTGTCGATGGTATCGGCCGACCATTCACTGGTGTCTACCGGCGGCAAGACCTCCACTTCGACAGTGCCGGGGTGATAGAGAATGTCGCCCTTGGGCTGCACGTCACCGGAATTCTGGATCACGATCGGCACGATGGGTACGCCCGCCTGCATGGCCAGGTGGAACGCGCCCTTCTTGAAGCTCGACAGCTTGATCGTGGGCGCACGCGTGCCCTCCGGCGACAGGCAAACGGACTTGCCCTCGACCCGCATCGCGTCGACCAGCGGCCTCATTGCCTCGATCGCGCTGGCCGTATTCCTGCGGTCGATCAGAACGACGCCAGCAGCTTCCATCACCCGCCCAATGACAGGCATGTCCCGAATTTCGCGTTTGCCCACACCCGTGATATCACGCCGCAGCAGACGCGCGATGATGACCATGTCGACGTTGCTCTGGTGATTGAAGATGAAGACGGCGGGACGGTGTGACCAGAGATGATGTTCACCCCTGACCTTCAGATTGAGGCCGATGAGGGCGCTCGCCGTATCGGCGAATACCGAAACCGAGAAGTTTAGCGCCTCACGCTTCGAACCAGTGAGCGCCCATATCGGCAGGCCCGCGAGAAAGGAGCCGACAAGCGTCGCGGGTACGAACAGGGAGCGCAGCCAGTCCGACACGCTCGTCCTGCCGCGACTCGCGAATCGCCGTACCGGCCAGCCGCGGTTTTCCGCAATGGCGAGCAGTTTCTTGTTCGGATTCAGCGGCCTCGGATTGCCGACGCGCTCGAGCAGCTGAAGGTCATCATCGCTGTCCGAGTAGAAGAAACTCTGGTCGAGGTCCACACCGAATTTTTCGACAAGCGACTCCGCCGCGGTGACCTTGCCGTGCCCGAAACAGGTAGGGCGCAATACCTTGCCCGTGAACATGCCTTTTTCGACTTCAAGGCGCGTGCACAGCACGTGCTCGATATTGAGGTCCTGGGCCGCGGGTTCGACCTGGTAAGGCGTCGCCGAGGAAATGATGGCGACGGTATGGCCCTTGCGCAGGTGCGCGTCGACCAGCGCCCGGGATTCGGGATAGATCAGGCGGGCGATATGCGACTCGAATAACTCGCGGCCGAAGGCCGCGTAGCTGTCTTCGCGAATGCCGCGCAGGAACTGGGCCATGCCGAGCATCATCGCCGAAAAGCCCATCTTGCCAAGACCGAAGCTGGCCATCGCGCCCAACAGCTCGACAAGCTCGCGCGGCGACAGGTGGCCACGCTTGATCTGTTCCTCGATGAAGGCGAACGCCGAGTATCCGGAAATCACCGTGCCGTCGAAATCGAAGAACGCGCCAATCTGTGGGCCATCCGGCAATTTCAACACTTCGGCAACGACATCCTGGTGCGGCAACATGAGAATTCTCCTGTGGACCGGTAACTATACAGCGGCCCGGCCCCGAAGTGAGCCGCCTGGGTGGCAAAATGGCGTCAACCAGCGGGTACCAGATCCGGAGGGACCCTCACATGTTGGAGATCAACATCGGGACCCACGCAGCGGCACTAGTCAGCCGTGCTTAGCTGGCAGTCTCGCTGACTGGCAGTACGACCGGGCGATCGATAGCCTTGCCCAACTTGCGCAAGAGCTTCTCGGCTCTGACGATGGGTTTTTCGCGGTACGCACGCGCCGCGAGTTCCTTGTCCTGCAGCCGGTCGGCCAGGTCGCGCAGGTCCTCGAGCGTCTTCTGCACGTCGCGATCGATCCGGGAATTGCTCCAGAGAACCGCGCGCTCGAGATGATGGGTCGAGGCGAGGAGATTCAGGCCCGCGTTACGGTTTTGCTGGCGGTCCCGCGAGCTCCGGGCCTTGTCGAGATAGTGTTGGGCAAGCAGCCAGTGGGCTCGACTGAACAGCGGATCGAGATCCTGCGTGGTGACGCCGGAGTCGTTGATATTCTCCGAGATCCACATCATTCTTTCGGAAACCTCGGAAAGGCGTTCTGCGATGGCCGGCAAGGCTCGGCTTGCTTCGATCGAAAGGTAGCTGGCACTCGTCACCAGGTCTTCCGATGCGCGATCAAACTCGCGCCTGACGAATGCCGTGCGGATGTCGCGAAACCGTCGGGAAGGAACATCGTAAAACGCTACCCACAATCCTTCATCCATAGTGACTTTCGGCTGCTCAGTCTCGTCTTCCGCAATAGCACCCGGCGAAAGGGCAAGGAACACACTGCCAGCTGCAATTGCACAGAGTCCGCTACGCAGCAGGGCTAAAGGCTTTACCGATACAAATTTCCGGGCAATATTCATTGGCTACCTGCTCATTGTTCAGGGGTTGACTCGGGCCGATTGATCATGGGCAGTAACGCGTCTCCGAGACGGAATCTTTCGACAAACCGATGATCAATGTCGCCACGCAAAAAGCACCAGTCAATCGATTCGAATAATTCAATTCTTCGCTCCCACTGCAA
>JBFELT010000219.1:0-5100 GCA_041552015.1 Woeseiaceae bacterium
CGGCGAAGTCGCTGATGACCACAACCAGGCTGCCAGGCCGGGCCACGCGGCGCAATGACGACATCGCCTGCACGAACGCATCGCTGCCCTCTTCCATGGCGGCGCCCGGCGGCTGCCAGTCGCGATGGCCAACCAGTTCATGCACGAAGCGCAGCGCCGCCCGGCGACCGAGTCTCGGCTTGAGCTCGCGATGCGTCGTATCGCCGAAGACAATGC
This sequence comes from Woeseiaceae bacterium, assembly GCA_041552015.1. Classification (GTDB taxonomy): domain Bacteria; phylum Pseudomonadota; class Gammaproteobacteria; order Steroidobacterales; family Woeseiaceae; genus UBA1847. The sequence continues at coordinate 217 of JBFELT010000219.1, forward strand.
CGCCCAGCCGGTCACCACGATGGTGCGCCGCCCACGCGATGAGCGCGGCGGCGCGACTTGCGTTCACCGACTTGAAGCAGCCCTGGGTCGCGAAATGCATGCTCGAACGCAGGTCGACGACGACCAGCACGGGACGCTCGCGTTCCTCGCGAAACAGCTTCGTATAGGCCTCCGTGCTGCGTGCGGTGACGCGCCAGTCGATGCTGCGCGGATCATCGCCGGGTTGATACGGACGCGACTCGTCGAACTCCATACCACGCCCGCGGAAATGCGAAACATAGGCGCCGGTCTGCAAAGAATTGACGCGCAGTACGTCCAGCGCGATGGCCCTGGCGGGCCCGCTCAATCGAATCAGCCCGGCCTGCGAGATGCTGACAGGTGAGGCGTCCTCGCGAATGTGGTCGAGCCTGGGCACTATGGCACCCCGACGCCATCCAGTACGCCTTTGATCACCGAATCCGCGTCGATACCGTCTGCTTCGGCCTCGAAACTCAGTACCAGTCGATGACGCAGCACGTCCGGTGCCACCGCCTGGATATCTTCCGGACCGACGAAATCGCGACCCGCCAGCCAGGCGTGCGCACGCGCTGCTCGATCAATGCCCATGCTCGCGCGTGGGCTGGCACCGTACATCACCTGGCCGTCCAGCTGCTCGTTGACGCCGCCGGGATTGCGGGTTGCGACGACGACATTGACAATGTATTCCTCGAGTTCGGGTGCGAGGTGCAGGTTCAGTATTTCCTGTCGAGCCTGCATGACCGACGCCTTGGCCAGCAGCTCGGGCGGCTGAAACGCATCGCGCTCACCCTGCCTGGCCTCGTCACGATTAAGGATCATGATGCGACGTTCGTCGTCGACACTCGGATAGCCCACCTGCACATGCAACAGGAAGCGATCGAGCTGCGCCTCCGGCAGCGGATAGGTGCCTTCCTGCTCGATCGGGTTCTGCGTCGCCATGACCATGAACAGCGTGTCCAGCGGATAGCTCTTGTCGCCGACGGATATCTGCCGTTCTTCCATCGCCTCCAGCAGAGCCGATTGCACTTTTGCCGGGGCACGATTGATTTCGTCGGCCAGAATCAGGTTATGAAACAACGGGCCCTTGCGGAATTCGAAGGTGCCCTCCTGCGGGCGATAGATATCGGTGCCGGTCAGGTCCGCCGGCAGCAGATCGGGCGTGAACTGAAGGCGGTGGAAATCGCCCTCTATGCTCTCCGATAGCACCTTGATCGCGCGGGTCTTCGCAAGCCCGGGCGCGCCCTCGACCAGCAGGTGCCCGTCACATAGCAGCGCAATCAACATGCGGTTGATCAGGTGCGCCTGACCGATGATCAGGCCGCTCACATGTGCCTCGAGCTTCTGAAATTGTTCTGCGACGCTCATTGATTACTCCGATCTGTCAGGCGGCGTGCCATTCTAGTTATCCCGGGTGGTCAGGCCAACCGCCTGCGCGCTTTTTTCTCACAATCGCGCGCACTTCAGTACTATTAACCCCTCTTCGGACAGCCGGGACACCGATACATTGCACCTGAACGGTAAAAATTCCTGCCTCGCAGGCCGACTGTGTACCCTGAGCCTGGCGATTGCCGCGCTGCTTGGCGGCTGCCAGAAAGCACCACAGGCCGACCGGCCGGGCGCGGATCCCCCGCCAGCGGCCGGCGGGGCCTGCGGCGACGATGGTTATCTCTCTACAGCGCTATACGGCAGCATCGAGCGTGAGATTCACTGGTCCGCAACCGAGCTGCACTGCGAAAGCATGCTGCGCCCGCAGGGCAAGGGTGTGCGCCTGCGTTTTACGGGCGAAGCAGCCGACAGTCAGCTTGCGATTATCCTGGCGCTGCCCGAGCTGCAGCGTGGCGTCGCTACTGTGGAGTCGCCGACGGTGGTCACGCTGACGGTCGAAGGCAGTGGTCGATTTTTCAGCACGCCCACGTCGGAGTTCTGCTGGTCCGACATCGCCGTTCAGGAGCCGATCGCGCATGACAGCGATCGATACGACATCAGCGGCACGCTCTACTGTGTCGCACCGCTTGGCGAGATCAACGGCGATGCCGCCATCTCGGTACCGGAGCTGCGGTTTCGCGGCATCGTCGACTGGAGCAGCACATGACCAGGGCATCCGCATTGCTGCTTCTTCTTGCCGTGCTGCTCGGCTGCAGCCCGCAGCCCGAGGCGCGTTCACCCACGGCAGCAAGCCTCGACGATTTCTTTGAGCGCGACGAACTCCTTATCGTGGGTAATGACGGCGCGCGCCACAAATTCGATATCTACCTTGCGACGAGCTTCGAACAACAGAGGCGCGGCCTGATGTTTGTCCGCAATCTCCCGCCCGAGACCGGCATGCTGTTTGTCTACGACCGCGAATCGCTGCATTCGATGTGGATGAAGAACACCTACATACCGCTGGATATCGTATTCGCCCGTCGCGATGGCACGGTCTCGTCGGTCATTCACAATACGGAACCACTGTCACTGAAGTCCCTGAGTGCCGTCGAGCCTGTGAGCTTCGTGCTTGAACTCAACGCCGGCGTTGCCCGGCGCAAGGCCATCGGCCCGGGAAGCCGGCTGATCTGGTCGCCAGCGACGGACGACTAGCCCGGATATTTCACCCGTTGGCGCGTAAGATCGGTCAAGGACTCAGCGAGAGCGCGACAGACTGCTAGACCACGGCGGCGATTGAGTCGGCGAGATAGTTGACGTTTTTTGCCGTGATGCCCGCGATATTGATGCGGCTCGAATCCACCATGTATACGCCGAACTCTTTCTTCAGTCGCGCTACCTGCTCAGGGCTCACGCCGAGGAAGCAGAACATGCCGGTCGCCCGGACGAGATGCGAAAAATCGTGATCCGGCGCCCTTTCCTTGAGCGCATCGTTCAATAACACTCTCATTTCCCGCAGGCGAGCACGCATCGCGGCGAGCTCCAGGCGCCACGCTGCCTTCATCTCCGGGTCGTTGAGGATCAGGCTGACGACCACCGCGCCGTGGTCCGGCGGTACGGAATAGATCGTGCGGACCACGTTGTTTACCTGGCTGTTGACGATATCCCGGCTTTCCTCGTCCGCGGCGAGTATCGACAGCGTCCCTACACGATCGCGGTACAGACCGAAATTCTTGGAACAGGAATTGGAGACGATCATTTCCGGAACGACGCCGGCCAGGTGCCTGACGGCAAACGCATCGGCGTCCAGGCTGGTCGCGAATCCCTGGTAAGCCATGTCGACGAACGGCACCAGTTCACGTTCGACGATCACGTCAGCGATCGCCCGCCATTCATCCTCTGTCGGATCCAGCCCGGAGGGATTGTGGCAACAGGCATGCAGCAATACGAGATCACCGGCCGGAATCCGACTCAGGACATCAAGCATCTGGTCGATATTGATGACGTGCTTGCTGGTGTCGTAGTACGGATAGGACTTAAGCGTCAGGCCCGCGCCGCCGAGCAAGGGGATGTGGTTCGCCCAGGTCGGCTCGCTGGCCCAGACCGTTGCATCGGGCCGCGCCCGGAGTATCAGGCTGGCGGCCACGCGCAGCGAGCCGGAGCCGCCGGGTGCCTGTATGGTCATCAGGCGTTCCGCATCGACGGAGTCGCCGAAGGTCAATTCCTGCATGGCCGCATTGAACGACGGGTCACCTGCAGTTCCAATGTAGGCTTTGCTGCTCTGCGTATCGACCAGGCGTTGCTCGGCAGCCTTGACTACGTCGAGCACCGGCGTCTCGCCCTCGGCCGTGCGAAACACACCGACGCCGAGATCCACTTTCTGCGGCCGCGGATCGTTGTTGTGTTCGGTAATCAGGCCAAGGATGGCGTCGGCTTTGGCCGGCTGCAGTGTCTCAAACAAGATCGTTCTCCAGGTCGGAAGCTCTGGTGCTGCGAGCAGAGGTCAGCTGCGGCCCTGTGACAAACACGCTGCCGGTGAAGTCGCATTGTACAAACGAAAACGCCGGCTCGAAAGCCGGCGTTCCCGCATCGATGATTGTGCAGATGATCAGGCTTTCGGTGCCCAGACCGAGCACCAGCCATTGGCGGCAACCGCTTTGCCCGGAAAAATCTGGCACGGGCGCCACTCGTCACCGTCGTTGCCCTGCACCAGCGCGCAGTTGGCACAGTTCTGTTCGGCCGCCGGATTGTTGCGCGTGGCAGGATCGACCGATGACGCATCGTGCGTGTATTTCATCGCGACGGCCATGGGATCGTCCGTGGCCAGGTGCGGCAAATCGCCTGCGCGAACCTCGCGCGGAGCCTGGACAAAGTAACCAGCGGCCGCGGCCGCTGACAGTTGGATAAATTTGCGTCGTGCGATCTTGCTCAAAGGAATCTCCTTGGCTGTGCGTATTGGCGCCGGCTCTGCCGGCGGGTTCCGTCCTGACCCTTCCGGGTCGTTCGGCACGCATTCTAGAACATCAAGCTGAACGCTGCCAAAACAAGATAGGTTGATGATTTCAATAGATTTCTGAGAACGATTCTCATTACGGCCTGCAGGCCGCAACGCTGGGCTATACTGCTCCTCCGTGAGGCCCGACAGCAGTGCTGAATGACGAGTAACAGTCACCCTATTACGATCAGCGAAGTTCGCGGTGCCACGCGGCAAACGCGGGCGGACCGGGTCGCGGTCGAGGAGCCGCTGGAAATCCGCCTCGGCTACGAGCGGGCCGACGGCCGCGCGGAAAAGAGTGTCTCCATCACGATGCGCACGCCGGGAAACGACGCTGAACTGGCCACCGGTTTCCTGTTCAGCGAGGCGATCGTGCATGACAGGTCCGATATCGCCTTCGTCAAGCCCTGCGGGCCGCCAGCTCCCGACAGCGGCAACAGCAACGTGATCCGTGTCGAACTCGAGTCGGGCATCGAGGTCGACCTGGATCGGCTGCGGCGACACTTCTA
>JBFELT010000220.1:0-5071 GCA_041552015.1 Woeseiaceae bacterium
CGCATCAAGCCGCCGGTCGTATCGAGCGCCTCGAATATCGTCACCTCGTAGCCGAGCGGGCGAAGGTCGTTGGCGACCGTGAGGGAGGCACACCCCGCGCCAATCAGGGCAACGTGCTTGCCATTGTTCTGCGGCGGCGGTTTCGGCAAACGATCCCTGATGTCGTCACGAAGATCGGCCGCGACCCGTTTCAGTCGGCAGATCGCTACCGGCTTTTCCTCGACGCGGCCGCGACGACAGGCCGGCTCGCAGGGGCGGTCGCAGACGCGACCGAGGATACCCGGGAAGACGTTGGATTTGCGGTTTTCCATGTACGCATCGCTGAACTGCCCCTGGGCAATCATGCGAATGTACGCCGGCACGTCGGTATGGGCGGGACAGCCCCACTGACAGTCTACGACCTTGTGGAAGTACTCGGGATTGGCGGTATCTGTTGGCTTCATTCCGATGACTTACCGGTACGGTCCCTCTTGGCCGGCACTTTTCAGCGTCCCTTAAGGGGGGCTAGCATAACGGGATCGCGCCGAAAGTAAACAATTTTGCGCCCGCTAGCGGAGCCGCGTGAATTCGAGTCGTCGGCCGGCAATGCCACCTGTGAGCTCCCCATCCCGATAAACCACCTGCCCGTTGACAATAGTCGTGTCTATCGACGCCGAGAACGTGTGGCCCTCGAACGGTGACCACTGGCACTTGCTGAGCAGATTCGACGCGCTCACCGTATGCGGAGCGGCCGGGTCGACGATGACGAGATCCGCAAACCAGCCCTCGCGTACATAGCCACGATCGGTAACGCCGAAAAGATCGGCGGGCGCGTGACTCGCCCGGTCGACCAGCAGCTCCACGCTGATCTGACCACTGGCGACCAGATCGAACAGGGTCAGCACGGCGTGTTGCACCAGCGGCAGACCGGCGGGCGCCTTGAAGTAGCTGGCGTCCTTTTCGCTAATCGTGTGCGGCGCATGGTCGGTAGCGATCACGTCGATGCGCCCCTCATTGAGCGCCGCGATCAACGCCTTTCTGTCGGCGGCGCTTTTTATCGCCGGATTGCACTTGATCCGGGTGCCCAGCTCATCGTATCGCGATTCGTCGAACCACAGATGGTGCACGCAGACCTCCGCCGTAATGCGCTTCTTCGAACGATGGGCCGCCGAGAATTGCGGCATTTCGATGGCGGTTGTCAAGTGCAGCACATGAAGGAGTGCGTCGTGGCGACGGGCCAGGTCGATGGCCATGCTGGATGAAGCGAGGCAGGCCTCGGCCGAGCGTATTTTCGGGTGCTCGGTGAGCGGTACATCCTCGCCGAATGTCGCGCGCGCCCTGGCCTCGTTCTCCCAGATCGTGGGCGAATGCTCACAATGCGTAACGACCATGATCGGCGCATGCTCGAACATCTTCTCGAGCACCTCCGGATCGTCGACGAGCATGTCTCCCGTCGACGCACCCATGAATGCCTTGATGCCGCAGGCCTCGCCCGGCTGGAGCGCCTTGATTTCCTCGATGTTGCCGTTGGTCGCACCCAGGTAGAAGCCGTAGTTGGCGCTGCAGCGACCATCCGCGACAGCGTACTTGTCCGTCAGCGCGGCTCTCGTCGTCGTCTGCGGATTGACGTTCGGCATGTCCATGAAGCTGGTGATTCCGCCGGCCACGGCGGCCGCCGATTCGCTCGCCAGGTCGCCTTTGTGGGTCATGCCGGGCTCGCGGAAATGGACCTGGTCGTCGATCATGCCCGGTAACAGGTATTTGCCGGCGGCGTCGATCAGCTCCGCCCCCGAGGGCAGCGACAGCCCGGATTCGACACGCGCTATGCGATCGCCCTCGACGAGCACATCGGCGTCCACGACCTGGCCTTCATTGACCAGCCGGGCATTCGATATGAGCAGCTTCTTCAAGCAGAGACCCCTGTTGCGTGAGGGAGCACGGCAATCTCGCCACGCCCTGGCGCCATTATGAAAGGCCGCGGCGAGTATTGCCACGGTATCCCTTTGCGGTTCAATGTCGGGTATGCGATAACCAGACGCTGCCCGCCGCCCCTGGAACAAATGAAAGCTGTCGATTACCTCGATTTGATACGTAACGCCAAGGTTTATGACGTTGCGCTGCGCTCGGCACTCGAGCCGGCCATCAACCTGTCGAAGCGCCTGCACAATCGAATCCTGATGAAACGCGAGGATCTGCAGCCTGTCTTTTCCTTCAAGCTGCGCGGCGCCTACAACCGGATTGCCACTCTCGACGCGGAGGCGCTGAAGCGTGGCGTCATTTGCAGCTCGGCGGGCAATCATGCACAGGGCGTCGCGCTGGCTGCGAAGAAGCTCGGCGTTCGGGCCGTCATCGTAATGCCCGTCACCACCGCGAAAATCAAGACGGACGCCGTTCGGGCGCTCGGCGCCGAGGTCGTGTTGCACGGTGACGCCTACGACGATGCCTACGCGAGGGCGCGGGAACTGGAAGCCAGTGAAGGCCTGGTCTTCATTCACCCTTTCGACGATCCCTATGTCATCGCGGGCCAGGGAACGATAGGCGTCGAGATCCTCGAACAGGCCGAGGGAGACATCGACGCTATTTTCGTCCCGATTGGCGGCGGTGGCCTGATCGCCGGAATCGCGACCTGGGTGAAACAGCGGCGGCCGGACATACGGATCGTGGGCGTAGAACCCGAGGACTCGGCGGCCATGAAGCTGTCGCTCGAGGCGGGCGCGCCGGTGACGCTCGACCGGGTAGGAATATTTGCCGACGGCGTTGCCGTGCGACGCGTCGGCGATGAGACCTTTCGGCTTTGCCAGGAATTCGTCGATGAGGTGATGACAGTTAGTACCGACGAGATCTGCGCCGGCATTCGGGACATCTTCGAGGACACGCGCTCGATTGTCGAGCCAGCGGGTGGCCTTACGGTAGCGGCCGTCAAGAAATACGTTGCCGAACGCGGCGTCACCGGCCAGACGCTGGTCACGATCAACTGCGGCGCCAACGTCAACTTCGACCGGCTTCGTCATATTGCCGAGCGCGCGGCCGTCGGCGAACAGACCGAGATGCTGCTGGCCGCCGAAATCCCGGAAAAACCGGGCAGCTTTCGCCGTTTCTGCAAACACATCGGACGCCGCGGCATCACGGAATTCAACTATCGCTACGCGGATACCGAAAAGGCGCACATCTTCGTCGGTGTCCAGCTGAGCCACGGCATGAAAGAACGCCTGGCCCTGATTGCCCAATTGCGCGATGCCGGATTTCCCGTTGAAGACCTCAGCGACAACGAAATGGCCAAGCTGCACGTTCGGCACATGGTCGGCGGGCGCTCACCGGCCGTCAGCAACGAGCGCTTGTTCCGCTTCGAGTTTCCGGAGCGGCCGGGCGCACTGCTGGACTTCCTCAATGCGATCGGAACGGACTGGAACATCAGCCTGTTTCACTACCGCAATCACGGCTCCGACTACGGACGCATTCTTGCCGGCATTGACGTGCCCCAGGACGAAACCGAGGAACTGGAGGCGCACCTGTCCAGGCTCGGCTACCCGCACTGGGAAGAGAGCGATAATCCGGCCTACACCATGTTCCTCTCATGAATCCGGTGAAACTTCAATTATGGGCCTGCAACCATTCATGCGGCGGGTGCATCTAGTGTCCTGTTTGCGCGAATGCGCTTCGCCCGGCCGAAGCGCTGAGATCGGCGTACAGGCTGCCTGCGGTTCACACGAGGTTCGGACCATCATGGATGATGGTCGACGTAGCAATGCAGATACCCCTTATGCTGTTTGTTTCGTAATGACTGGCGGTGGCATGTGCCACCGCTTTTTTTTCACCACATTTCCCGCATGCGTGCGCCGACGTCGATACGCCGCTCTGATCGGCCTCCCAGTTTGGCCGTGTCACTCTCCGATCTGCCTCGAAAATCCCTGTCCATGGTCGCGAGCAACCGTTCCGACATGAAGCGGCTGCGCGCACCGTAGACGTGTTTGTCGCCGTCTCGTCGCTGCTGCGTGACGTGGTAGCGCAACGGCGCAAGCAATGCCAGGGACTGCTTCGCCCGCGTCATCGCCACGTAAAGAAGGCGTCGCTCCTCGTCGATCATTTCGGGCTTGCCTGTCGCAAACTCGGACGGAAAATTTCCGTCGGACACATTCAGCACGAAAACGGACTGCCATTCCTGCCCCTTGGCCGAATGAACGGTCGACAGGACCAGGTAGTCCTCATCGAGTAACGGATCGCCGGCCAGGTCGCCGGCGGCACTGGGCGGATCCAGCGTCAGTTCGGTGAGAAAGCGCTCCCGGGTCGGATAGCGGCCGGAGATCTGCTCGAGCTGCTCGAGGTCGGCCTCTCGCGTATCCAGCCCGTCATAGAGACGTTCCAGCTGCGGCTGATACCAGCGCCGCGCCGCCGTGATTTGTGTCTGCCAGCCTCTGTCATCGATCTCGGCGCCCGACAGGGTCTCCAGCAACTGGCAAAACGCGGGCCAGTCGTCGGTTGCGGCAGCTGGTGGACGAAAGCGATGCAGCGAGGACAACAGGAAATCCGCTGCGGCGATATGCTCGAAACAACGCGTCGCATTCGCCGGACCCATGCCTGGCAGGAGTTTCAGCACGCGGAAAGCGGCAACCTCGTTTTTTGGATTCTCAGCCCATTTGAGCACGGACAAGAGGTCCTTGACGTGCGCCGCCTCCAGGAACTTGAGTCCGCCGTATTTGACGTAGGGAATATTGCGTCGCACGAGCTCGAGTTCGAGGCGGTCACTGTGATGTGAGCTGCGAAACAGGACCGCCTGCTCCTGCAGCGCCATGCCAAGTTCGCGATTGCTGAGAATCTCCGTAACCACGTATTCGGCCTCCGCATCGCCATCTTCGACGGTCACATACCGGGGCTTGTTGCCGTCCCTGCGCTCGGAAAAAAGGTTCTTGCGATATTGGCGTTCGCTTTCCGCGATGAGGCAATTCGCACTGTCCAGGATCGCCTGTGTCGATCGATAGTTCTGTTCCAGCGTCACCACCTGTGCCGACGGAATGAACTGGTCCGGGAATCCGAGGATGTTTTCGACCTCGGCGGCACGAAAGGAATAGATGGACTGCGCGTCGTCTCCGACGAC
>JBFELT010000221.1:0-5065 GCA_041552015.1 Woeseiaceae bacterium
GATATCGCTGACGGCCATGACGACCTTGGGCGCATCGCCGTGGCTACCGAAACAGGCGGTCAGCAGATCGCCCTGTTCGGGCTTCGTCGGCTGACCGGTCGACGGTCCGCCGCGCTGCACGTCGATTACGACGAGCGGTATCTCGGCCATCACGACAAGCCCCAGCACCTCCTGCTTGAGCGAGAAACCCGGTCCGGAGGTAATCGTCAGCGCGCATTTGCCGGCATAGGACGAACCGACCGCGAACGCTGCCGCCGCGATCTCGTCCTCAGCCTGGTGCACGACCCCGCCAACCTTGTGGAACGCCTCACTGAGGTAATGTGAGGCGGAGGTCGCCGGTGTGATGGGGTACATCGCACACACTTCCATGCCTGAGGCCATGACTCCGAGTGCGAGCGCCGTGTTGCCGTTGACGACGATGTTCGTTTCGGCAGGTGGCGTCGCCTGAATCTTGTACTTGATATCCAGGTTGTCCTCCGCCCACTGGTAGCCGGCATCGAACAGTTTCTGGTTAGAACTGATGATGAGATCGCCTTTCTTGGCAAAGATGAAACGAATCTGATCGTGGGCGGCCTGCGTATCCAGGCTGTAGATGCTGCACAGCAAGCCAAGCGCAAACATGTTCTTGCCGCGGCGCGGGTCCTTGATGATCTTGAGACACTCGACTTCCATCGGTATCTCGCGCACGTCAAAGCCCTTCTCGATCAGCTCCTCGTACACGCGAACATACGACGCCGCGATCTCCGGATTTGAATCCCTGCGCCATTTGTCCTCGAGCAAAATGCTGCTGCCCGGTTTGAGTTCGTCGGCGCGCAGGCGACCAAGTAGCACCTGCTCGTTGAACGCGACAGCGATGTCTGCCTCGTTACCGCCATTGGTGACCGGGTGACCGGCGACGCGAATACGGTTACCGCTGGCGCCGTCGACGCTACGCGCTGGTGGCTGAATTTCCGCGGGTATGATTTCCAGCGTCCAGATGCCGTAGCCCAGTCGTGCGGCGATAGCGCCAAAAGACTGCCCGCACTTCTGGGCTCCTTCGCCGGAGTCGCTCAGGATCTCGACGATATGCTCGTCAATCTCGATGGCCGGTTTGCCGACGGGCAGGCCGCGTTTCTTTTTCGCTACTGACATAGCTCATCCCCTGGAACGCGGATGCGTACATGCGCGCGTTCCGCTGGATCGATGCCGAAGATCGCCTTGGCGCCGTTGTCGTATGACTCATCGTAGATCGACGACGTGTCGCGAATGCCGAGGTACGCTTTCATGCTGCGTGCCGCCTGCCGTCCTGTCCCCATGGCCAGGATTACGGTTGCGGCCCCGGTCACGATATCGCCGCCGGCATACACGCCCGCAATTGACGTAGCGAGGTTCTCGTCGGTTTCGATGTAGCCCCACTTGTTGAGAGCGATGTGTGAGGTCTGGCCGATGATCGGGTTTGCGTTGGTGCCGATGGCATAGACGACCGTATCGACGGCGAATTCGTATTCGCTGCCTGCGATGGGGACGGGACGACGTCGCCCGGACGCGTCGGGCTCGCCGAGTTCCATACGCTGGCAGCGCAGCGCGCGCACATTGTTGTGGTCGTCGGCGAGAATTTCTACCGGGGCTGAGAGCCATTCGAAGCGAACGCCTTCTTCCTCGGCATGCTCGAGTTCCTCGACGCGCGCGGGGCTTTCATTACGCGTGCGGCGATACAGGCAGTACACCTCCTCGGCACCCGCGCGCATCGATACGCGCAGCGCATCCATGGCTGTATTGCCCGAGCCGATGACCGCAACGCGCTTGCCGAGACCGAGCGGCGTGTCATGGCGCGGGAAGTCGGTGGCACCCATGAGATTGCAGCGCGTCAACAGCTCGTTGGCCGACAGCACGCCGTTGAGGGACTCGCCTTCGATGCCCATGAAGCTCGGGTAGCCGGCGCCTGTGCCGATAAACACGGCGTCGAAGCCGAGTTCATCGAGCATTTGCTCGATGGTAAACAGCCGGCCAACCAGCGTATTGCATTCGATCCTGACGCCCAAGGCCTTGAGGTTCTCGAGTTCCGCATCCAGCACCTGGTTGGGCAGCCGGAACTCGGGAATTCCGTATCGCAACACGCCGCCGGCCTCGTGAAACGCCTCGTAAATCGTAACATCGCAGCCGGCCTTGGCCATATCGGCGGCGCACGCCATGCCCGCCGGGCCGGAGCCTACGATGCCCACCCTGAATCCGCTGGCCTCGATCGGTGGCAGATTGCGCCAGCCTTCGCGAATGGCCATGTCGCCGACCCAGCGCTCGAGCCGGCCTATAGCGACCGGTTCCAGTGAGTCGCCCACCGGGCAGACCCCTTCGCACTGGTCCTCCTGCGGGCAGACCCGGCCGCAGATCGCCGGCAACAGTGTCGATTCGGTCAGGATATCGTAGGCGCCGCGATAGTCCTTCTCGCTGATCTTCACAATGAAGCCCGGAATGTCGATGTTGACCGGGCACGCCGGCACGCAATTGGGGTTCGGGCAGACCAGGCAGCGCGCGCTTTCGATCAGCGCATCGTCGAGTTCGAAGCCGAGAGCGACTTCGTCGAAGTTACGGGTGCGAACATCCGGCGCCTGCGTCGGCATGTTTGCGCGTTCCTGCGGAATGGTGCGTATCGTCTTGCGTGCCATTACGAGGCCGCCTTTTTCCAGTTGTCGAGCGCGACTTTTTCATCATCGCGATAGCGGCCAAGGCGGTTCATGAGTTCGTCGAAGTCCACCTGGTGAGCGTCGAATTCCGGTCCGTCCACGCACGCAAACTTGATTTCGTTGCCGACCGTCACGCGACAGCCGCCGCACATGCCGGTGCCGTCGACGACGATCGGGTTCATGCTGACTATTGTTTCGATGTCGCAGGGCCGGGTTATCTCGGCGCAGGCTTTCATCATTATTGGCGGGCCGACGGCGACGACACGATCGATGTCGCTGTGGCGATCGAGCACGGTTTCGAGCCCCACGGTTACGCGACCCTTGATACCGGCGGAGCCGTCGTCGGTGCAAATAATGAGTTCGTCGCAATATTGCTCGAACCGGTCCCGCCAGAAGATCAGCTCTCGGCTGCGAAAGCCGATAATACCGATGACGTAAGCGCCGCTTTCCTTGAAGGCGCGCAACTGAGGATAGACCGGGGCGACGCCCAGGCCGCCACCCACACAGACCACCTTGTCGGCGCCGAGCTCGCTCGGATAACCCATCGGCCCGACCAGCGCGTGCAGGTGTGTGCCTTTGCGACAGCGTTGCTGCATCTCGCTGGTGGACTTGCCGACCGCTTGTATAACGAGTGTGATACTGCCCCTGTCGGGATCAAAATCGGCGATTGTCAACGGAATGCGTTCGCCGCGCTCGTGGAGAATGACGATGACGAACTGCCCCGGCTCAGCGGCTCTTGCCATCAGTGGCGCCTCGACCTCGAGCTGGAACGTGACATCGGAAAGGTCTTCGCGGTCCAGGATCAGGAAGCCGTTTTCGTCATCCGGTATCGCCGATTCCTTGCACGCCCGCGTTTGCTGCATCGATTCGCGAGCGTCTCGAATCTGTTGCCGGAATTCGGCCACCACCGCATCGCGGGCCTCCCTGGCCTCATCGAGACTCTCGGTCTGAAGAGAGCGGCGCAAGTCGTAACCAAGCGTCTCTCGCAGGGTGCGCGGCACGGCGACTTTTACCCACCATGTCCGGTTCCGTTGAAACAGGTACCTGGTGTCATCCATAGTCTGTACCTTTTTAGCCGCGCCAGCTTGTACCTGACGCTGCGGAGCATCGAAGTTTTTCAAGACATTGTCGTCTGTACCTTTTCGAAGATTGGCGCGAACGCAGCGGTGTGCCTATCAGGGCAATCCAAACAGCCGTAGGCGAAATACACGATAGACAGGATTTCCGGCAGGGCGTATTTTCCAGTTACGCAGCAAGAAAGGGGATGAAGATGCGACAGCAGCTGATCGAAGCGCTCACCTACCCGAGACTGCTGGTACAGAAGATCATTGAAGAGCAGGACTGTCCGCACGACAGCCTGTTCGAGGCGACGAGCGAACGCTGCCACCAGTGCGACCTGAACCAGGAATGTCACTGGGTCAGCTGCCTGAACGAATTCGCCGATTTTGACGACAAGCCGGCGTACACCATCAACGCCTCGGTACGCTATGGCATCAAGCTGGTTGAGTCTCTGCACAGCGAGCTCAGGCACGACGAAACCGTGTGTACCTGCGAGCCTTGCTCGTGGGTTCGAGACGCGCAGCGCCTGACGGAAGAGTTTGAACTGAACCTGGCACCGAACCCCTACCGGCCGACGCAGTAGCCTTCGGGACCCCCGAAACAGATCCTTTTCCGGGATTCCGGGCCGAATAAACGACCCGGAAGAACGGCGGCATCCGGTCGCCTCGCATCCATCTTCGGCCTGTCGCCGAGTCGACGGCTCACAATTCGCGTTGTACCCGGTTATACTCGCGCGCCCGTGTCGCAGAACCCCCGGTATCCAGCTTAGTCAGCCATGTCATCACACAGACCACGCATCGTCATTATCGGCGGCAACTTCGCCGGCCTGGTTGCCGCGTCCCGCCTGTCCTGCGACCACGACGTCACCGTGGTCGATGCGCGTGCGGACTTCGAGTGGACGCCCAATATCCACGAATTACTGTCGGGCGTGAAGGAGCGCGAGAGCGTCGTGCTGCCGCGCAGCGACTGCGTCGGCCGTTACGGCCACAGGTTCGTGCACGATGCCGTCAGCGGCATAGACCGCGGCAGCAACACGGTGCTGACCGAAAGCGGTCTGCAATTGCCCTATGACGCCTGCCTGGTTGCCGCAGGCAGCCAGAGGACAAGCTTTGGTATCGACGGCGCGGATGAACATTCCCTGGGCCTGCGACTTGTCGACGATGCGCAGCGTATCCGGGGCCGGCTCGACAAGCTTGCCCGCCGCAAGCGTCGTGCCTCTATCGTTATCGTCGGCGGCGGGGTGTCCGGTATCGAGGCGCTCGGAGAGATCCTGCGTCGGCGTACGCAGGGCGACGAGTTCAATGTTCACGTGGTTGAAGTCGAGTCGCGCATCCTCGGGCAACAGC
>JBFELT010000222.1:0-5026 GCA_041552015.1 Woeseiaceae bacterium
ATTGCCGGCAAACCGAATTCCGCGAACGCCAGAACGCTACTCGACGGGCTGAAACGCGCGGTCAGCGGATGCCTGGGGGGGGAGTTTTCGGGCGTGGTGACCGCGCCTGTTGCGAAGCGAATTATTGCGGACGCGGGAATCCCGTTTTCCGGACATACCGAGCTTCTGGCGGAACTGACTGACGCTCCGCTGCCGGTCATGATGCTCGTGGCCGGCGACCTGCGCGTCGCACTGGCAACAACCCACATGCCGCTCAGCGCCGTCCCCGCGTCCATCACGAAACCGCTGCTGGCCCGCATATTGGCCATCCTCGACAGGGACCTGCGCGCCAGATTCGGCCTTCGCAATCCCGAGATCGTCGTTTGCGGCCTGAACCCCCATGCCGGCGAAGGCGGGCACCTGGGCCACGAGGACCGTGACATCATTGCACCGCTGCTCGAGGAGCTTGCGCGTGACGGCATGAAGGTGCGGGGACCGCTGCCGGCCGACACCGCATTTACGCCTGCCGCCGGTCACAAGGATGCGGTGCTCGCCATGTATCACGACCAGGGACTGCCGGTATTGAAATACGCGGGCTTCGGTCATGCGGTGAACGTCACGCTTGGTCTGCCGATCATTCGAACGTCGGTGGATCACGGAACCGCTTTCGACATCGCCGGCACCGGCAAGGCCGACCCTGGCAGCCTGATGGCGGCCGTGGAACTGGCTCAACGAATGGTCGATCGCTGATGGCCGGCCATCGGGCCAGGAAGCGATTCGGACAGCACTTCCTGACCGATCCGGGTGTTATCGAGTCGATCGTTCGTAGTATTCATCCCGGCAAACAGGACATCATCGTCGAAATTGGTCCGGGTCACGGCGCGCTTACGGATACGCTGGCGCGTAGCGCGGGCCATCTGCATGCCGTCGAGCTGGATCGCGACCTGGCCGCCGGGTTAACGCGGCGTTTTTCAGGCAACGATGCGGTCACGATCCACCAGGCCGACGCATTGACCTTCGACTTCGCGAGTCTCGGGGACGATTTGCGCATTGTCGGCAACCTGCCCTACAACATCTCCACACCTTTGCTGTTCCATCTCCTGAAGTTCCGCGATCGAATACTCGACATGCATTTCATGCTGCAAAAAGAGGTCGTCGAGCGCATGGCGGCAGGTCCCGGCAGCAAGGCCTACGGCCGTCTCGGCATCATGCTGGGTTGCCACCTGCGCATAGAATCGCTTTTCGACGTGGACCGGCAGGCCTTCGATCCGCCACCTGCCGTGACGTCGGCGGTGGTTCGACTCGATCCATTGCCGCCCGGCAGTCACGCGATTGAGGACGAAGCCGGATTCTCGACGCTCGTGGCGACTGCTTTCATGCAGCGGCGCAAGACCGTGCGTAACTCCCTGAAAAAGTTGTGCGAAGCGTCGGACTTCGAGGCCGTCGGCATAGACGCTGGCATGCGACCGGAACAAATCGCTATTGCCGGGTACGTCTCGCTATCCAACCACCTGTACCGAAAATCGGGACGCAACCGCTGACGCGCTTACGCTAGAATAGCGCCATGGACGACGCTGCATGTGACATACGAATACAGGTTGCCACCAGCTATGTGGATGAGCAATCCGAGCCCGAAGCGGGCCGCTACGTGTTCGCCTATACGATAACCATTTCCAATGACGGCACGACGGCCGCCAAGCTGCTGAGTCGTCACTGGGTAATCACCGACGCCAACGGCAAGGTCCAGGAAGTCACCGGCGACGGCGTCGTTGGCGAGCAGCCTTACCTCGCGCCCGGTGAGCGATTCCGCTACTCGAGCGGCGCGGTCATCGAGACCCCGGTGGGTGCGATGCAGGGCCTGTATCGCATGGTCGCGGACGACGGCATGAGCTTCGACGCGCCGATCGCGCCGTTCACGCTCGCGGTGCCTGGCCTGCTGCACTGACCGGAAACGCAATGGCGGTATACGCAATCGGTGATGTTCAGGGCTGTTACGATCCGTTCCGCCGCTTGCTTGACGCCATTGAATTCGACCCGTCCAATGACACGCTGTGGCTGACGGGTGACCTCGTCAATCGCGGGCCGAAGTCATTGAAGACCCTGCGCTACGTAAAGTCGCTCGGGAATTCCGTCGTCACGGTACTCGGCAATCATGACCTGCATCTTCTGGCCCTGGAAGCGGGCGTCGTGCGCTACGGCAAACGCTTCGGTTCGTTGCAGAAGCTGCTGAACGCGCCGGATGTCGCGGAGCTCTGCGACTGGCTGCGCCACCGGCCGCTCGCGCATTACGACGAGAAGCTGAATACGCTGCTGGTTCATGCGGGCACTCACCCTGACTGGAGTGTAAAAAAGACGCTGACCTGCGCGGCCGAGGTCGAAGAAGCCCTGCAGAAATACGACTATCCAACGCTGCTCGGCAAGATGTACGGCAACACACCGAATATGTGGTCGAACAAGCTCTCCGGCTACAAACGGCTGCGATTCATCATCAACTGCCTGACGCGCATGCGCATGCTGAGCGCCGACGGCCATCTTGACCTGAATTTCAGCGGCTCCCCCTGGCGCGCTCGCAAGGGACTCAAGCCATGGTACGAAAACGCAGCCCCGGCGTGGGCGGGCACGCGCGTGATTTTCGGGCACTGGTCCGCGCTGGGTCTTATCGTCTTGCCGAACGTGATCAGCCTCGACACGGGTTGCGTATGGGGACGACAGCTCACGGCAATACGCATCGACAGGCGGCAGCCGTGCGTCGTTCAGGTCGAGGGCCAACGCCTGTGAATCACCGCCGGTCTCCGACCGATTCGGTCAGGAACGGCGTCTCCTCGCATAGGTCCTGAATTCGAAAGCGAATTGATTCACCTCGCTGGCCTCGTGCCGCTCGGTATCCGTAAGCCGCCACGCCTGTTCGTCGATTTCCGGGAAATAAGCATCGCCATCGATATGGGCCTGCACCCGTGTGATGTAGAGACGACTCGCTTTCGGCAGGAACAGCGCATAGATTTCGCTGCCTCCGATAACGCAGATTTCATTCGCGTCGCTGGCAGCCGTCAGCGCTTGCCCGGGCGAGGCGACGACATCGCAGCCGGGCGCCTGGAAGTCCGGCTGCCGCGTAATCACGATGTTCTGTCGCCCCGGCAGCGGTCGGCCGATGGATTGCCAGGTGCGGCGACCCATGACGACGGGCTTGCCGAGTGTCAGCCGTTTGAAATGCTTCAGGTCGTCGGAGATCTTCCAGGGTAGCTCGCCATCCACGCCGATGACGTTGTTCGTCGACGCCGCGACGATAATACTGATAGACACCGATTCAGCCGTCCTGCCGGAGTCGCGTCAGATCGCGACCGCGGCCTTGATATGCGGATGGGAATCGTAATTCAGGATCTCGAAATCTTCGAATTTGTAGTCGAATATAGTCTTGGGCCGGCGCTTGATCGCAAGCCGCGGCAACGGCAATGGCTCGCGACAGAGTTGCTCGTCCGCCTGCTCGAGGTGATTCAGGTACAGGTGACAGTCTCCCCCTGTCCAGACGAAGTCGCCCACGCCCAGGTCCGCCTGTTGTGCCAGCATGTGCGTTAGAAGTGAATAGGAAGCGATATTGAAGGGGACCCCGAGAAAAATGTCGCAGCTCCTCTGATAAAGCTGGCAGGACAGCTTGCCGTCCGCCACGTAGAACTGGAACAGGCAATGGCAGGGCGGCAACGCCATGTTGTCGATTTCGGCGACATTCCAGGCGTTCACGATGATTCGGCGCGAGTCAGGATTGTCACGAAGCTGCCGAACAATTTGCGCAATCTGGTCAACCTTGCCGCCATCCGGCGTTGGCCAGCTGCGCCACTGCACGCCATAGACGGGGCCGAGTTCGCCGGCTTCGTCCGCCCAGCCGTCCCAGATGGAGACGCCGTTTTCTTTCAGATAGCGGATGTTGCTGTCGCCGCTCAGAAACCACAGGAGCTCGTGAATGATCGATCGCAGATGGAGTTTCTTGGTCGTTACGAGCGGAAATCCTTCGCCCAGATTGAATCGCATCTGGTGACCGAAAATACTCAGGGTGCCGGTCCCCGTGCGGTCTTCCTTGCGGGCGCCCGTATCTCGCACCGTGCGCATCAGGTCCAGGTATTGCTTCATACTTGCCCCTCTACCGAAATCTTGCGTGGCCGATACGCGAGATACATCAACAGCGCTCCAAAAAGGATCATCGGCATGCTCAGAATTTGCCCCATCGTCAACCAGTTGAGCGCCAGGTAGCCAAGATGGCTGTCCGGAACGCGCACAAATTCTACAGCAAACCGGAATATCCCGTAGAACAGGAGAAACAGGCCTGACACCGACATGCAGGGTCGCTCACGACCTGAAAACGTCCACAGGATCAGGAACAGCACGAGACCTTCCAGCAGCGCCTCGTAAAGCATCGACGGGTGCAGGACCACGCCGTTGACATTAAATCCCCAGGGCACCTCGGTGGGCTTCCCCCATAGCTCACCATTGATGAAATTGCCGATGCGTCCGAAAAACAGGCCCAATGGTGTTATCGGCGCAACGAAATCCAGCACAGCCCAAACGCGAACCCCCAGTTTTCTGGCGTAAGCCCACATCGCGATCATGACGCCTGCCAGGCCACCGTGGAAAGACATGCCGCCTTCGGTGATCTTGAACAGGTACATCGGATCGCTGACGAGCTGGTCGAATCCATACAAGATCGCGTAGCCGACTCGCCCACCGATAATGACGCCGAGCATCCCGTAAAACAGCAGGTCGTCGACCTGCGCGGGCTTTATGATCGACCAGCTGGCCCGTGAGCGCCGCCGCGCGAGCCACCATGCGAACAGAAAGCCGACGACGTACATCAGTCCGTACCAGCGGATTTTTACAAAGCCGATCGAAAATATCACCGGGTCGATCTCTGGATACGTCAGCATTAAATCCCGCTCGCCGTCGATGCAAGACGGGTATCATAGTCAGTTTAGCCAGCGCGTCATAGGGGCCCGCCCCCGGGGAAAGCATGGCCAACCGCCTTGGACAGGAATCAAGTCCTTACCTGCAGCAACACGCC
>JBFELT010000223.1:0-4926 GCA_041552015.1 Woeseiaceae bacterium
GGTAGCCGTGAGCAAACCAGAGCGCGTCTATGCACTGATCGAAGCCGAAGAAGGCGGACTGTTTCGATCCGATAATGGCGGCGACAGCTGGGAGCTCATCAACGATTCGGCAGGGCTCAGGCAGCGCGCCTGGTACTACACCACCCTGACGATCGACCCGACCAACGCCGACGTCGTCTGGTTCCCGCAGGTTTCGATGCTGAAGACAATCGACGGCGGTCGTACCGTTTTGCCGGCCAAGGCCGGCGGCTGGGACCACCACGATGTCTGGATAGACCCGTCGAATCCGAAGCGTATCGCCGAGGCAAGCGATGGCGGCGTGGCCTTGTCCTGGGATGGCGGCGAATCCTGGGAGCGACCGCCGATACCGATCGCACAGTTCTATCACCTGTCGGTAGACAGTCGCACGCCCTACCGGGTCATGGGCAGCCTGCAGGATTTCGGCACCCGCGCCGGCCCCAGCAACAGCCTGCATTCCGAGGGTATTCTGCTCGGTGACTGGGCGCCCGTGGGTGGCGGCGAGGCGGGCTTCGTCGTTGCCGACCCCGACGACCCGAACATCGTGTATGCGGGCGAATACCTTGGCTACCTGTCCCGCTATGACGAGCGCACGGGCCAGGCGCCGCACGTCGGAATCTATCCGGACAACGGCAGTGGTCACGGAGCCGAAGACCTGCGACATCGCTTCCAGTGGACCGCGCCGATCGTCATTTCTCCTCACGATTCGAAGCTGGTCTACCACGCGAGCAACACCCTGCAGAAGACGCGGGACGGTGGGCAGACGTGGGAGATCATCAGCCCCGACCTGACGCGTAACGACAAAAGCAAACAGAAGTGGGCGGGTGGTCCGATTACCGGGGACAACACGGGCGTGGAGTTCTACGGAACGATTTTCGCGGTTGCGGAATCGCCGCTGGCGGCCGGGACCATCTGGGCGGGAAGCGACGACGGGCTTATTCATGTCACGCGCGACGGCGGGAAGAACTGGAGCAACGTGACACCGCGCGGTGCGCCGGAATGGGCAACGGTTGTCACCGTTGAAGCGTCCCGCTGGGATGCCGGCACGGCCTACGCCGTTTACGACGCGCACCGACTGGACGACGAGACGCCGTATCTCTGGAAGACCACGGACTACGGCAAGAGCTGGAACAGCCTGGCACGAGGGCTGGACCGCGAAGTGTATCTGAAGGTCGTTCGCGAAGACTCGCGCAAACAGGGCCTGCTGTATCTCGGTACCGAGCGCGGGGTCATGGCGTCACGTGACGATGGCAAGACCTGGGAGTCGCTGCGGCTCAATATGCCAACGGTCGCGATTGCCGACATGGTCGTCGCCGGCGATGACCTGGTCGTGGGCACGCTCGGACGTTCCGCCTGGATTCTCGACGACCTGACGCCGATCCGGGAGATGTCGCCGCAAATCGCACGATCATCGCTGCACCTGTTTGCGCCGCGGCCGGCGATTCGCTGGACCTACGCCGCCGGACCCGATGGTTCCGATGCCGGCAAGACATCGAATCCGCCGAAAGGCGTGATCGTCACCTACCACCTGGCCACGGAACCGGAAGACGAAGTCGTGCTCGAGGTGCTGGACAGCAATGGCAAGGTAATACGTCGCCTGAGCAGCGAGCTCGAGCCGCCCTATGTCGCACCGGATCATCCGGACGCGGACCCTGATGCCGATCCCAAGGCCGATCTCGAGGCCGTCGCCGGCATGAATCGGGCGTCATGGGATCTTGCATTCGACGGCGCGAAACGGATTCCGGGCTCCACCAACGACGCGGGCAACGTAAACGTCGGGCCGCTGGTTGTTCCCGGCGAGTATCGCCTGCGCCTGACCGTCGGCGGCGAGAGTGCCGAGCAGCCGGTTACCGTGCTGCCCGATCCGAGATCGGATGCGACGATCGAGAACCTCAGGGCGCAGACAGAATTCCTGATCGGGGTCAGGGACCGCATCTCGTCGATTACCGCCGACGCTGAAAAGCTCCGCGGCCTACGGGAACAGCTGGAGGTCCGCCACAAGGCGCTGTCCGACGATCCGCGCGCGAGTCGCCTGTTGACGCTGGGCGAAGAAGCGCTCAAGAAAATCTCGATGATCGAGAACCTGCTTTACAACCCGAACGCCAAGGTGAACTACGACATCCTCGCCGGGCGCGATGGCGGCGCGAAGCTCTATTCGCGGTCTGGCTGGCTGTATCGCACGGCGCTGGATCACAGCGGACCACCGACGCAGGGCATGCAGGAGGTGAACCGGGAGCACGCGACGCTCTATGAGCAGAGCAGGGCAGAGTTGGCCCGCCTGATCGATGAAGATCTCAGGCAGCTCAACGATCTGGCCGAGGAGCTGGGTACGACCTACGTGACGGTAGCGGCGCCTTAACCCTGTGCCCGACGCGCTAAAGGAAGTCGGGGCGGCGGCCGATACGCTTGAATGGGTAACAGATTCGACAGCCGCAACTACTACGAAGTGCTGCACGTCAGTCAGGATGCGCCCGTCGAAATCATCCGCGGCAGCTATCGCACGCTCATGCAGCGGATGAAACACCACCCGGACCTCGGCGGTGATGCGGCGATGGCGGCGTTGATCAACGAGGCCTACGCGGTGCTGTCAAATGCAGACAAGCGCGCCGCATACGACGCGCGACTGGATGTCATGGCGCGAATAGCCGCAGGCATGCCGGGGGAAGCGGCGGAGCCGGGCCGCGATACCGCGGCCGGGCATGCCCTGGACTGGTCGCGACAATGTGTCTTCTGTAAAACACCGCACAGTCATGGCCGCCGCATCGAAATCGAGATGAGCTGTCGGACCTGCGACAGCCCGCTGTCCGCCGCGGAGCAGCATCGCATGGAGTCAGAGGGCAAGCGTGCCATCGAGCGAATCGGTCGGCGAATGCGAATCCGTTATTACACACACTGGCCGCAACCGAGCGCGCACTCCGGGCGTATCGACGACATTTCCCTGAACGGTTTGCGTCTGGTAACCCGCCAGGACCTGGCGGACGGACAGTGCATAAAGATCGTCAGCGACGTCGTGCAGGCGGTCGGGCAGGTTACGCATACGATTAACGAACGCCGCGGCTGGAGCAGGCGCTGCGTGGCCGGTGTGTCGTTTGTCACGCTGCGATTCGGCCGATCGGTGGGCGGATTCGTGTCGAATCGTGTGTAGCGTCTAGCGTTTAGTGTCTTATTCGCTGTCCGTGGTCGTGCGCAGCAGAATCTCGCCACTCGGCTCAATCGAGTAGCTGATATTGATCGGGCGGCAGCAAACCTGGCAGTCCTCCACGTAGCTCTGTGCCGGGACGGAATGGTCCAGGAGCAAATCGATCGTCTCTCCGCAGTAAGGGCAGTCGATCGATCGGTCTTCCAGTTCTCTGCGCATGATAGGTCCCGTCAGTCAGTTTCGGTCACTACTCCGTCAATGTCACTGGCGCCAGACAGACAAACAGCTGTCTCCTGATCATCGAGGTACTTCCAGGTGTCGGCACCGTCGAATGTTCGCACCGGTACATCGGCAATATCGGCCGGCGACATCATCCGGGCATTTATGGCGATACGGCTGTCCTCGTCCTTTTCAATGCTCTCATAATGCGTCACGCAGCCGCAGTGTCTGCAATGGAAGAACTCGAGCGAGCGGTCGCCCCAGGAGTAGGTTCTCAGAGCATCGGTATCGCCGCCAACGGTTGCGGTCTTGCGCGTGCAATAGGCCCAGCGTGCACCGTAGCGATGGCAAATCGAGCAGGTGCACTGCGTAACAGAGCGTGGCTTTCTCGCAACTTCGATCTGGACGGCGCCGCAATGGCAGGAAGCTTTCAGCATGATGTTGTCCACGGCGAACGGCGGAGACCCTGCGCGATAATTCACATTACGATCGACTCAGGACCTTTTCAAGTTCGGTGTACAAGGATGAGTAGCCTGCAGCGGTATAAAGGTCCTCCGCGACCCGGTTGCCCGCGAGCACGCCGATTCTCAGGTATTTGACCTTGCACGCACGCGCATACTGCTCCGCGGCTTCGAGCAGTTTCGTTCCGAGCCCGAGGCGACGATAGCTTTCGAGGACGACCAGGTCGGAAATCAGTCCGTACTCGATATTGCCGTCCTCGATCTGTTCGCTCCTGACCTTCGGCAATATCGTGGCGTATCCGGCGACATTCCCGTCCACCTCGGCGACCAGGATACGACCGCCGCATTCCTTGCAGCGATCGTGCATCTCGGCGAGGTAGGCATCGGCGATAGCGGCGCCAGGCGGCATTCTCGGGTCGATGTCACGCTCGAAGTCCTGCAGCTCGATCAGGCATTCACGGACGCCGCCCCGGTGTCGGGACTCATCGAATCCGAGTATCAGCACTTCAGACCCGGTGGTCATGAGCGCTCGCGGACGAGGCCGATACCTCTCGCAGGCAGGGCGGCGGTGTACATCGAGTCAGCTTACGGGGCAGTCGTTAAACGCGCAACATTCATACCATTGCCGATGTCGGGCCTGGTCAGTCGATCGGCGCCCAAGAGAGGCTGTTCGCTAGTGATCATATTAGTCGCCGAGGCTCAACAGCACTGATCGCCAGCTTGTATCGGCGGGCACTTCACGTCGCCATAAGAACAATAGACGCAGCAATCACCTTTGAGCGGTCTGAGCAGTGCCCCACAGCCCTTGCAGTCATAGTAGAACTGACAGGCGTTAGTTGGCATCAGTTCTTTCGCTTTGTGACCGCATTCCGGGCACGTCAACGTCGAAAACGGCTCCATTTCGATTATCTCTCGCATTTGCAGGATGGAAAAACGCCCGCGGCCGGTTTGGGTTGCCGCCAGTTTACTTCAGTTCGCCTATGCGGCTCGCAATGGCTGCAAGCGGACGGTCGCTGTTTCGGTTTCCGGGCTGATTATTGGCCCAACCGCGGTTATTCAAAGTCTGACACTACTGCGTCTTGCTGGACA
>JBFELT010000224.1:0-4925 GCA_041552015.1 Woeseiaceae bacterium
ATGAACCAGGCCTTGGTTGGGGTCGAACCGTGATTTGCCGTGAAATCGCGGTTCGACCCCTGTGCCGCGGCCCCTACATATCGATGATGTCGGCCAATTCCACGGAACCGCCCGCCTGCAGGATAGGGCAACCTTTCGCCTTGGCGATCGCATCGTCGCGATCGCTCGCGTCGAAGATGCCATAGCCGCTTACCGGGTTCGCGCCGCCATCACCGCTTACCGATCCGTCCGGCCTGACCGTCGAGGACTTGCCGACCGGGTTGCCGCCGTCCACAACGGCGGCGCCCAGGCCACCCAGCCAGCTACCCCACGCGTCCATCACGGCCGCTACCTCTTCCTCGGTCTCCGGATGACTGCCACCGTGGTACACGAATAGATACTTCGCCATGTCTTTCTCCCCTTGAAAATTCGCCCGCTTGCGGGCAGTGAATAGAGAATATTCACAGTTTCCAGGCATTTCATCGGGTATAACCCCCCTATCCCGCTGTCTTTATTGTGTAGACTACACAATCTATGACCACCCCATTCGGCTCATCCGGCCTCACCACCGCTGTCAGGAAGCTTCGCGATCTTGGTGTTCCAACCGGAATAGCGACGTCGCTCAGAGCCGGCAGGAACGCCGTGCTCGACTCCCTCTGCGAGCAGGTGCTTGCCGAAGTCCCCGCCTTTCGCGCGTCCGGCAACCCGGACCTCTTGCCTGAACTCGAGCGGCACTTGTCGCAACACCTCGATGCTGTCTGCGACGTTCTGGGAGGCCACTCCGCCCCCGAGCTGGCGTTTGTCAGCGAACACGCTCGCCGGAGAGCCGCCCAGAAATTTCCGCTCGACGCCGAGCTGGCCTCGTATCGCTGTCTGCACAGGTCGCTTGCCGAGTGGATTCAGGCTGCCGCCGTGAAATCCGCCGATCAGCATGCACAACTGCGGCGCGTGGTTGCCGCGGCGGCCGATGTCACGATCGAATACGCAGGCGCGATCGGTACCCGGATGACCTCGGAATACGTCGCTCATACCCGTGCGCTCGCGGAAGCCGAGGGTGACCGGCGGACCGAGCTCTTCAACCTGCTGCTGGGCGGCTACGATGAATCCGACCGGCGAGCCGCGCAGCTGCTTCGACGCGCCGGTTATCTCGAACAGCGTCAGTCGTTCTGCGTCATCGTCGCGCGTTCGGTCGATCCGCGCGAAATGGAGAATGATGCACGCGCGCAGCGAATGGCGGACGCCGTCAGCGGGGCGATCGCCAAGCTGCCGGTGCGAACGCTGGTTGGAATTAGTGACAACCTGGTCACCGTCGTCCTGTCCGGCACGCGCCGTCTCTCCGGCTGGACCGCACCGCAATCCCTTCTCGCTGACAGCGTGCAGCCGCAACTGCGAACGATCGGGCCCGCGGCGCTCATCGGGGTCAGCGCTGACGCGCCATCCACGTCGCACATCCCGTCGGCGCTGAGAGAAGCGAAACTCGCGCTGGACTTTGCGAGTGTCGCCAATCGCGTCGTGTCGTTCGCAAAAATTCCGTTTCGTGATCTGCTCGTTCAGCTCGCGGTGGAACAGATTCAGTCGGCGCTGCCCAAATGGGTCGACGAATTGCTTCTCGCCGACAAGAAGTCCCGGGGTGCATTGCTCGCAACGCTGCGCGCCTACGCAGACGCCGACATGAACACTTTGCGAGCGGCAGCCCTGCTGAAGCGACACCCGAATACGGTCTATGCTCGCATGCAGAGGATTACCGAGATTACCGGGCTCAATCCGCTCCGCTACAACGCGCTGACGGAACTGCTGCTGGCGACGAGCTGTGCGGATCCGGCAATGCTCAAGTAAACAGGGCATCGAACCGCAGTTTCCAACTAAGAAAAAGCTTCACCACGAATCGCGGTTTGACCCATGCATTGCTACAAATCGCGGTTCGACCCCGGTTTCTCGCTGTTACAGTGACCTGGTTCGCGCTTTTATTGGCGCTTATTACATAAAATTGGACGATACGAGCGACATCGGAAATGAATCTGTGACGCGCGGCCTCTTGCTTATTCTCACGCTGATGCTCAGCACCCCTGCGTTCGCCTGGTGGAATTGTTCCTGGGACTACCGCTTTGCGGCGGATATCAGCGTCCCCGCGGGGCCACCCCTGACCGACTACCAGGTTCGCCTTGAGCTTGACGCGGGCAACGTGCCGGCCGAATTCGACTGGTCTACCGACGGGGATGATCTTCGAATTATCGACGAAGATGACGTGAGCGAGCTCGACTTCTTTGTCGAGCAATGGGATGAGTTCGCCCGCACGGCCGTTGTCTGGGTGCGCGTCCCGTCGATACCCGGCAGCGGGCGCAACGTGTATCTCTACTTCGGCGGTCCTGCAGGTGCAACGAGCACTTCGACAACGCTCACCTTCACCGAAACCGGCGTGAGGTTTTACACTCGCAATTCGTCCGCTGACCCCACAGATCTCGCGAGCGCCGAGGCCGCGTTTGCCGCCGCGCCCGGCAGCACCAACGGCTATGGCTGCTCGATCATCACTGCCTACACCGGCGTCAACAACAGTGGTCTGTTCGGACCACCCAATCGCAACACCGACATAGGCTTGTTTGCCGAGGCGTTCTTCGAAGTCTCGGCAGCCCAGGCCGGCCTCTGGGAGTTCCGATACGGCGCAGACTTCGGCCGCGGCGGCGGACTGTACGTCGACGACGTACCGCTCGAGGAAAGCTGGAACGACGACCTCTGGTGGGCCAACAACTGGAACAATGCCAGCGAAGTTCTGCAGGGCTCGATCAACCTGTCGACCGGCACGCACAGTATCCGCATTATCGGCTTCGAAGGCTGCTGCGACGGCGGCCTGACGGCACAGTTCCGGCCGCCGGGTGGAGCGTGGCAGGCACTGTCGACTGCCAACCTGAATCTCTTCAGCGCCAAGTGCCCGCTCAACAGCGACCCGGTGGTGACCTTCGGTCCGATCGAGGCCACCGGCTGTCCCGAATTCACGATCACGCGAAGTTCGCAAACGCTGTCCGACCCCATTAACGGCACGAATGGACCCAAGGCTATACCTGGAGCCGTCGTACTCGGCGAAATTGGCGTCAGCAATTCGGGGCCCGGCCCCGCCGATGACGGTTCGCTCATCATTACGGATGCGCTCGATGCGGATACGGCGCTCCGCGTTGTCGATTTCGACGGCGTGACTGCGGGACCGGTGCAGTTCGTGGACGGTGCCGTAGCGAGCGGCATAAGCTACTCGTTCACCTCGCTGGGCGATATCGGAGACGATCTTGCTTTCTCCAACGACGGCGGAGTGTCCTTCAACTACACGCCCGTGCCCGATGCGGATGGCGTCGATCCCGCCGTTACGCATATCCGGATTACGCCGTCCGGCGAGTTCCAGGGTGCGAGCGGCGGCGGCACACCGTCGGCGACCTTTCTGTTCAAGATCGTCATTCCCTAGCCCGATAATACTTCGTGCAATGCGCCTCCGGCCGGCGCTGCTACTGTTTCGTCGAATCGGGACAGGAATGCCTGACCCGCACTCGCCTGCACTCGGGGACATGAAATCCTTACGGGCTGACTTGCATCACCAGGCTGGGCACGTAGCCCGGTTGATGAAATTACCTATGCCGCAGCCGGCTTATTCGTCCCCGCAATCCGGTAAAATTCGTACGTGGACAGAATCGATCTTACGGATGCAGGTTTCCTGTACCTCGAGACCCGCGAAGCGCCGATGCACGTGGCCGGTCTGAATTTGCTCGAATTCCCCGAGCGCGTAAACCAGCGGAAATTCATGGCTCGGCTCGCCGAGTCCTATCGCTCGACCGGCGAGCTTCGCAAACCCTTTGCCCACCGCGTTGCGCACGGAGCGCTCGGGCGCTTCGGCCCGCTCTACTGGGAACGGGACCCGGACCTGGACCTCGACTATCACGTCCAGCACTCGGCACTACCGAAACCGGGCAGATATCGTGAGCTGTTCACGCTCGTGTCACGGCTGCACTCCACGTTGCTCGATCGCAGCCGGCCGCTCTGGGAAGTCCATCTGATCGAGGGCCTGCAGAATCGCCAGTTCGCCGTCTACACCAAGATGCACCACGCGACGATCGATGGTGTTGCGGGCAGCCGGCTTACCGAGGGCAGCTGTTCGCCGGACCCCGATGCCAGCACCGATCTGTCGCCGCTGTCGGTCGAAGCCCATGAGCGATACAAGGCTCAGCACGCACATGCCCGCAAGGCCCTCCCCGCGCCCAGCGATTTCGAACTCAAGGCGATGGCTGAGTTCTTCAAGGCGCAGTTCGATTCGTCCGCGCACTTCCTCGGATTGATCAAGAGTTATGCGGCAACCTGGCTGGGCCTCGGCGGCGGCCTGGCGGTTCCCTGGCGGCACGTTCCCCATACCGTCATTAACACGCAGGTCTCGGCCGCGCGGCGATTCGTCGCCCAGTCGTGGAGCATCGATCGCGTGCAGGCCGTCAGCAGGGCGACCGGGGCAACGATTAACGATGTCGTTCTCGCCATGTGTTCGGGAGCGTTGCGACGCTACCTCGAAGAACAGGGAGAGCTGCCGGAACATTCACTGCGGGCATTGGTCCCGGTGTCGATCCGCGAGGAAGACGACTTCGATTCGGCCGTCGCGATCAGCTACATCATCGCCGACCTGGGCACCCGCCACGAAGATCCTGCCGACCGCCTCGAGGCGATCGTGGAATCGACCCGGGCCGGCAAGGAAATGCTTGGCGAACTGACACCCCGCGAGGCCAGCCTGTATGCAAGCCTCGTACAGACACCGCTGTTTATTGCCAGCATGATGGGTGTCGCGGACTGGTTTCCGCCGGTCAGCACCGTAATCTCGAACATTCCGGGCCCCAGGGAGCAGCTCTACTGGAATGCTGCACCCCTGCTCGGAACCTATCCCGTATCCGCGGTCTTCCACGGATTTGCACTCAACATCACCTTTG
>JBFELT010000225.1:0-4824 GCA_041552015.1 Woeseiaceae bacterium
GAAGTCGATTTCGGTAAATTGACTCCCTGGATAGAAAATCGCAGGCCAGAACCCGGCGCACTCCGGGCCACCGGTGTCTACACAGGCGTTGAAGAATTCGCCCATACCCGGGTTATAGCTGTACTGGTTGACGCTGTTGTCCTGGTCCATGTAGAACGCGCCAGCAAGCCAGTCGAAATTATTCCTGGTCTCGTTGGAAACGAGACGAAACTCCTGGATGACCGCCGAGTCGTCATAGCCGCGTTCCGCGCGCTGCGCCGGGCGTTGCCAGCCACCGCCGTAGAAGTTGAAGTTCCAGTCCCGGCCGCCGCTGGCCCACAAAGCGCCATTGTCACTTTCGCCAGAACCTTCGTGATCATAGGTGGCGGTACTCGATGTAAATGTCGCAAAGCCCAGGTCCCATTCGAGATCAAGGCTCGCCATGTCCACATCTCTTTCGGACGGCTCGAGCAAGACCTGTCCGCTGTCATCGTCGCCGTAGGCGAAGTACAGGGCTGATCCGGGAAGCTGGCCGTTATCGCCGAGCGTTGTCGAGCGGCGTGCACCGATCGTGTCCTCCTGGTACTGGTAGCTCAGCTGGTAGCTGAAGGTATCGCTTGGCTCGCCGCGCAGCGATACCTTCGCGTAATTTATTTCCACGAAGTCGGCGTCTTCGACATTCCGGAAACAGCCGACATTCTGAAGCACTTCTGTATCAGAGGCCGACCTCGGGTCGACGCAGCTGCCGTTGACGTCAATGAGGGGCTCGCCGAAGCTGTTGAGCTGATAGGCATTGATATAGTCAATCACGCCGTCGTTGTCGATACGACTGAAGGTCGCGCGCACGGCCGTCTTTTCTCCCAGTGGGATATTGACCATGGCATCGAGAGCGATGTTGTCGCCGGAGGAGCCGCTGGTCTGGCCATAGTCCAGTTCGATGTCCGCTGCGAAACCTTCGGGGTCGGGCCGGTTGCCGATGTACCGAACGGTGCCGCCCAGGGAGCCGGAGCCGTAAAGCGTGCCCTGCGGTCCGCGCAACACCTCGACGCGCTCGATGTCCTTGATGAGGAAGTTCGCGAACAGCGGCGTGTTGTCGTAATAGGTCGCGACCGTCGGTACCGCGTTCAACATGATGTCGCCATTTCGTCCGTTGTCGACGTTGAGGCCGCGAATAACGATGCTGTTCACAGTACCCGCGTTTCGATAGCCGCGATCGATAACCGTGACGCCATGCATCGCTCTCAGGACGTCATACTGGTTAACGATATTCTGCAGTTCCAGGTACTCGCCGGACATCGCCGATATGTTGTAAGGAATATCCTGCACGCGCGCTTCACGGCGGGTGGCCGTGACCATGATCTCTTCCAGCACATTGTCATCGCCGCTCTGGGCATGCGAAGGCGCGGCTGTCATCGTCATGCAGGCCGCTGTTATAGCGACAGCCAGCGTTTTTCTCTGAAATTTGCTGTTCTTATCCATTAAATACTCCCCACGTCGGACCATGTCCGATCAAAATTACAGCAGTGCCCCGGCGGCGAGTAGTGCCAGTTTGGGGTTGATTACTAGTCCAGTTTACCGACCATGGCTATGTCCTCGACCGGCTCGGATTGCTCGGGACGGTCTTTGAGCCGGGCGGGTATCAGGCTTGCGACGGCGCTCAGTGCAAGGCCGACCACGGCGAGGTTGATCAGCAGCGCGTAATTGTCGTTGCCAAGCAGTAGTCCACCGGCGAGCGGACCGCTGGCGAGGCCCATTTTGGAGGCGAAACCGCCGAGCGCGGCCATCTGTCCCGTTCTATCGAACGCAGCCACGAGACCGAGCAGGTATGACATGACGAACGCCCAGGTCACGCCGATGACGCAGTTGGCCACGAGATAGACTGTGCCGCTGCTGCTGAAATGCAGCGCCCAGGTCGACGCCATCGTGG
The DNA here is from genome assembly GCA_041552015.1 of Woeseiaceae bacterium. Classification (GTDB taxonomy): domain Bacteria; phylum Pseudomonadota; class Gammaproteobacteria; order Steroidobacterales; family Woeseiaceae; genus UBA1847. The sequence goes on from JBFELT010000225.1 coordinate 1,907, forward strand.
CGAGCATTGCCACAGCCAGTGGAACGGTGCGCCCGTAACGCGTGTGAAAGACGATTACGAGACCGGCGCCGAGCAGGCCGATCCAGCCGGCGACCGCCAAAGACAAGGTAATGAAATTCAGCTCGAGCCCCGATACTTTGCCGAGCCCGATAATGAAGGCGAAAAGACCGTTATTGGACGCCTGGAAAAGGAAAAGGGACGCCAAGACCAGCGATATCGGAACCAGGGGGATTGCTGCTTTCGGCGCATCGTTGATCTTTTGCTGGGCGGCTGTTACTTCGTAGCGGTCGAGAAACGGCACCATCAGCGTTGTGGCAACGCTGAACGCGATGAGAGACAGGAACAGAACATCGGTGCCGAACAGAGGGACCAGGCGCGGGATGTAGAGATTGCCCAGTCCACCGAGACCGAACTGCACGAACAGCAACACGCCGAACGTACGATCCGGATGGAGTGTTCTCGCAATTACCGAGAAGCCCGTGCCAACCAAAGCCCCGCCGATGCAGCCATGTACGAAACGAATTGCGATCATCGGCTCCGGTGATGCGATCAGCATCGACAGCAAATCCGTAACGATCAGCGCGCCGAGCAATCCGTAAGACACCGGTCGCCAGCTGATACGTCTGACGACAAAGACAATAAGCAAGGCGCCGACTGCCGCACCGTAGACATTGGCGGAGGCTGCGAAGCCGGCTTGCTGATCCGTGAACCCCAGGCCTTCTTTCAGGCCATCGACAATGGCGGGCATGATGTTGACGTAAAAGAGACCGGCGGACGCAAGAAACGCGAGGAAGATCCTGGCAAGCATGCTGTTGGGTGCAACGGTCCTCGATGAGGGCGTGGCGGCGCTTGTCATTACGTTTTATCCCGTTTCTTGTCAGTACCCGCCAACCGGATCGGACCCAGCGAGTTGAGCGAATCCGACGCGTAGCCTTCGAGATACGGTGGAAACCTGACCTTGCTGTCGCGGAAGGTCTTCAGCGGTTGTCCAAGGCCCTGCCAGCCGTTCGCCCGCACGTCGCGAACATAGTCGAGGTCGAGTCGCAGCGGGATGATCTCGCGACCCTTGCCTGCCGCGTGAATAACTTCTCCGCCGGGACCGGCGACGATTGACTGGCCGACACCCAGCGGGCCCGCCACGTTTACGTCGAAGAAATAGCACTGGTACATCGCGCCACTGGCCCGAACCATGCACCGCTCGACATCGCGGTCGATGGTGCTCGTCAACGTCGGGTGCAGTATGACTTCAGCGCCCATCCAGGCCAGGGTGCGCAACGTTTCCTGAAACCACATGTCGTAGCAAATCGAGATGCCGAACCGGCCTACGTCGGGTACGTCGAACACAACGAAGTCGCTGCCGGGAGAAAAACCTTTCTCATAGGGCAGCCACAGAAACTGCTTGCGGTAGCGCGCAATGACTTCGCCACTCGGGTTGATGACCGGGCAGGTGTTGAAAATCTTCTTGCCGCGTTGCTCGATGATCGAGCCGGGAATCAGCCAGATCCCGTTGCGGCGGGCGATCTCGGAAAATCGGTCCTCAAGCGGTCCGGGCATGGGCTCGGCGCGCTTTGGATTCGAGCCGCACCCATTCAACTCGCCCAGGACGACCATATCGACCCATGGAAAGCGTTTTACAACCGCGTCGATCTCGGATTCCATCGAGTCGAGGTTGTCGCCGTTGATAGCCTCGAGCTGCAGGCCTGCAATGCCGATCTTGCTCATAACGCACCCCTGGAAAGTAGCGCCAAAGTAGCCGCGACCGTCGTCGCTACATAGATCCAGTTTCGACCTCTGTTATGGACCAGGCGGGCAAGTCCTTGTCTTTCTGAGCTTTTTCGTCGCTGCTTCGCAGCATGAATCCTGAGTCCACAATCTGGCCGTCTTCGTTGAAGAACTTGATCTGGTCACCTTCGATGACGATCGAGTAGCCTTTTTCCTCGCCGTAATTCCAGCGGCTCCATTGTCGATAGAAGCGATCATCGGCCGTCCGCCACCGGCCCTCGTCCTGTTCTTCGTTGGCAAAGCCGAGCACGCCCGTCATCAAGCCACCCGGATGGTACTTTATCGTGCACGGCGCACCGTCTACCTCGCGCATCAGGATCGCTGCACCGGAAAGCGCTGCCAAAAGATCGTCGCCTTTGAGCCAGTCGCCCTTCGATGTCGTCAGGTGCTCTACCTGCTCCCTCACCTGCGAGCAAATTACCTCGACGAGTCGCGTAACGCCGGGACGGATCCGCTCGATGGGCAGACTGGTAATCCCCATGCGGAAGCAATTTTCGGCATTCCTTTCGTCGGCATAGTAGTGCCGAACCGGCTCCACCAGGACCCCCTGCTGCGCCGCGACGTGGGCGAACACGTCGATATCGAAATTCTCTGGTGTCCTTACCCAGTAGGTTGTGCCACCGACCTCTGGCGAAATCTCCATCGGCACGCCGCGCATCCAGTTGAGTGCATCGCGTAAAGCCATGCGCCGTTGCTGGAGGACGCGCCCCAGCCGCATCATGAGCGCGTCGTAATGCCCGAGCGAGAGAAAGAGCGCGGCCGTACGCTGGTTATTGCGCGGCGGGTGATTCATGACGGTACGCCGGAGCGCTCGCGCCCGCTGGATGAACTCTGCATCTGCCACGATGAAGCCCAGCCGAATGCCGGGCGCAAGCACTTTCGACAAACTGGCGACGTAAATCACGCGGGCCGATTCATCCATGCTGCGTAGCGCGGGCTGCGGCTTATCGAGATAGTTAATCTCACACTCGTAGTCGTCTTCGATCAGCACAAAGTCATGCTGCGCCGCGGCCTGGAGTAGCATTTCGCGCCGCTTTGGCGACATCAGCACAGCTGTCGGAATCTGGTGACTCGGCGTGACGTAGACAAGATCGCAGTTTTGTAACTGCTTATTGATCACAATGCCTTCGTCATCC
>JBFELT010000226.1:0-4817 GCA_041552015.1 Woeseiaceae bacterium
GCTTTACTCCCGTAATGAACAACCCCACGAATCTGCTCAGAGACCGGCGCGCGGCCGAACTAGCGAAACGCGCACCCTGAGCGTGTGCTCACCTTGTCTCCCGGATTATCTGTGCAGGAAATCAAGCGGACCGAAGGGAGCCATTCCTGCACAGATAATCCGGGAGACAAGGTCTGCATCAATCTGCGGGCAAGCTACAGAATCCGAGTCGACAAATTCTGGTTCGAAAAGGCTACCAGCTCGAAAGCTCCATGCTTACTGAACGAGCGTCGCTGCTGCCGGCGCCATCTTGGCGTTGTCGTGATCCGCGCCTTCGACGATGACCAGCTGCCAGTTGAACTCGACGCCGAGCTGCTCGGCAAGAGCCTTCCCGACCCGGTACATTGTCATTCCGCGTGCCAGGCGGTTCGGCCCCTGCCGTTCGGCCTCCGGCGTCTTGCGCAGCTTGTCAGCGTTCACGTCCCTATCCGCTCCCCCCTGCAGCAGGACAAGTGGCTTCGCCAGGATCCCGGGCAAGGCATCCTGTCCGATGCCTGAACCTTTGAGTCCGTAGGGATACTCGATGCTGAAGTCCGGCATCGTGTACCAGCCCGCGTTCGCGGCGATGAAACGGCTCACGCGAGCTTCGGGTACGTAGTACATGTATCGGTGCACGAACTGCGAGCCTGCCGAGTGCCCGTACAAGACATAGTTCTCTTGTTCGCCGCCCACTCGTCTTGCGGCCTCGTCGAACAGCGGCTCTAACATCGAGAACGTCCAGGCACCCTTGTCACGTTGCCGACCGGTATCGGTATCGAAAACGTTGCCGAGGTTGTAAGCCGCCGACCCCGGAAAGCGATCCCGGGAGAGATAAGGAACGACGACGATAAAGCCGCCCGTCTCGGCAAGCGCTTTCCAGTCGTCGAAATAACGCGGCGCATCGCGGCTTGCGCCATGCATGACAATGACGATGGGCGTTCTTGCATCGCGTTGCACGGGCACGTAGCTTCGCACCGTTACGGCCGGCCCTGCCCACGCCGAAAACAGCCATTCCGCTTCGCGGTTCCGGTAGTCCTGCACCGTCTGCCACGCCACCTGCTGCAGATAGGTGGCGGTTTGCTCGCCTAACCCGGCATCGTAATCGAGGCCTTCCGGCGTTTGCTGGTACAACGCCGCGAAGAAAGTACACGCTGCCAGGTAGGTACCGGCCAGCGACGGATGCTTTGCGTCGTCGATGCGCAGCGCGATCTCCGGTCGTTCGGCCGTGACCCGCGCAAAGGCGAGACCCACCGGCACGACCTCGGCATCGAGTTCCTCGCCGATGTCCGAATACGCCTTGTCGAGCGCCGCCGTCATCTCGGGCTTGCCCGTATAGGCCCAGGTCATGAAGAACACCGGGCGCGTTCCCTGCTTGCGCGCAATGCGGGCGAACTTGCGCGCGGCCTCGCGAAACGGCCCGGCTGTACCCTCGCTGATGGGCCCGAGGCTGTGGCCCTGCATGACGACGACGTCCCAATCTTCGGCCGACAGCACGTTCTCGAAGCCGCCCTCGTGCTCGGGAAGATGCCCGCCGGAGAGGGTCATGATGCGCGCGCGTGAGCTTTGCGCGGTGTCAATGCCGGACGCACGAATCAGCTGTCGGTAGTGCTTGTGCAGGCCGTTGTTGTAGTAGGTGAAACTGTTGCCGACAAACAGCACCTTCGCGGGCGGCGCCTCGGCAGGCGTGTCGTCTGCGAAGGCGGCGGCCTGCAGGGCCAGCAGCAATAGCAAAAAGGGGGCAAAGCCCCCTTTTCGTGTTAGCGGATCAGCCCTGTTCAGAAATCCAGCCTCAGGTCGAGGTAGTAGGAACGTCCCAGGTCGCGATGCGAGTCCGCGAAGTAGCCGAAGTAGCGGTCCGCCAGCGGCGCACGTTCGTCCGTGAGATTGTTGATGCCGAAACGTGTGCGGAACGAATACCGCTCCGACGGCCGCCACGTGTAGTCGATCTTCGCATTGTAGGTGGTCATCGACGGGATCGTGTATTGCAGCGTTGGGCTGGGACCGTAGATGGCCGGATCGGGATTATCGATCGTCAACGAGTCCTGGTAGAAGTCGCCAACGTAGAACGCCGTTACGGAAGCACCGAACTCACCCCTGTTGTAGGCGACGGTCAGGTTGGCGCGATCCTCCTGGTTGCCATCCTTTCGTATGAGGTCGGCGAAGCCTTCGATCGGGTAGGTCGCCGGGATAAGGCCGGAGTTCTTGGCATCGACGAGGATCAGGGAATCGCCGCCGGCGTCCTGCTCATACTCGAGCAGGCGAGACCACACGAGCCGGAAGTCGAAGTTGCCCAGCGAAGTATCGAGGTTATAGTACCAGCCCAGATCCACGCCCTTGATCGTCCGGGTATCGAGATTCAGGTAGTTATCGTCGATATACTGAATATCTCCGGCCGGGCAGATCCCGGCAGCCAGGTAAATCGCAGACTCATCGTCACCGGGATCGGCGCGCACGACCGCGCTGTTGCCGGGATTCGCTGCACAGTTCGAGGTGCCCGCCTGCAGCCGCTGATAGAGATCCAGCAGCGTGTGGTTTTCCTCGCCAAACAGTCCGATCGTGTCTTTCTTCTCGATGCCCCAGTAGTCGAGGGTCAGCGTCATGTCCTTGATGGGCTCGAGCACCAGGCCGACCGAGAAATTATCCGATTCCTCCGGTCGCAGATCTTTGCTGCCCTGCGCGATACGCTGCGTCGAGTTGGAGCAATCGAGCGTATCCTGGTCCGGATCGCCGCCGTTTTCAGCCGCGTAGGTACAGGCCCAGTCGGTGCGTGTATTTTGACGTGCAACGATTTCTTCGTTGATCGTCACCAGGTTCGGCGCGCGGAAGCCCTGCGACCACGATGCCCTCAGCAACAGCGGCTCGAAGACTTGCCACCCAAGCGCGATCTTCGGCACGGTGGTCGAGCCGGTATCGGAAAGATCCTCGTAACGCACCGCAAGCTGCATATCCAGGCCTTCGAAGATCGGCACCGCAACCTCACTGAACAGCGACACCACGCTGCGGCTACCGCGGCTGCTTGGCGTCGGACTGGAGTTCACGACATCGGAAACATACGGGTAGGTGTCTCCCTGGTAATCCGTGAATACGATGCGCCCGTCGAGTCGCGGGTCGCGCTCGTCCACAAATGACTCTTCGCGATACTCGGCGCCGAAAAGAAAGCCCATCGGCCCTGCAGGCAGCTGTGCGAATTCGGCGTTCGACAGCTTGAGGTCCAGCATGCGCAGCTCGGATTTGCTCTTCCTGTAAACGTCAACCAGCGCACGCTCGATGTTGCTGTCGACGCCGCCGCTGAACGGGTTGTACGCCGCCGGCGTCGGGTCGAACAGCGCTTCGGCCATGAGGATATTCGACACGCGATTGTGCGTGACGTCGTCGGCCGTCGCGCGCGACCACGTCAAAGCCGTCTCCCAGTCCCAGGCGCCTTCCGAGCCGCGGAAACCCTGCAGCAACCGGAACGAGTCACCGTCATTGTCGACAATGCGTGGCAGCTCGGTGAAGCGGTAGTTGTCGATCTCCAGCTCGAGGCCGTCACAGGTGACACCGGGAATCACGGCATCCGGCAGCCGATTTGGCGAGCCGCAGGGACCGAACGGGTTCCAGTAGTTTTCCGCGCCAACACGGAGTTTCACCGTGCTGAACGGCGCGGCCCCGTGACGAAACAGGTTGCTCTGGTACCTGTAGGCGCCGATTTCCGTGAAACTCTCGACACCGTTTTCCAGCTCGTGGTTAATGTAGACGAACGCGCTGGTGCGCTGCAGGTCGGAATTCAGGTCGCGGTTTTCGTTCAGGTTGTGGCGATAGGTGCCGTTGCCGTCAATGGCGCCACAGGTCCCGTAGCCAAGGTCCCAATCACAGTCCGGGTGGCCCGACGGAAAGGTCTCGAACTCGCCGCTCGAATCGGTGAGCGTGCCGCTCAGGCCCTGGCCGGAGGCGCTGGTCGTTACGTCGTATTGCCCATAGATCGAATTCGCGCTGTCGTTACGGAACGAAGTATTGCCTTCCCAGGGTGAGCCGACGGGAATGCGGTAACGGAAATCCGCATTCGCCCAGCGCGGATCGTCCTGCGAATTGACGCGACCACGGTCGAGATAATTGACGAACACACCAACGTTGGTTGCGCCACCGTTGAAATTCTTGCCCCACTGCAGCGTCAGGTTGGTGTCGTTTCGCGGCAGGTTGTCGAAGTCCGTGAACTTGCTGCGTATCGTAAAACCCTCGAAATCCTTCTTCAGCACGGTGTTGACGACACCGGCGACCGCGTCCGCACCGTAAATGGCCGACGCGCCCTCTCGCAATACCTCGACACGCTCGACGCCAAAGACCGGAATCGTGTTCGAGTTAACCGTGTTGACGGGAACGAAGCTGCCGCCGACCTCTTCCGTCTGGTACTGCGGCGCCATCACGAGTCGGCGACCGTTGACGAGTACGAGCGTGTTGCCGGTGCCCATGCTGCGCAGGTTGAAGGCGCCGATGTCACCGCGGGCCGAATTGACGCCACCGCTGATGCTTTCGGCTTCAGTGAAGAAATTGTTGCCGTTCTCCGGCATCAGGTCGAGGAGCTCGTCGCCCGAGTCGATACCGTAGGCCTCGATGTCCTGGACCGAGATGATGGACACCGGCAGCGCCCCGGAAATCCTTGCGCCCTTGATCTGTGTTCCAGTGACGGTGATCTCTTCGATCTTTTCTTCTTTCTTCCCGGCATCCTGCGCGGCGGCCGGCGAAGCGGCAAACGACACAGCGATCAGGCTGACGAAAAGCAGGCTGAACTGATCGCCCGCGGTGCTTGTTAGCGCTCGGAA
>JBFELT010000227.1:0-4810 GCA_041552015.1 Woeseiaceae bacterium
CGGAGCGTGTCGATACTCCCGCCGCCTGTTATCTTTCCAGTCCCAGCAGGATCGGCAGAACGCCATCGTCAATCGATACGAGCAGCGCATCGTTCACGGCCGCAAGGTCTGCCAGTACCGCCAGCCCGGAGTAGCTTCCGGCGATAGCGCAGTTCGCGATCTGGCTCTGAATTTCGTACAGGTTGTAAGCGGCATTAATGACCGTAAACTGGCCGTTGGAGATGCAGCCCATGGCGTTCTGGCCGCTGAAGCTGCCATTCGGGTTTATCGTGAACGTGACATCCGGGTTGCCGAAGTCGTCGTAGCCTGTCCACACGTCTGCCAGCAGGCCCGTATCGGCGTTCTTCTCGTAGAGAACGTCATAGAAAAATTCGAAGCCGCCGAACTCGCCGCTTGCGTTTTCCCAGGTGCCATTGATGGAATTTCGCTCAGAGATTACGGCCGTGATCGAGGCATCGACGACGTGGTTGCCATCCAGCCAGTTGACGCCGGAATCGGCGAACGCCCTTACCGTACCGCTCATGTTCGTCCCCGTAACGCTCACGGTACCGTGAAACTGGACGTCGGAATCGACAGAGATCAGCCGGATACTGCCGTCATCGGCGGTCAGCGCGACAAACTCTTCCGTGACCATGTTCATGTCGTTACTGAGGGTTCCGTACCATATGCCGCCGGACGCCTGGTTGACCGGTGGGGGCGGTGGCGGCGCGATTACGGCCGGGGCCCCTCCCGAAGAACCGCCACCGCAGGCTGTCAGGCAAGACATGGCAGTTAGTGTGAGCAGCTTTCCTGTTATGTTCATTTGTGAATCTCCCAGTGCATGAGTACGGCCAGCCGGTTCGCCCTGGTGGGCGGGAAAACGGCAGTCAAAGCATCGCCGGGTTGCGACCGCAACGGGTGAGGGAGCGCTGATCTTTTGCTGACGGCCGACTGATGAATCGCCGCGGAAGATGGTGTTGAAGATGGAGCTCAGCCAGGGCCTGTCCTGGTCAGGGACATCGCCCTTTGAGCACGCCTGCGTTCTTGTATAGGCAGAACCACGTGTGCATGATTCGTCAGGAACTTGAGTTGCTTCAGGTCATGGAGGTCGGCACTTGAAAATGACTGAGACGAAGGCGGTGGAAAAGGAGCGCTCACGGCAACCGGCACCCCGGAACTCCAGTTTGCCGACGCACGTCGCGTGCCCGGAATTCGAGCCGCAGAACCTGGGCGTTGTCGCCGTGGACCGGAACAGGCAAATCATTGAAGCAAACGACGCGTTCCTGTCAATGACCGGTTACCTTCCAGGAGACCTGCCGCTGCACATGGCGGAGATCACGCCTTCGGCGTGGCACGAACTGGATGAGCGCAAAATGCGCCAGCTTGCCGACAGCGCTTACTGCCTGCCCTGGGAAAAGGAGATCGTGACGCGACAGGGGCGCCGACTGCCGATCGTCATGGGGGCCGTCGCATTTGGACCGACCGAGCATCGCTTTCAGTTCTTCATCGTCTGCGCAGAAAAATCATTACCTGCAGATTCTGTCGTCCTCGAGTACCAGTCGCGATTGCGACGAGCGGCCGCGGAGCTGTCGCTTTCGGCAGAACGGGAGCGGCGGGCCGTCGCTGCAGACTTGCATGACAATATCGGGCAGGAACTCGCTATCGCGAAGCTGAAACTCAGCAAACTGCGCGGCGAAACGATCGGGACAATCGGTCCCGAGCTTGATGAGATTGCCGCTCAGCTTTCCCGTGCGCTGAGTTCCTGCCGCAGACTCTCGTACGGTCTCGCCACACCTGCATTGTACAAACTGGGTTTGGTGCCGGCGTTAAAAAACCTGATCGCCACGCTGAACAAGGATCAAGACCTCGACATATCGCTGCGATTTGAGAGCGAAGATACACCCTTGCCCGTTGCATCCAGGATTATTCTGTATCGCGCGGTTCGAGAGCTGCTGGTCAACGTCCTGAAACATGCGCAAGCGACCAGTGTCGAAATTTCGGGCACACAGGTCGGCGAATTGCTGACTGTGGTCATTGCCGACGACGGCATTGGCTGCGACGCGGCCAGATCATTCGTTGACACGAACCCGGAACAGGGCCTCGGATTGTTCCTGATCCGCGAGAGAATGTGGCATATCGGTGGTAGCTTCGAGTTGGCATCGACGCCCGGGAAGGGAACCAGAGTTACGCTGGTCGTTCCACTCGGTGACGCGCAGAAAGAAGCGGGACCCCCTGAATGAGCAAGCGAGTCTTATTGGTTGATGACCACAAGATCTTTCTGGCCGGGCTGACCGAGCTGATCAACAGCACGGACGACTTCGAAGTTGTCGCAACTGCGGCTAACGGCCCGGATGCACTGGCACTGATTGCCCGGCACAGACCAGACGTTGTTTTTACGGACATTGCGATGCCGGGTATCGACGGCATCGAGTTCACAAGACAACTTTCCGCTGAGTTTCCGACCGTAAAGATAATCTGCCTGTCGATGCATGCCGACGCACAGTTGATAGAGTCGATGTTCAAGGCCGGCGCGTCGGCTTATGTGTTGAAGGATTGCGAATTGCTGGATCTTGTAGAGGCGATCAGTAAGGTAAGCGCTGGAGAAACGTACATGAGCGCCTCGGTTGCTGAAGTAATTGCGGAGTCTTTTCGGCAACCGGAAAAAGGCACACGGCAAGGGCGCGAGGCAGCGTTGACCGAGCGCGAGCAGCAGGTCCTCGTATTGCTGGCCGATGGTCTTTCGACGAAGCAGGTTGCCAGCAAACTGGGTCTGAGCATCAAGACTATCGGAACCCACCGCGAGCACCTGATGCACAAACTCAATACCAGGAGCGTGGCGGGGCTGACAAAATATGCTATCCGCAAGGGGCTTACGAGTCGCGACTGACCCTCGCCAGGCCAGATACCGCCAGTTCTGTCACGCAGCCCCGTCCAGCGGCGGTCCAGCCTTTCAGTAATCCCGACTCAGGTTTTTACACCCCAACGTCAGCAACCGACTGATTGTAACGCGAGTGCCTGCGCCGCATCTTGGGTAGTTGAGCGCAGAGTCTCTCTGCGGACTCATTGGACACCCAAGGGAGCACGTTTCAATGTCACACTATTCTTTCATCACCAAAAGCCTGTTGCTGGCTTGCGCAATCCTGTACGGCAGCGCTGCCCATGCGCAGGCTTTCGGCGAGTCGGAACCGAATGATGCCTGCTTTGCGGCGCAGACGATTGGCTCAATATCCTTTCCAAGCACGGTAGCGGGTAGCCTAGATTCGTCGCCGGAATTCCCCGATGTCGATTTCTTCGCGTTCGAGGCGCAGCCCGGCGAGATACTCCAGGTGGACCTCGAAGGGTCCTACACCGGCGCCGGTACACTCCAGGACCCGTTCCTGGGCCTGTTCGACTCCAATTGTGCATTGCTCGCAATAAACGATGACAGTAACGGGCTCAATTCGCGACTGGTCTTCGTGGTACCCGACGACGGATTGTTCGTTCTCGGAGTCACCACTTGCTGCGATTCCGCTTTCACCGGCGGTGGCGTGGGCAGCTATCTGCTGACACTGGACGTGTTCAGGACAATTGACTCAGTCAGTGGTCGGCTCGTGAATGCGACCAGCGGCGAACCGGTATCCGGATCGCACCCGTCCTATGCCAGTGCTTATCTTCTGCGCTGCTCCGGCGGCAACTGCATTGAATACGTGGCCTACCGACAGGTCGAGACGGACGGCACCTTCCTGTTCGACGCTGATTTCAACGGCAACGGGTTAGCGGTCGGCACCTACCAGGTACAGGCGAATGCTAACGGTTTCGAATACTACACCGGTGAACCCTTTGAGGTGGCAGAGGGCGAAATGAAGTACCTGGGCGATCTCGCGATGACACCTCTGCAGCTTATCGGCTCAATCAGCGGTCGGCTGGTCGATGCGTATACCGGCAGCCCGTTGCCAGGTAATGTCCCGCCCTACCCTTACGTGCAGCTAAACCGGTGCGAGGACTGGGGTTGCTACGGCGTTGTCGGCATCGCCCCGGATGAGATGGGTAATTTTTCGATAGATGGATCCGCCTACTATTTGAGCCCGGGGACCTATCAATTGTTTGCCAGCGCCCAGCAGGACTATCAACAAGCCACGTCGGCGCAATTTACCGTTGCGGCGTTTGAGGACGTCAACTTTGGCGACTTCGCCCTGACGCCTTTCCCGATTCAGTTTGGTGCCGCCCAGGCCTGCGAGATTCCATTCGGAGCCGAGGCGTGTGAGTACAGCATCGAAATAGTGAATCGCGGAAACGGCAACTTCCGGGGAGAGGCCTGGAGCATCGTTGACTTTTACAATCCGACTAACAATGCCACCTACCAGACGCGCTTCCAGGTCGGCAGAAACGGAATTCAGGATGCCAGGCCGGAGCGAATCAAGCTGAAGTTGGGCCAGGCGACAACGCTTAGCTTCCAGCTCGACGTCCCGGCAAGCGTTCCGGTCGGTTCGACGCTTTGCGCGTCCATTACGGTAGGCAAGTATCCCGTTTCGCAGTTCAACAGCCAGGGCGAGCGCAACATCTTCTGCTCTTACAAGCAGGCGGATGGCTTCGTCGCCATGCCGGAGAAGGAATCTCTGAAATGGCTGCAGGACCGCAAGAGTCATCGTGGTTTATCGCGCGACCGGCAGGGCGACCCTTCGAAGAAGGCGCCGCCTGGCCGTGGAATCGGCAAGCCACAGCTTTAGAAGATCAAACTCAGCTAAGGATGCGGCTGCCCGTAATCCCGGCGAGAATTTTGCCGGGCGTCAGTTGAGGTAGCAGGAGCCGGCGGGTGGCCATCGCCGCCCGGCCGGCCACTTCCGCGGTATAC
>JBFELT010000228.1:0-4773 GCA_041552015.1 Woeseiaceae bacterium
CTGCCAGTTCGTCCGGTGACGCGGAAAGCAGCGATATTTCAGCGCGCAGGGGCTGGTTCAGCGCAGAATCCAGCTGTATGTCACCCAGTCCGATGGCCCAAACCTCGCTCGATAACAGGAGGACGAGCACAAGCGAGATGTGAGTAAGACGTCGCGACATAATGTAAATCTCCAAACCCCAATAACCCGTGGGTACGATTCCGACGAGCCGATTTCCTGACAGACTGATTGCCGTGCCTGATGCCTGCGAACTATAGCCTAAAGATAGTTTTTTGCCAATATTTCAGCAATTTGGACGCTATTTAGAGCCGCGCCCTTACGAATGTTGTCAGCCACCACCCAGAGGTCAATTCCGCGGGGGTGAGAGATGTCTTCCCGGATTCGCCCCACGAAAACCGGGTCCGCCCCGGACGCCTCCGTCACGGCCGTCGGATACTGCCCGGTTTCGACGCCATCGAGAACCTCGATACCGGGCGAATTCGCCAGTAATTCGCTGACCGCTTGCGCCGATATCTTTTCGCGGGTTTCGATATGCACCGCTTCCGAGTGGCCGTAAAACACCGGAATCCGCACGGCCGTCGGATTCACCTGGATGTTGTCGTCGGCAAGTATCTTGCGGGTCTCCCAGACCATCTTCATCTCTTCACGGGTGTAGCGATTTTCCATGAACTGGTCGATATGCGGTATGGCGTTGAAGCCGATCTGCTTTGCATTTCCCGCAAGTTCGAGCGGTCGACCATTCATCAGTGCCGCCGTCTGCCGCGCGAGTTCCTCGACGGCCGATCGCCCTGCCCCGGATACCGCCTGGTAGGTACAGACGTTGATTCGCTCGATACCGACGGCATCATAGATCGGCTTCAAGGCCACCAGCATCTGGATCGTCGAGCAGTTCGGGTTCGCTATGATGCCGCGCGCGGTGTAGCCGGCGATCGCGTCCGGATTGACCTCGGGAACGATCAGCGGGATGTCGTCATCGCGGCGGAAATGCGAGGTGTTGTCAACAACGACGCAGCCGGCGGTGGCGGCTTTCGGTGCAAACTCCGCCGATACAGACCCGCCTGCGGAAAACAGGCCGATCGCGACCTTCGAGAAATCGAAGTCGGCCAGGTTTTCGACGTCGAGTTGGCGATTGCCGAAAGCGACCGTCTTGCCGACTGAGCGCTCGCTTGCCAGCGCGTAGACCTTGCCGACGGGGAACTTGCGGCGGCTGAGGATATCGAGCATCGACTCGCCAACAACACCCGTGGCGCCGACGACTGCAACATCAATACAATTGGACATGGGTGCTTACCTGGAATCTCTTTTTCGAAGTCGATTACGCCGGCGCGTCGCCGCTATGATCGGGCAATATCCGGCGTCGCTGATTCGACGTCCGCATTCTGCGCGCGGTGACGCATGTAGTGGTCCATCAGAACGAGCGCCACCATCGCCTCGGCAATCGGCGTTGCCCGCAGGCCGACACAGGGATCGTGACGGCCTTTGGTCACGATTTCGGTTTCCTTGCCGGTCTTGTCGATCGTCTTTCCCGGCACAGAAATACTCGAGGTCGGCTTCAGCGCGATGCTCGCAAGGATGTCCTGGCCCGAAGAAATACCGCCGAGCGTTCCGCCCGCGTCGTTCTTGCGAAAGCCATCCGAGCTGAGTTCATCGCGGTGTTCACTGCCCCGCTGGGTAACCGCCGCAAAGCCGGCACCCAGTTCGACGCCCTTTACCGCATTGATACTCATCAGCCCGTGTGCGAGGTCCGCCTCGAGCTTGTCGAATACCGGTTCGCCAAGGCCAGGCGGCACGTTGCTCGCGAGTACGCTGATTTTCGCGCCTATCGAGTCACCCTGTTCCCGCAGCGCGTCCATGAAAGCCTCGAGTTCGCCGAGACGCTCGGGGTCCGCGCAGAAAAACGGATTGTCGTCGACGATCGACAGGTCACGCGCGGCCAGGACCAGCGGCCCCAGCTGGGCAACGTAGCCATGAATGCCTACACCCAGTCGCTCTTTCAGATATTTCCTGGCGATTGCCCCTGCCGCGACCCGCATCGTGGTCTCGCGCGCCGAAGACCGGCCGCCGCCGCGGTAATCGCGGATACCGTATTTCTGCTGATAGGTGTAGTCGGCGTGTCCCGGTCGGAACTTGTCCTTGATGTCGCCATAGTCCCGGGAACGCTGGTCGGTATTTTCGACGATCAGCCCGATGGGCGTGCCGGTGGTCTGGCCCTCGAAAACGCCCGACAGGATCCTGACGGCGTCCGGCTCGTTACGTTGCGTCGTGTGCCGATTCCGGCCCGGTCTGCGGCGATCGAGATCGACCTGGATGTCGGCCTCGGACAGCGGCATGCCGGGCGGACAACCATCGACGATGCAGCCCAGCGCGCGGCCGTGACTCTCGCCAAACGTCGTTACGGTGAACAATCTGCCAAAACTGTTGCCGGACACTATTTAATATTCCAACGATTTATGAAGTTTCGAATGCGAGGAGGTCCTGCCGCGTCAGCAGGAACACGCCTGCCCCACCCTGCTCGAAGTCGAGCCAGACGAAACCGGTATCGGGAAACGCCCGCTCGAGTGCCGCCTGGCTATTACCGACTTCACAGACGAGTATTCCATTGTCCGTGAGAAATCGCGAGGCATCTTTGAGGATTCTCCTGACCGCATCCAGTCCGTCGGCGCCTGCGGCCAGGCCCAGCTCAGGTTCATGGCGGTACTCACGTGGCATGGCCTGCATGTCCTGCTCATCGACGTACGGGGGATTACTGACGATCAGATCGTATTGCCTGCCACCCAGATGTTCGAACAGGTCGGAGCGGATCGCATGCACGCGATCCGCCAGCCCGTGACGCTCGATATTGAGGGCCGCCACCGCCAGCGCATCGTCCGAGATGTCGACGGCATCGACGCTTGCAGCCGGAAACGCCTTTGCGATCGCGATCGCTATGCAGCCGCTGCCGGTTCCGATGTCGGCGACCCGGCGGACGTCGTCCGCCACAATCCACGGGCTGAATTGTACATTGATAAGCTCCGCCAGCGGCGACCTCGGCACCAGCACGCGTTCGTCGACGTGGAACTCCAGCCCTCCGAACCAGGCCTGATTCAGGAGATAAGCCAGCGGCACGCGTTCGCGGATACGCCGATCGGCCAGCATTGACAATTCATCCCGCTGCTCCCGGGACACGGGATGCTCATACACCGCGGGCGCGTCCTCATGCGAAAGGCCCAGCCTGGCGAATACGAGCCAGGCCGCCTCGTCTATGGCGTTGTCGGTGCCATGGCCGTAACTCAGTTCGGCCGCATCGAAACGTTCAGCCAACTCGCGAATAAGCCGTTCCACCGTCAAATCATGGAATTCTCGCCTGGTCATGTCGGTGTGGTGCCGAAATCTGCAAATGCGACGGCGAATCTATCACGCCGAACACACAACTGCCTGTAGAATCGCGAACTCATTGAGCAACAAACACTCTCAAGGATCCATGAGCCCAAAAAACGTATTCGTAGCAATCCTGATGGCCGTAGCACTCGCTATGGGCATTTTTCTCGGTGTTCGCACGCAGGCGCCGGAGGAACCGCTGGCCGCTTTCGTGCTGCCGGCGCCAACACCACTCCCCGAATTCGCACTGGTCGATCAGTCAGGCAATACGGTGACGCGCGACACGTTTCGCGGTCGCTGGAGCCTGGTGTTCTTCGGCTTTACCCACTGTCCGGACATCTGTCCCACAACGCTGCAGATCCTCGCCACGGCGCAAGAGGAACTGGCCGAAAGCGCCCGGTCTCCGCTACCACGCATCGTGCTGGTGAGTGTCGACCCGGAACGCGATACGCCCGAACTGATGGGCCGGTATCTCGACTATTTCGGGGACGGCCACCTGGGTATTACCGGCAGTCTCGACGAGCTCAAGAAGCTGACGACTGCGCTCGGCATATTTTTTGAGAAGCAGCCCGGAACTGACGAGAACTACAGCGTCGACCATTCTGCGGCCGTGCTCGTCATCAACCCCGCAGCGGAGTTTCACGCACTGTTCAGTGGCTCGCACAAGGCAGACAATTTCGTGCACGATTTGCCTCTGATACTGGCATCGTACTGATGCGAATCATTCAACTGTCGTTGCTGCTCTTGACAGCCGCATGCAGCCAGGAAACGCCGGCACCGCTGGTGGCGAGCGATGTCGTTATCACGCGGCCATTGCCCGGCATGACGATGAGCGCCGGCTACCTTTCCCTGAGCAATAACTCGGATGCAACGATTCGGATAACTCGCGTCACCAGCGCGCAATTCGAATCGGTGCAACTGCATGAAACGACGATCGAAAACGGCGTTTCGCGCATGCGCGCGATTGCCGCCCTCGAGATCCCGGCTGGTGAAACGCTTACTCTGCAGCGCGGCGGCAAGCACCTGATGCTGATGCGTCCGACGATGTCGTCCGAAACCGTATCGCTCAGATTTCTTGACGGCGACAATCCGGTTCTCACGGTCGACGCGAATTTCGAATCCGGCGTCGAATGACCCGAAAAACAGAAATGACTCAATATGGCTGACAACAACATGCTGGCAAGCGCCTTCGTCCTGATTCAATATCTGTTGCCGAAGCACTGGCTGACGGCGGTGATTTATCGCCTTGCGCGCATCAGGAACAAGCCTTTTAAAGACTTCCTCATCTCGAGATTCGTCAAGATCTACGACGTCGACGTCGAAGAAATCAAACTGACCGTGCCGCAAGGCTTCGCTACGTTTAACGATTTTTTCATACGCGAGCTCAACGACGACGCGCGCAGCATCGATGGCGAC
>JBFELT010000229.1:0-4744 GCA_041552015.1 Woeseiaceae bacterium
CACGAGATGCGGACGTGATAAAGACTTACGTTCGAATGGGCCTCGGCGTTGGCGTCGTGGCGAGTATGGCCGCCGACTGCGCTGACAAGAAAGATCTTCGCGTCATCGACGCAGAGGGTTTGTTTCCGCGCAGTACGACGTGGATCGGTTTTCGCAGGGATACAGTATTGCGACGGTACATGGTCGACTTCATGCAACTTTTCGCGCCGCAGCTGTCCGCGCGAAAACTCGAAGACGTTCGCCGCGCCCGCTCGCAGGCTGAAATCGACGAGCTCTTCGATGACGATGAACTGCCGGTTCGCAGCGGCTGCGGTGACGGCGCCTCTGAAGTCGCGTGACCATGCCGGCTTAACGCTTACTTCAGCCGTTATCGATATTTCGCTGCGCCGCGTCGTCCGGATTTGTGCGTCAGTAGATCCGCACGCCGCCGTGCCGCCTTCTGCTGCTGCGATCCACCCACCACAGGCCGGCGAGAAAACCGCCGATCAGACACACGCCGATGGCGGCTCCGACCCAGCTCAGCGGCAGGCTGCCTTTATACCGCTCCTTGAGCCCCTGGATGCTGGCATTTTCTTTCGTGAGTGCCGCAAGCTCGGACTCTGCGTCCGACAATTTTAGCGTCAGTTCGTCCGCTTCGTCCTTGAGCCTCTGTATGGTCTCGGCCGGGCCGGCGAAAGCGCGCTTGGTCTCCTCCAGCTCGGCGAGCAATTCGTCCCGCTCGGCCGCGGTTTCCGCCACGATGAGTTTCGCCGGCTTCTCATCCACCAGGTAGGCGGCTTTCACGAAACCTTGCGTGCCGTCGGGGAGCCGCACGTTCTCGTAGTTGCGGTCCCTGGACAGTATCTCGAGCTCCTGTCCGCTCTCCAGCATGCGAAACGCGCGATCGCTGGTATCTTCCGCACGATGCAGGCCGAGCCGCAGATTATCCGTGATATACGCCGTCTCGGCGGCCGCCGCCATAGGCAATAAAGCAAGAACCCCAAAAAGCAGACGCATAGTCTTGTCTCCGTTAATGGCCGCGAGTGTACTACAGCGGCGGCGAATTTCGGCGAACGCTACTGCTCGTAGAGCCAGCGCAGAAGTGCCTCCTGCACTTCCTCACCCGGGCCGCGGTGTACGTCGGTGTGATTTTGCATTGCTACGACGGCCAGGCGCCGCCCCGATCGCGTCTGCAGGTAGCCGGCAATGGCGGTCACGTGATCCATGGAACCGGTCTTGAGATGTGCCTTGCCGATCAGCGGAGAGCCCCGGAAACGCCGTCGCAGCGTGCCATCGAGCCCCGAAATCGACATCGAGGCGAGGAATTCAGGCATGTACGGCTGCCGCCAGGCGAACTGCAGCAGGGAGCCCATGTCGGCGGCGGCAATACGGGAATCCCGCGACAGTCCGGCGCCGTTCTCGATTGCGCATTTGCACGACTCGAGATCGTTGTGCGTCAGCCAGTCGGCAATCACGTCTCTGCCACCCTGCTCCGTACCCGGAGCCCCGTTAACCTCAGCCGACAGCGTGTAGACGAGCTGGCGCGCCATGACGTTGTTGCTGTGCTTGTTGACCCGCGCAATCATCTCGTTCAAGGGCATCGAATCAAAGGACAGGAACGGTTTCGAATCGGCAGGGATAGCTTCGTCGCCATCCAGCTTGCGCCACTCGCCGTCGAAACGACCGCCCAGCTGGCGCCACAGCGTCTTGAAAAGCCCGTAGACGTACTCGTTGTGCGACAAGGCCGTGCGATCCATTGCGTATCGCTCGCAGCCATTCGGAAACTTTCCCGTAAACGTGACTTCATCGACGGCTTCATTGCTGCTGATCGTGATGCCGCGCTGGAAGCCTCGACACGGGCCGGAAGCGAGACCCAGGCGGTTGCGAACACGCAGGTTTTCGAGCGCCGGGTCGAGTTTCACCCGTACGCCACCGGAGCCCGGTTCCGGTTCGAACCAGTATCGAACCACCTTGAAGTTCATGAGCAGGGCATTCGGCGCGACGTTATAGGCACGCAGGGGCTGCCGATCGAAGGCCCCGGGATCGTAGTCACCGACCGAGAAATAGCTGTCGTCGATCAACAGGTCACCGCTGATTTCCCGAATGCCCATACGCTGAATCGTGCGCAGCAGCTGCCAGACGCGTTCCGTGACGAGAAACGGATCGCCATACCCCTTGAGCAACAGGTCGCCTTCGAGGCGCTCGCCCTTGACCTCTCCACGCAGGTATACATCGGTCTTCCAGCGGAACGAAGGACCCAGGACATCGAGAGCGACCAGCGTCGTCAGCAGCTTGATCGTCGATGCCGGATTTCGCGACTCGTCCGCCCGCCACTGCAGCAGCGCCTCGCCCGTTTGCACATCCGCCGCGTAAATGCTGAGCGACTCGTACGGCAGCTCACGGATATTCATGACGCTCTGAACGCCGGGCGGAAGATCGGACGTATCGGCTTGTGCGGCCCCGGCCAGGCCGATGGCCAGAATCAAGCCGGGCAGCATGTACCTTGCGCCCGAAAGGCGCGGCGCCGGCGCGTCATCTCGCATCGTCAGCCTCCAGTGTCGGCAAGTGCCGGGCGAGCGCCCGGCTGGCAGTGCGATGGATAGCCCAGGTCAGCACGGCGATCGTCGTAACGCCGGCGGCCGCGACCCAGTACGCGAGCTCCGATGGCGTCGCTTCGCCGGCAAGTATCTCGCCGAGATCGCGGGCCAGCGTGCCCAGGTAAACGTACAGTCCGGCGGCCGGCAGCATGCCCAGCGTGGTCGCGACCAGGTGCGTGCGCGCCGTCACCGAAGTCACGCCATAGGCGTAGTTGAGAACGTTAAACGGAATCACCAGCGACAGCCGCGTAAGCAGGACGATCAGAAACGCCTCTTCGCTGAGGCCTTTTTCGATCGCCTGCATGCGCGGATTTGCCGCGACTTTCTTTTCGACCCAGCGCCGCGCAGCTATCCGCCCGGCCAGGAAGCCGCACTGCGCGCCGCCGGCAATTGCGATCGCGGCGAACAGGAAGCCCGGCAACAGGCCAAACAGGAAGCCGCCAACCATCATGGACACGGACCCGGGGACGAACAGGACGGTGGCGAGCACGACGATGACGACGTAGGCAATCGGGCCGGCTACGGGGTGCAGTTTCGACCACTCGACGATCGCGGTGATCCAGTCAGCGAATGGCAAAGCATACAAGCTGACGGCCAATGCGATGAAGACCGCTGCCAGTGCAGCTCTGTTGACGAGTATTCGATTCACGACCTTTTCCGACGCGGCCTCAGGATTCCGGTCGCTTGATATCGTAGCTTCGGATTCGATCGGCCAGCGTGGTCGGCCGAACACCCAGCAGTTCCGCGGCGCCACCGGCACCGGACACCCGCCAGTTGCTGCGCTTCAGCGCGCGGATCAGATTCGTTTTCTGCAGATCCTTGATCTGTTTTTCAGTCAGTATCTCATCGGCTTCGCCGCCGTTCTCTTCCTGCTCCGAATCCTCCGCTCGCAGCACCGGCATGGACAAATCCAGGCGCAGTACTTTACCTTGCGACAGAATGACGGCTCGCTCGATTACGTTCTTTAATTCGCGCACATTGCCCGGCCAATCATAGGAGCGAAGATTCGCGGCTTGTGCGCGCGTCAGCGTCAGAATCTCCCGACCGAAATCCATGCAAGTCTGCTCGAGAAAATGCTGTGCCAGTTGCACGACGTCGTCGCCGCGCTCTCTGAGAGGCGGCACTTCAACCGGAAATACGCTCAGTCGATAGAACAGGTCCTCGCGAAAACGCCCTTCGACAATCAGCTCTTCCAGGTTGCGATTGGTTGCTGCGATGACTCGCACGTCGACGGATCGGGTGACGTCGTCACCGACGCGCTCGAACTCGCCTTCCTGAAGCACGCGCAGCAGTTTGCCCTGCGACTCGAGCGGAATTTCTCCCACCTCGTCGAGAAACAGGGTGCCGCCGTCGGCAAGTTGAAAGCGACCGATGCGATCGCGGTTCGCGCCGGTAAACGCGCCCTTGACGTGCCCGAAAAATTCGCTTTCGAACAGTTCCTTCGGAATCGACGCGCAGTTCACCTTGACCAGCGGCCCGGACTCCCGTGACGACCTGACGTGAATCGCATGGGCCACGAGTTCCTTGCCTACGCCCGACTCGCCCTGCAGCAGCACGCTTGCGGGTGTCTCGGCTACGGCCTCGACGCGTTTCAGCATGCGCCGCAGCGCGGCACTGGTGCCCACCATGCGGCCGAAATTCATGGCAACGTTGACCTCCTCGCGAAGATAGTCGCGCTCGCGCTCCAACTCCTCGCGCAATCGTGCGTTCTCCGCCAGAGTGCGGCGCAATTCCCTCTCGGCGCGGTTGCGCTCGGTTACGTCTTTCGATGCCACCAGCATGAGTCGGACTTCGCCGTGCTCATCGCGCTCGGAAATGGCAGACATGACCAGGTCGATCACCTTGCCGTTCTTGGTGATCATCTGGCGTTCAAGATTCTCGAACGAGCCCTCTTTGATCAGCTCTGTCAGTTGGCCATCCGCGTACAACTTGCGATCCGCGCCGCTGAAGAAATCGGAAATCGGACGCCCAACGACTTCTTCTCTTTCGAATCCCAGTTTCTGCAACCAGTGATCGGTCACGGTCACGATCAGGCCGTCCTTGTCGACGGTATGCAGCATCGCCGGCGTCGCCCGATACAGATTCCGGTATTTGAAGTTTGCCCGTGCCTGATCCGAAATCTCGGCGTACATCGCCACCGTTCGAACGAACGCGCCCTCGCGATCGAA
>JBFELT010000230.1:0-4629 GCA_041552015.1 Woeseiaceae bacterium
CCTATGGCTTCAGCGACAATGCGCTTGGCTATGTGACGATCGGCAAAGGATTTCGTGCCGGTGGGTTCAACAACCTCGCGCCGGGCAGCAATTTCGAGCCGGGCTTCGACGCCGAGTCGCTGGTCAGTTATGAGGCGGGCCTCAAGGGATCCGCGTTCGGCGGGCGGCTCAGGGGCGGGCTTGCACTCTTTTATATCGATTACACTGATCAGCAGTATTTCCTGTTCGACCAGACCGGGACCCAGGCGAACATCAATGTGCCGAAGAGCAAGATTGTCGGCGGTGAGCTCGAGTTGACGGCCGTTCCTGCCGAGTCACTGACGCTGAACCTGGGACTGGGGTTCACCGATAGCGAGATCACCGAGTATGAAGATATTGTCGGCGTACTCGTGCCGGCGGTCGCGATCGAGGGCAGCAAGGTGCCGGGCGCGCCGGTCTGGTCCCTGAATCTCGGGCTGGAGCACCACTGGGCCGTGAGTAACTCGTCGGAGGTTGTCAGCAGGCTCGATTACGAGCATCGCGGCAAGACCTATTGGACGCTGGACAACCTCGACACGCAGCCGGCCTACGATCTCGTCAACCTGAGCTTCTCTCTCAAGAAACAGAACTGGGAAGCCCGTCTTTTTGCGAACAACCTGTTCGACAAGGACTACATCGAGTGGTTCTTTGGCGCGCGATTCATTGGCCTGCCGGCCGATATTGCCTGGCCGAGTGCCCCGAGACAGATCGGTGTCGAGTATTCGCGCCGGTTCTGAATGCCAGATCCATCGTCGCTCCGTGGCGTCGTGATGTGTCCGTGACCTGGATGCAACCAAATCGCCGGGCGGCACATCGAAGTACAATCGCCGAATAAGTAGAATGTGGGGAATGCGAATGCGGAGTTCACCCAAACTGTGGCTGGCCAGTGCCGTGGTCCTGCTGCTCGTGGCCTGCGGCAGCGCCGAACAGGCAGCGCCCAAAGCCGACAGCGAAGACCCCTTCCGTCTTGCTGCGAATGTAGTGCCGACGGCACAAGAAGTGAGTCTGCGCATCGATCCGGCGCAAACCGAGTACTCGGGCTCGACCACGATCACGATTGACGTTTCTAGTCCTGCGACCGAAATCCGGCTGCACGCGGAGGACATGGATGTTCGATCCCTGCGCCTCTCGATTGACGGCAACGACCTGCCGGTCACCTATGAATCCGGACAACACGGCCTGCTGCACGTGACATCGGACGAAGCATTTGCCCGAGGGTCGTACCGATTGCACATCGAGTTCAGCAACGACTTCAACGTCGATGGTGAGAGCATCAATCGAACCGAAAGCGAGGGCCGGCACTATATATTCAGCCAGTTTGAAGCGGTTTATGCGCGCCAGGCATTTCCCTGTTTCGACGAGCCCGGGTTCAAGTTTCCGTGGCAGCTGACGATCAGCGCACCCGAGGACATGCTGGCAATCACGAATACGCCTGAGGAGTCGGTTACGACGGAAGCGGGTTGGACTACGACGCGTTTTGCCGCGACGCCCGCGCTGCCTTCCTACCTGATCGCAGTGGCAGTCGGCCCCTTTGAAACCGTGCCGATCGATGGTATGTCGATACCCGGGCGCATCATTGTGCCGCAGGGCAAGGCGCACCTGGCGGCCTATGCGGTCGAAACGACGCCCCCGTTGCTCGCTTATCTCGAGGACTACTTCGGCGAACCGTATCCATTCAGAAAGCTCGATCTTATTGCGACGTTCCAGTCGTTTTCAGGAGCGATGGAACACCCGGGTGCCATCACGTATTCGGATTACTTTCTGCTGCTCGAGGATACCGCGAGCGTGGAGCAGAAGAACATGCTGCATCGGATCACGGCACACGAGCTTGCGCATCAGTGGTTCGGCAATCTCGTGACGATGCGGTGGTGGAACGATCTCTGGCTCAACGAGTCGTTTGCCGACTGGATGGCCGACAAGACCGTCGCGGCCGTATACCCTGGATATGGTGGCGGTCTCTCGGAACTGACGACCACATTCAATATCATGGACATGGACGCGCGGCCGACGACTCAAGCGATTCGGCGCGATTTCAGGTCGACCGACAGCTTTCAGGACGGCATATTCCTGTCTTACTACAAGGGCAAGGCCGTGCTGTCCATGTTCGAGGAGGCAGTCGGCGCTGACGTCTTCCGAAAGGGTGTCATTCGCTATCTACGCAAATTCAATCGCGGCAACGCTGAAGCGGCAGACCTGTGGGCGGAGATCAATGCCGGCGCGGAGTTTGATCTTGCGCGTGGCCTCGCGAGCTTTATCGACCAGCCCGGCATTCCGCTGGTGTCGGTGAGTGACCTGGGCGACGGCCGGTTCGAGTTTGTACAGAGCCGGCTGGTAACCGGTGGCGAAACTGGCCTCGCTAACCAGAGCTGGATCATGCCGGTGATGTACCGCTACCGCTCCGGCGACGGCGTGTCTCTAGGCAAGCTGCTGCTCGACTCGGAGACAAAGCTTGTCGATTTGGGCACAGACGTCGAATGGATATTGCCCAATGCAGATCAGCTGGGTTATTTTCGCTGGACAATCCCAACCGATATGCTGGACCGGCTCGGAGAAGACGCACCCACACAGCTCAATGTTCGCGAGCGCATGGGTATGCTTTCTAACCTCTGGGCGCTGCTGGCGACCGACGCGATCGGCGCTGAAGACTTTCTGGGTGTGCTCGATGGCATGTCGAGCGATAGCGATCCAGGCGTAATCAATGCGTTACTGGATCAGCTCGGCAATGTCCGGCAGACGTTCATCACCCCGGATTTGCGCGACGAATTCGCCATTTACGTACGTACTCTGCTGTCGCCGGCGCTCGAGCGTATCGGCACCGAGCCGCTGCCCGATGAAGAGCCGGGGGTTGCGGCGCTGCGGCCGCAGCTGCTTCTCTGGCTGGCCGACCACGGTCGAGACGAAACCGCGCGCGCCGTCACGGCGGAACTCACTGCAGGTTTCCTGGCGTCAGAGATTCCATTCTCGGACCTGGTTGGCGCGGCGATGCGTGCGGAAGCGCGCCGCGGCGACCAGCAGCTGTTCGAAGTACTGCGCGCTCGATTTGACGCGGCGGCGTCGCCGAATATGCGCCAGGCGTACCTGCAGGCGATCGGATCTTTCCGTGACCCTGACATCGTTGCCCGGGTGCTCGAATACGTGAACGCTGCGCAGCTCAGGACAATTGATATCGGCATGGTTCTCTACCGGCTTAGCGGCTGGGCCGATAATCACGATCAGCTGCTCACCTGGCTGATGGAACACGACGCTCAACTGCGTGAACGCTTACCGCCGAGCATGATGGTTCGCATTCCGGACGCGATTACCGTGTGTTCGCCGGATAACCTCGAGACAATCAAGTCGTTTTACGGTGCGCCCGAGCGATCCGTTTCCGGAATCGACAACGAACTCGCAGATTCCGAGGCCGAGGTCATGGAGTGCTGGGAATTCCGGCAGCGCGAACTGGCTTCGGTTACGCGTTACCTCGGTGGTGCGACCACATAGTCGAACCCTGGTCGCCTAGAGCACGATCCGAACGACCTATAATTACCGCGCATGTATTGCCGAATGGCCGTCTGCTGGTTGATGATGCGGGCATGAGCAACGTCTTTTATCGAAACCCGGCGCACCGGTATCCAACCGGCATGCGGGGCGAGGGCGTGTACCTCTATGACAGTGCCGGGAAGCAGTACCTCGACGGCAGCGGTGGCGCCGCCGTGAGCTGCCTGGGTCACGGGCATCCGGTCGTCATCGAGGCCATCAAGGCGCAGCTCGA
Source organism: Woeseiaceae bacterium (assembly GCA_041552015.1). Lineage (GTDB taxonomy): Bacteria > Pseudomonadota > Gammaproteobacteria > Steroidobacterales > Woeseiaceae > UBA1847. Next base: position 3,770 of record JBFELT010000230.1, read on the forward strand.
CAAACTCGTGTACGCGCACACGGCATTCTTTACCAACGAACCGCAGGAGCGGCTCGCTGAACAGCTTGCCGGCAGATTCGGTGATGACGGGGCACGCGTTTATTTCCTGTCGGGCGGATCGGAGGCGAACGAGACCGCCATCAAGATTGCCCGGCAGTACTGGCTTGCCAGCGGACACGACAAGAAACACGTCGTTATCAGCCGCAGCCAGAGCTACCATGGCAATACGCTGGGTGCGCTGTCGGCGTCCGGCAACCTGGGCCGACGCAAGATCTTCGCGCCGCTGCTGCACGACTGGCCAAAGACCGAGCCGTGTTACGAGTATCGGCACCGGCAGCCGGATGAGTCGCCCGAGCAGTACGGCGAACGCGCCGCAAAGACTCTTGAGGAAACGATGCTCGCCGCCGGTCCGGACAACGTCAGCGCTTTTCTCGCCGAAACCGTCGTCGGCGCGACGCTGGGCGCTGTGCCGCCGGTACCCGGCTATTTCCGGGCCATACGCGAGATCTGCGATCGCTACGACGTGCTGTTGATGCTCGACGAGGTCATGGCCGGCTGCGGACGGTCGGGAACTTATTTCGCGTTCGAGCAGGATGACGTGCAACCAGATATCGTCACGGTCGCAAAGGGCCTCGGCGGTGGCTACCAGGCCGTCGGCGCAACGATCGTTCAGCAGCACGTTCACGACGCCATCGTCGAGAGATTCGGCGCATTCGAGCACGGTCATACCTACATCGGCCATGCTACGTCGTGCGCAACAGCGCTCGCGGTTGCCTCGGTCATCGATAATGAGAATCTGCTCGACAACGTGCGGTTCATCAGCAGCCAGCTGCAGGAGGAGCTTGGCACGGCGTTGGCCG
>JBFELT010000231.1:0-4624 GCA_041552015.1 Woeseiaceae bacterium
CCAGCCTCGCTCGCAAGTTTATCGGCATCGACGGCGACCTGGTGATCCTGCCGGTACTCCCCGCTGCGATCTAGCGCCGACCGGCGCAAGCCTGTGCCGGGCTGAAAATACAGAAAAAAGCCGGTAGCATTGAACGCGTCCGGGGCGCTCGACGCGTTCGGCTGGGGAGAATCCCGATGTCGAATAGCCATCAGCGATGCCCGTACCTCGTTGGGAGTGCCTCATGAAGAAATACCTTACCGTACTTGTACTCGCCTGCATGGTGGCCGGACTGTTTGCCGAGACGGGCGTCGCGATCGCGCAGACCAGTGCCGCCGAAATGCTCGAACAGGCGAGAGCCAGGGCGCGCGAAATGGAAGAACTGAAAGCGGTTCTGAACGGACCGGATCAGAACATGCGGCTTGCGAGCTTTGACGTCATGGTGAACAGTGGCGACGAAGCGATGCGTCAAATCGCAATCGACACCGGCCTCGCAAGCGCGGACCCGCTGATGCAGGCGATGGCTTTCAAGGAGTTGGTGCTCAGCCTGAATCGTATCGTCATGTCGCTGGAAATCGACAAGAGCCAACCGGCCGAAATCCAGGCCAAGTCGCAAGCGTTCCTGGATGCCCATGGCAACGCTTACGCATTAACAATCGTCAAATCCGACAAGAAAACGGGCATCTTCAACATCGATACGAGGTACAAAGGTCAAGTCACGGGATTGGAACTGACCTTCAATTACAGCTACGACACCGGCAGGCTTTCGCTTGTCGACGAGACCGCGATGAAGGGCCCAATCAGGATTTACAAGGGCGGTACCGGTTACGGCAGCTTTATCGCCACCGCGAAGATCCGTTAGTTAGCTGGAATAACGCGTAGCCGAGCCAGTGCCACGGTCTTGCCGCCGTCGGCGGCGCTGCTAATCACGAGGCGGATGTGTCGCGCCCAGCTCGGCGCTATCGCAATTGTCGCTACACCGTCCTCGAATGTGAGCGCCCCCCCGGATACGCTGCGCCAGCGCCGGCCCGACTCGCTGCCGCTGACCATGAGCTCGACGGTCGCCGGTAGTGTGCCGATATCGGTAACGCCACGTCCATCGAGCTCGATGCCCGCTATCGCCATGCGATCGCCAGGAAGATCCATCTCGATATCGACCGGCCACGCATCGACATTGGCGATCCATGGGGGCGAATCGTCGTCGGCAACCAGGTTGACCGCCCTGTGTCCCGCATCGATCGGTAATGCCGACCAGCTCGTGATCGCGCCGCTCCTGTGGGGCTGGGTTTTGGTTGCAGGCCTCGTTGCTGCTTCTCCCGATCTTGACGCAGCTATCGCGCCGCCACCGCTGACGAAGCGGTCGACCTTCTCGAACATCTTGTCCAGGCGGATGACCTTGCCAACGCCGAACCGCGCGTTAACCGATAGCAGCATCCCGATCGGCGTATCGCCCGACATCAGGAGACTGCCGCTTTGTCCCTTGCGCAGCTGGTTGATGTCGTTGGTCGGTTGCACGCGGAGAAACCGTTCACCATCGTCATCGATAATCGTGACTGACAGCTGCGCGATGCTGCCATCGCCATTGACGGAGCGAACGCTGGCGAGCGCATTTGCCCGGATGCGACTGCTCACTGCCCGGCTGACGGCCATCGTGCTGTAACCGCAGCTGGAAGTAATACCGCCACTGACGTCGGCAATGGAGACATCGTCGCCGAGATCAGCAACCGCGACCGACTCGCCGAGCAGAGAATCGCTGCCCTCTCGAAGGAAGGCCGCAATGTCGCCGGCTTCCCCGGCAACATGCGTGGGCAGTATCGCGAGGCAACGATCCGCGTAGTGTGCCAGGTAGGCCTGGCCAATCTCGAGTGCCGCGTTTTCGTAGGATCGCACCAGCGCCTGCTGGGCGGCGGCCGGTTCCACGAAGCACAGCAGCAGCACGACAAGACCGGGGACGGCGCGGCGCATCATTCTTTCGGCCTGCTGCGCAGCCAGCGATTGAAACGCTTCAGGAAATCGCCGGCATTGCCGGGATCGTTCGCGTCGCGGCTGCCGCCGCCGACAAACGGCTGCAGGCTCAGGATCAGCGTCATGTAGGCGGCGAGTATGGAGCCCCAGAAGGCGATCGCCGGATCGGCCGCCAGCGCGCGGATCACGCCCGGCCTGAAATCGTAGCCGCTCTCTCCGAACCGCTCGATGCGGAGACTGCCGGCGCGTCCGAACGCGACGACCTGCATGGCCGCTTCGCCGTCGGCCACCCGAACAAAGCCTTTTGGCCAGGGGCGCCCGGGCTCGGGTTCGCCGAGCCGAACCTGGTCACCGAGCATCAATCCGGCCTCGTCGACCATCGTACGCTTGTCGGCCGACTCGTCCGCGGTGTAAACGACGACATGGCCACCGTGGAGCACCCGTGTATCGGACCAGCTGACTGCGCGCCCGAGCGTCGTCGCACCCGAGAACGGCAGCGTTAGCGACTGCCTGGGCAGTTGCGTCCAGATCAGGTTAAGCGCCGCACCCAGCTCGACGTCTTCAACAACGCCGACCACGGAATAGGCGCCGAGCGATTCGCCTTCAGTCGTGCGCAGTGACATGGCAAAGCCACCCTCCGGACGCAATTGCAGGGTGGCGGACGCGCCGCCTTTCAGGCGCAATACCTGCTCCGGATCCTCTGATTGCCAGGCGCGCCAGGCCCGGCTGCCGCAGGGGCTGTCTCCCGGCGTGAGCCGGTAGTGCTCGGGCAAACCGAGCTCGCCACGCGCGCAAACGACGGCTCCGTCAACCAGCCAGCGGGTTTCCGTGGCGGGCGGCAGACTGACCTCGGCGACCTCGGTCGTGGCCTCGATGGAGAATTCCCACTTGGCGGGCAACACCAGGCGCCAGAGGATAAAGGCGATGAATACGATAATGCCGGCCATCATGACCGCGACGCCGACTTTCCACGCAGAAATCGAGCCGGAAGATTCCTGTACGGCTGTCTCCGCGTCCGGCTCGCTCATTCAGCGGCGCCGACTATCGTAATCTCGATCGATGGCTGTTCACGGCCAAATCGTTCGCGAATAATCGTAACAGGCACTGACCTGGCGACATCGATCGCCCCGAGGCGGCAGATATAGTCGTAGGTCGTGCGCCGGCCTTCGGAGATGTAGTCGCAGGGCTTGACCTCGGCATCCAGCTCGAAGAACACGTCGGTCGCACCAAAGGAGTTCAGATAGATCACCGCCTCCGCGGGCGCCGCCTGCCCGCCTGCAGACAGGAGGAAAAAATCGGAGCTCCCTGAGTCGCAGTCTCCCGATGTTGCCGCGAGTGCGATCTCGTCGACGCCATACTCCTCCACCACGTCCCTGAGTTTCGACTGGTAGGGCAACAACACGGGGCCGCTGGATCCCTCCGGCAGCGCGTAGATATTCCGGGATGAGTATATGCCGTCTCGCGAGGCGACGCGCAGGCAGACCTGGTCTTCGGCCGAATGCCCGGTCGACAGGACTGCGATCTGATCGTCCACGATTGCCCGGGCGACCCCCATCGTCATGACGCCAACGATGACATTGCCACTGACTGAAACTTCGGGCTGGTAGGACTCCAGGAAAGGCTCGCTCACGAGTTTCGCCGATGGCGGCGCGTCTGCGCTTGCCAGTGCCGGCAGAAACAGTGCCAAAAAAGAGACCAGGCGCATTGCATCTCCTCCATGCGGGCGTGAAAACGGATTTTAGCATAGCGGCGGGCCACGCAAGGCTTGCGAAATCCTCCGCAAAAACAGTATCTTTTGCCTTCGGAATAACCTTATAGCGCTTGCCGCTGACAGCGCCATAATCACTCCATCCAATGAACTCAGGGGAATCGGCGATGGCGTATACATCCAGCGATATTCGTAACGTGTGTCTTGTGGGCCCGAGCAACGCTGGCAAGACGCAGCTGGCCGAGGCCCTGCTGCACGCCGGCGGCGCGATTCCTGAATGCGGCTCGGTCGAAAAAGGCACCACCGTATCCGACTACACGCCCCGCGAAAAACAACTGGGGCATTCACAATATTCTGCGGTCTGCCACCTCGACCATGGCGGCATCCACGTCAACCTGCTCGACACGCCGGGATACCGGGATTTCATCGGTCGGGCGCTTGCGGTATTGCCGGCGGCGGAGACTGCCGCACTGGTGATCAATGCCCAGGACGGCGTCGACATGATCTGTCGACGCATGATGGAGGCGGCGAAGAAGCAGCGGCTGTGCCGCATGATCATCGTCAACAAGATCGACGCCGAGGAGCTGGATCTGGAGACCGTGCTGGCGAATATTCGCGAGGCATTCGGCGCCGAGTGCCTGCCGCTCAACCTGCCCTCTGCAGACGGTAGCAGTGTCGTCGACTGCTTCTTCCGGCCGGAGGATATTGCAACCATGTTCAGCGACGTCGCTACGGCACATACCCAGATCGTGGATCAGGTTGTCGAGGTGGACGAGGCGCTGATGGAACTCTACCTGGAACAGGGACAGGAGCTGAAGCCCGCGCAGCTGCACGATCCGTTCGAGAAAGCGCTTCGCGAAGGACACCTGATACCGGTCTGTTTCGTATCCGCCCGGACCGGCTCCGGCATCAGGCAGTTACTGCAGATTTTCGAGCGGCTGATGCCCAATCCCATGGAAGGCAATCCGCCGC
>JBFELT010000232.1:0-4566 GCA_041552015.1 Woeseiaceae bacterium
CGTCGAGCAGGTACAGATTCTAACGACCGTCCTCAAAACCGGCGACAACAAGCAGGTCATCGTACCCAACAGCCAGATCATGAACAGTGTGATCACCAACTACTCGGCGAACGACACAAGACGCGTGGACATGGTAATTGGCGTCAGCTACAGCGACGATCTCGACAAGGTGCGAAGCACCATCCAGGAACTGGTTGCCGCCGACCAGCGGATACTGGCGGAGCCCGCATGCACGATCGCGGTTTCGGCACTCGCGGACAGCAGCGTCAACTTCGTCGTGCGGCCCTGGGTCAAGACGCCGGATTACTGGGGCGTCATGTTCGACCTGACCGAAGCCATCAAGAAGCGCTTCGACAAGGAAGGCATTTCGTTCCCCTTCCCGCAGCGAGACGTGCACTTGTACCAGGCATCGGCAGACTGACCCGCTTGTCCCGGCTGTTGGCGAAATATCCGGGCTAGTCTTCGAGATCGGGCTCGATAAAACACCATTTGAGTTTCGGGATACGCGCCTTCAGCTCGCGCTCCAGCGCGTTGATGCTGTGCACGGCAGTGCTGACGGTCATCGTCGGGTCCAGCTTGATTTTCGCCGCAACCATGGTGTCGGGACCAAACTGAATCGTGATGACGTTGAGCGCGCACTCGATGCCCTGCTGCGAGCCGATGATCTCGTCGATCGCCTGCTGGATCTCCGGGTCCGCAGAGCGTCCGACCAGCAGGGACTTGACGCGCCAGGCAACGAAAACCGAAATGACCAGCAGGACGACGCCGATACAAATGGATCCGATGGCATCGAACACCGGGTTGCCGGTAATGAACGCCAGAACCAGGAAGGCGAGCGCCAGGATGAGACCGAGCTGCGCGCCGATGTCCTCGCCGAGGACGACGACGAGCTCGGAGTTGCGGGTGTGACGGAGCCATTCGCGGAAAGGGCGTCCCGCACGGACCTTCTTGATTTCCCGCAGTGCGCCGAACAACGAAGCACCTTCCAGCAGGATGGCCAATATGAGCACGACGATGGCGATCCAGATCTGCGACAGGGGCTCCGGATGCGTGAGCTTGTGATATCCCTCGTAGATTGAAAACATCCCTCCCAGGCTGAAGAGCAGGATGGCCACGATGAAACTCCAGAAATAACTGAGCTTTCCATAGCCGAGGGGGTGCTCCTCATCCGGGGGACGCTGCGATTGCTTCAGGCCCAGGTACAGGAGGACCTGGTTTCCGGTGTCGGCATAGGAATGAATCGCCTCGGCGAGCATGCTGCCGGAGCCGGTGACCGCTGCCGCCCAGCTTTTCGCGATCGCGATTCCCAGATTCGCGAGAAAGGCATACATGATTGCCCGTACTGTCGAGTCGTGCGAAGTTCCAACCATGTCAACCGATCCCGGAGCCGCTGCGTTATTGCCATGATGCCATGCTCCGCACGGCAAACGGAACGGAGTATGCTCAGCCTTCGACCGCCAGGTCATTTGCCACCAGAGAGACGTCGATGAAAAGGACAAGATCATTGCTGCTGGCCGCCGCCGTTGCTTGTTTCGGTGGCTGCGCCGCCCACCCGGATCCCATTATCGACAGGCAGGGGGTCGATCCGCAGGCGCTCGCAAAAGACTGGGACGAATGCGAGGCCTACACTGAAGAAATCCTGATTAGTCAGGGCGTCGCCAAAGGCAGCGCCACCGGAGCCGTTGTCGGCGCGCTCGGCGGTGCGATTGACGGCGACGTGGGCCGCGGCGCCGCCACTGGCGTGCTTTACGGCGGAACCCGATCGGGTCTCGATGCCGACCGCGAGAAGCAGAAGGTCTTCAAGCGCTGCCTGCGTGGCCGCGGCTATCGCGTGTTGAACTGAGAAGCGGCTTGACCGGCTGCCGGGTGACAAGTACTGTATATTAATACAGTACCGGGTGACCCCATGCCATTCAATCAGGCGCACAAGGGCCGCGGCGCGGTCTCCTCGCCGGACGGGCGATTCAATGCACGGCCGGTCGATCTGGACGACGAAGAGGCCCACACGCGAGCGGCACAGGCTCCGCAGACCGTGTTACGCGCGATGCCGGCCGGGCGCATCATCAGCAGCAACAACTCGCCCGACGTGCCCTTCGATCGCTCAATCAACCCCTATGTAGGCTGCGAACACGGCTGCATTTATTGCTATGCCCGCCCGAGCCACAGCTACCTCGACCTGTCGCCGGGACTCGATTTCGAAACGCAGATTTTCTACAAGCCAAACGCGGTTGCTCGGCTGCTGGAAGCCTGGGAAAAACCGGGCTACGAGTGCAAGCCGATCACCCTCGGCGCCAACACCGATCCGTATCAGCCGGCCGAGCGGCAGCTCGCCCTGACCCGTGCGCTGCTCGGCACGTTCCTCGAACACAGGCACCCCGTGACCATCATCACCAAGGGCGCCCTCGTGTCTCGCGATATTGACCTGCTCGCCGAACTCGCGGAGGCACGCCTCTGTTCCGTGGCGATCAGCTTCCCGACCCTGAATCCTGTCTTGAAACGTATCATGGAACCGCGCGTGCCCTCCGCCGCGTCACGACTGAAATCGATGCATGCGCTCGCGGAGGCTGGCGTACCGACCAGTGCACTGCTCGCGCCCATCATCCCGGCGATTAACGATCACGAGATCGAGCAAATCCTGCAATCGGTCGCCTCGGCGGGTGCCTGCGACGCGAGCTATATTTTCCTCCGCCTGCCACATGAGCTGAAGTCGCTTTTCACGGACTGGCTGACCACGCATTTCCCGGACCGCGCCGCGCGCGTCATCAGCCTCGTCCGACAGGCCAGTGGCGGCCGTGATTACGACAGCCGGTTCGGCATGAGACAGACCGGCCGGGGGCCCTATGCGGACATGCTGAAGACCCGCTTCACGGCTGCCTGTCGACGCTTCGGCATTGATACGCATGCGCGCCGGCAGCCGCTTGATTGCAGCCGCTTCCGTTCGCCTGGTCCGCAGCAGCTGGATCTGTCGTTGTAGGTGGGTCCTGGCGGCTACCGCCATCGGTTTTCAGGCGGTATAGTTGCTGCGCTTGCAGAGCGCCGGGCAACGCGAACTATTCTCCCGCGATCGGGTCTGATTCAGACCGGAGATCGCCACACCACGTAAGGGCCAACTTTGTCAGATCGTATGACCAAGCTATTGAAATTTCTCCTGTTCGCCTTCGCCATTGCCGCGATCTCCGATGCTGCCGCCCAGCAGGGCGACGACGAAGAGGCGGGACCGCTGGACCAGGTCGTGCCGGTCGCCGACGACGAGACAGCCGATGTTGGCGCGGCCACAGAGGTCGACGAGCGGGACCTGGCCACGCAGCTTGCCGAAGAGTTTGACCGCTATCGTCGCCTGGTTGCCGAGGACGTCATGGACGAGGCGGACGCGTCGGCAAAACGAATCGTCGAGATGGTCATCCGGCTTCACGGTCCGCAATCGCTCGAAGCATCGAAGGCGCTGAACAACCTTGCGCTGGTACAAAGCCGAAATGGCCAGTACGACGCCGCCGTTCAGAACTTCGAATCGGCCGTGGAAATCATCGAAACGGTAGAGGATCGGCTCACCGACAAACTTGTTAATCCGCTGACCGGTCTCGGCAGCGCGCAGCTGGGGAACGGACGGCCGGATCTCGCCAGGGAAGCTTTCAGCAGGGCGCGACATATTACCCATGTCAACGAGGGCCCGCACAATATTCAGCAAGTGGAGATAATCGAGGCACTCGCGCAGGCAACGTTGATGACCGGCGATGCCAAGGGCGCGCGCGACTTGCTGGATCGCATGCATGCGCTGAACGTGCGTCACTTTGCCGGCGACGAACTGGCGCTGATTCCTTCTCTGATGCGCCGCGCCGGGTGGCAACATGCAGCCCGGTATTACAACGATGAGCGCGCCACCTATCGGCGTATCATTCGCATCATGGAGCAAAAACTCGGCAAAGAAGACCCGCAATTGATCCTGCCGCTGAGCAAGCTGGGTGAGTCGTACTATTTCATTGACCTGAGTCAGTCGGAGATGCAACAGCGCGGCATGGTGTCGACCGGCGAGATTTACTTCAAGCGCGCGATGAGAATTGCGGAATCGTCACCGGACATCGATTGGCGCGAACTCGTCCAAACCAAACTCGCACTTGCGGACCACTATGTCTACATACAGTCGATGAACCGGGCCCGCGGCCTGTATACCGAGGCCTGGGACTTGCTGTCGGGCGACGACGAACGACTGGCGATGCGCGACGAAGTCATGGGGCGACCTGTCGCGCTCGTTGAAGAACCTATCCCGAAGTACGCCTTCAAGGGTGGCAACAAGGCGACGTCCGATGCACAGTTGTTAACCGGTACGATTCGAGTCGATTACACGGTATCGAGTCGTGGCAGAGTCAGGAACCTCCGCACCGAGGCTATCCCTGCCGAATTCACCGACATGCAGCGCATGGTGCATCGCGAAATTCGCCAGCGAGTTTTTCGGCCAAAAATCAGTGATGGCCAGGCAATAGAATCTGATAACCTCGTCTTCGAGCACAAGTTCTTTTATCGTCAGGCCGACCTCGACAAACTGACTGAAAAGAACGAACCGGCGCAAGA
>JBFELT010000233.1:0-4499 GCA_041552015.1 Woeseiaceae bacterium
AGCAAGATCATGCCGCTTCTGCAGCGGCCCGAACGCGAAATACAGGTCGAAGCCATCAAGGCACTGGCGCACCTGGCCGATGGCGCCAACGCCGATTCTATCCGCGGCCTGTTGAAAAAAATCCAGCAGTCGCAGGATGCCACCATAATCAACGTCGCCAGCAAGGCGCTAAAGGACCTGGACGCACGCTACTCCGAGACGGTACTCGAAGAAAACGTGCGTGCAGAAAAGATCGCCGCGCACACCAAGACGCTGCTGCTCGAAAACGACGAACTGGATGACCTGCTGGCCGCGCAGGCGGCGCAGATCGCCGAGGCCGCGAAGCCGGAGGAAGCACCGGATGCGCAGGAAGCCTCGGAAGCTCTGGTCGCAGTTGGCGAGCCGATGCTCGACATATCCAAGCTCAACCCCGGGGATGTCATCGACGGCCGCTACAAGTACATCGAAAAAATCGGCAAGGGCGCCTTCGGAACCGTGCTGCTGATGGAAGACGAGGTCGTCGATGAGCAACTGATCCTGAAATTCCTCAACCCGAACGTCTCCTCCGACGAAGAAATGATGAAACGTTTCGTGCACGAGTTGCGTTACTCGCGCAAGATTACGCATCGAAACATCATTCGTATCTATGACTTCCTCAAGCTGCAGGGCTGCTACGCAATTTCGATGGAGTACTTCCCGTCGCATACGCTCTCGGGCGAGATCCCCGACAGCAAGCCCATGGACCTCGACAAGGTCCTGCGTTTTTCACGCGACATAGCCGCCGGCATGGCGGTGGCCCACCAGGCTGGCGTCATCCACCGCGATTTGAAACCGGCCAACATTCTCGTCAATGACGAGGGCCTGCTGAAGATCGTGGACTTCGGCGTTGCGGCGGCGGCCAGCAGCGGCGACACACAGCTCACGAAAACCGGCTATGTTATCGGCTCGCCGAAATACATGGCTCCCGAGCAGATTCTCGGCAAGAAGGTGGACGTAACGGCCGACGTCTACAGCGTAGGCGTAATAATCTACGAGATGGCGACCGGAATACCGCCGTACAGTCGTGGTGACCACATGTCAGTGATGTACCAGCACGTGCAGGGCAAGGCAAAGCACTGCCAGGAAATCAACCCGGAAATCAACGACGAATTTGCAGCGCTGATTATCAAGGCAATGTCCGTCGACAAATCGAAGCGCTTCCAGTCCATGGATGAACTCACTGAAGCGCTCGACGCAATTCCGATGTAGGCAGAGATATGGCACGTATTGACGCATTTCTAAAACTCGGGCTCGCGCAAGGCTGCTCGGATGTGCACCTCGCGGTCGGAGTGCCGCCAATGCTGCGCATGAACGGCGACCTGATGCCGATCAAGTTCCGGCAGCTTTCAGACACGGAACTCGAGACCTACATTACCGAAGTTCTCACCACCAAGCAGAGAGAGCGCTTGCAGGAAGGCCACGATCTTGACTTCTCCTACGTGGGCGAGGACAGCGGCCGGTTCCGTGTCAACGTCTTTCGCAAGGAAACCGGCATCGGCGCCGTATTCCGTTATATCCCGGGTGCGGTGCCGAAACTCGACGAGCTTGGTGTGCCACCGATCCTGAAGAAGTTCTGCGACTACCACCAGGGGATGGTGCTGGTAACGGGGTCCACAGGGACCGGTAAATCGACGACACTGGCGGCAATGATCGACCACCTCAATGAAACGCGGAACCTCAACATCATCAGTCTCGAGGACCCCATCGAATTTGTGCATCACAGCAAGAACTGCCAGGTCATCCAGCGCGAAGTAGGCACCCATGTGAGGAGCTTCGCCGACGGCGTACGCTCCGCAATGCGCGAGGACCCGGACGTGATACTCGTTGGCGAGCTGCGCGATGCGGAGACGATCTCAATGGCGATGACGGCAGCGGAAACCGGCCACCTGGTTCTCGGCACCCTGCATACAACGGGTGCCGTAAAGACGATCGACCGCATCATCGACGCGCTGCCGGGTGAACTGCGCGAGCAGACAAAAGGCTTCCTGTCGATGAGCCTGAAAGCGGTCGTCACGCAGGTACTCGTCAAGACGCCCGACGGCCGCGGTCGGCGGGCCGTGCTCGAGATACTCGTCAATAACCGCGCTATCGCCAAGCTGATCACAACGGACCAGACCCACCAGATACCCTCGCAGATCCAGACCGGCAAGGACCAGGGCATGCAGGCCATGGATCACGCCCTGCTCGATGCGGTGCAAGCCAAGGAAATCGATCCGGACGACGCCATTCGCTTCGCAAACGACAAGAGGAAGTTCCAGCGTTTCGTGACCAACACCGACATGGTGCAGGTGCTGGACATGGGCGAGGGATAGCCATGGCGCAGATCGACAGCTACCTGGAGCAGGCGCTGAAGAAGAGCGCATCCGATCTGCATTTCGTTTCCGGCGACCCGGTCCGTGCCCGCGTGCACGGCAATCTCGCCGTTATCTCCGATGAAGCGCTGAAGACGGACGTCGCGGAGCAGGTCATCTTTGAGATCATGGATGGCATCACCAGGCGCACCTTCGACAGCGAAGACGCGGCCGATTTCGCCTACGAAATTCCCGATGTATCGCGATTCCGGGTAAATGCGTTTCGCCACCTGAACGGCATCGGTGCGATCTTTCGTGCCATTCCGTCGACGGCTCTGACGCTCGTCGATCTGGGCATGCCCAAGGCCATCCACGATCTCTGCAAATACACGCAGGGCATGATCCTGGTGACCGGCAAGACCGGCTCCGGAAAATCGACAACCCTCGCTGCCATGATCGACTCGATGAACAAGCGTCTGAAGGGTCATATCCTGACGATCGAAGATCCGATCGAGTTCGTCCACAAGGCACAGGGCTGCCTGATCAGTCAGCGGGAGGTTGGCGTACATAGCCCGAGCTTTGCCGAGGCCCTGCATTCCGCCATGCGGGAGGACCCGGACGTCGTCCTGGTCGGCGAAATGCGCGACCTCGAGACCATCAGCATTGCCGTTACGGCCGCAGAGATGGGCATCCTGGTAATGGGCACGCTACACACGAACGGCGCCGCACAGACCGTCGATCGCATCATCAATTCCTTCCCGGCCGACAAGCAGAGCCACATACGCACGATGATCTCTACCTCGCTGCGCGGCGTCGTGTCGCAACAACTGCTGCCAACCTGCCACAAGCCGGGTCGGGCTGCGGCACTGGAGATCATGATCAACACGCCTGCAATTTCCAACCTGATTCGCCAGGGTAAGCTCGACCAGCTCGAAACGGCGATCCAAAGTGGCGGCAGCGTCGGCATGAAGTCCATGGACAGCGCCCTGATGGACCTGGTCAACAAAGGCTGGGTTACAGGTCTCGAGGCCTACCAGCAGGCCAACAACAAGTCGAAGTTCGAGAGCCTCAAGGATATCGAGTAGCAAGCCGCTATTGCCGCTACAGAGCGGTCCGACCCGTGGCATAATCTCGGCCACTGCCCAGCCGAAAAGCACCTACGATGTCCCGAAGAAGAACGATGCTCGTGACGAGCGCCCTGCCATATGCGAATGGCGCTATCCACATGGGCCATCTCGTCGAGTACCTGCAAACCGACATCTGGGTTCGATTCCAGAAATTGCGCGGCCACGACTGTACCTACGTTTGCGCATCTGACGCCCACGGCACGCCGATTATGCTCAAAGCGCGTGAGCTGGGGATCTCCCCCGAACAGCTGACCGAACAGGTCTCAGAGGACTTCGTACGCGATTTCGCCGCATTCGGCGTCGACTTTGACAACTACTACACGACACATTCCGAGGAAAACGAGGCGCTGGTCAGCGAGATGTTCGAGGCTCTGCGCGACCGGGGCGACATCGTGACCCGAACGATCGAGCAGGCCTACGACGAGAAGGAAGGCATGTTTCTGCCCGACCGTTTTGTTCGTGGCACCTGCCCGTTCTGCAAAGCCGATGATCAATACGGCGATGCCTGCGAGAACTGCAGCAAGACCTATACACCTGCGGACTTGATAAACCCGGTCTCCGTCATCTCCGGCACGACACCGGTGCGCCGCAAATCGGAACACTACTTCTTCAGACTCGGCGAGTACGATCGCCGCCTGCGCGACTGGATGCGCGATGCGAAGCTCGACAAGAGCATCGTCGCAAAGCTCGACGAGTGGTTCGAGGCCGGCCTGCAGGACTGGGATATCTCTCGCGATGCGCCCTATTTCGGTTTTCGCATTCCGGGCACCGAAGACAAGTATTTTTACGTCTGGCTGGATGCGCCAGTTGGCTATATGGCGAGTTTCAGGAACCTGTGCGCGCGTCGCGACGATCTCAACTTCGATGACTACTGGCGACCTGGCAGCGATGCCGAGGTCTACCATTTCATCGGCAAGGACCTCATGTATTTCCATACGCTGTTCTGGCCGACTGTACTCGATGGCTCGGGATTTCGTATGCCGACCGGCGTATTCGTTCACGGCTTTCTGACCGTAAACGGACAGAAGATGTCAAAGTCTCGCGGCACCTTCATTAAGGCCCG
>JBFELT010000234.1:0-4464 GCA_041552015.1 Woeseiaceae bacterium
AGTACCAGGCGCCTTAAAGAGGCAGCGCTACAACGTGGGTACGACGTCAAGGTCCTGAACACGCTGAAATTCGCCATCGATCTGCAGCAGGGCGTGCCGGATTTGTACTATCGACAGAAGCATCTAAGTAATTATGACGCAGTACTGCCACGCATCGGCGCGTCGATAACCTACTTCGGCAACTCCGTCGTCAGGCAGTTTGAGGAAATGGGTGTGTTCTGTGCGAACACGGCGAACGGTATCGGAAATTCTCGCGATAAATTGCGCAGCCTGCAGATTCTCAGTCGACACAACATCGGAATTCCTCAAACAACGTTTGTCGCCGACAAGAAGGATATCCTGCCCGCTATTGAGCGGGTCGGTGGCGCGCCGGTAATCATCAAACTCATTGAGGGTACGCAAGGCATCGGCGTGTTGCTTGCAGAATCGACCAAGGCCGCAGAGTCGATCATCGAGCTGCTCCACAGCCAGAAACAAAACGTGCTTATTCAGAAGTTTGTTGCCGAAAGCAAAGGTAAGGACATTCGCGCATTCGTTGTCGGCGACCGCGTAGTGGCAGCGATGAGGCGTGTGGCACAGGGCCAGGAATTTCGCAGCAACGTGCATCGCGGTGGTGTCGCGCAGCCCGTCGATCTTTCCGATGAATACCGTGAAACCGCCGTGCGGTCCGCGCAGATTCTGGGATTAAGGGTGGCCGGCGTCGATATGCTCGAAGGAGCAGAAGGGCCGCAAATAATGGAGGTCAACTCGTCACCGGGGCTCGAGGGCATCGAGAAATGCTCGCAACTCGATATCGCAGGCGCCATCGTTGAATATATTGCTGCACGCGTAGATTTCCCGGAAATTGACATTCGACAGCGCCTGACCGTAAGTCAAGGCTATGGCGTCAGCGAAATTCTAATCCGCGATGGCTCCAAGTTTCATGGCCTCACGATCGATGAAACCGAACTCGCGGAACAGGACGTCAACGTACTTACGCTATACCGAGGCGGGAAAGCCATTCCCAACCCCCGCAAATCGCGGGTATTGGAATCGGACGACAAGTTGCTGTGTTTCGGAAAGCTCGAAGCGATGCGCCACCTCGTGCCGGCAAAGATTTTGAGGCGACGACGTCCCGAGCTCATGAGCCTGGAAGCGGCAGCCGCAAAATAGTCTCCGACGTGATCAGCAAGATGCAGGCCAATCGTGCCGAGCAGCTACGGGGCCCTGGTTCGCTATCGAGCCTGCGCGCCCCTGATAGCACCCTCTATGAGGTTGAGCGCTGCCTGTCGGCTCACACCTCCAGGATCAATGTTGAATGACGGTGTGGATGCAATACCGAGTGCGACGGTCTTGGGGTTCTCGAACATCAGTGTCAATGCGGCGGCCAGGTCTTTGCTGCTCGGACCGTCGGCTACGGCCAGGTCATGCCCCGGTACTTCCGCCGGATCAAGCACGTCCATATCGATGTGAACGTAGATAACGTCGACTCTGTCGGCGAGCCTGTCCATCTGCTTTTTCAGGTTGACGGATAGCTCGCGAATATCCTGCACAGAAAATTGCTGGACAGCGTACTCGGTAAATCGATCGGCCTCGAGCGGGTCCAGGTCACGTACGCCTCCCCAGACGATGTCACTCACAGGCAACGGCTCTGCCAGTCCGGCCGTCTTGCGGATGTTGTGCAGCGCATGGCCTGCAGCAACGGCGACGGGCATGCCACCGAGCATTCCGGACAGCGTGGTTTCCGGAATATTGAAATCCCCATGTGCGTCGATAAAGACCAGCCCGACGCGCCGCGCATTACCATCAGAATCGTATTTGAGTCCCGCAAGCATACCGAGCAGATCGTTGCAGTTTGCTTCCAGCCCAATCGTGATCAGATCGTCCTGCCGTCCTTCACGAACCGCATCGGCAAAATTCGCGTTCGCCAGTGCCATGCGATTCCACTCACCGTATTGCCGCTCCTGCTCTGCATCCAGGCGAATGTCCTGGATGGGCCGGATCAGCTCGCCACCCCATTCGCCGATAAGGCGTTCAAGCCCTGCCGCGTGAATGTAGTCGGGATTGGTCGACAGCTCCGGCGAATTGCGCGCGCCACTGTAGGGGTTCTTGATGATGTCGACTTTGACGTCTGCATTTGCGGCGAGCGATAAGCTGGCGATCAAAACAGCAACCAGGCAAGAGTGATTTAGTTTCATGGTTCAATTCTCTCTAACGTCTACAAAGATGATGGCAGGAAAGCTCGACCCCGGTTTCATTGACTGGTTTCGGATCAATGCAGCATGCGGTGTTTCATCAGGCAGTCAGGTACAGAATGAGAATCGTGTAGCCGGTGAACACGACCGACAGCCCCTTGAACCACTGTGGCTTCATCACCATCAGCACTATCAGGCCGCCACCAAGAATCGGAAATCCGAACGAAGGCAGCGGCGGATTCTCGAACATTGTCAGATTCACGTACGGCCCGACCGCAAAATAGCCGAGCATTGACATCGCAGACACCCGTCCGAGTGAGCGGCTGTGCGCCAGGAAGTCCAGTTCGGTATCGTCCGATATGTCGAAGTCCTCGCTCGGCAGCGCGAGTTCAGCGGCGCCGTAGACAAATATCGAGCCGATCACCAGGGCGAAGAAATCGATGATGGACCATTCCGAGACCAGGCGCAGCTCCCAGCCGACCCACCACAGCTGCAGGATATAGATAAAGACACAGCTGCCCCATAGCATCGTTGCCCAGTGATAGGTCACGCGATTATGGGCGCGTACCAGCAGGGCGGCGGTGTGAAGCAGGCGTGCCATCGCCAGGCCGAGAATAATCGAGATGGCGATGAAGATGTATTCGTGTTGGGTCATGCGGGCAACATGCCTGCGTTCTTGTGAAAATTCAAACGCGCGTCGGTGGGCGAACGATGCTGACATTGGCGTGCATCAGCTGTGCCTCGCTATGCGCGGTGCAGCAGACCGCGCCGCGGGCATCCTGGCCACCATCCGCTATCACCATTACTGCGACCGCTGCACGGGTCAGACACATCGCGCATGATCTATGATCCGGCTATGGATTCGCACGCCCCCAGGGCAGTAACAGTTTTCGCGGTCTTGCTCTGCCTGTCGGCCTGTGGCGGCGGCTCCGGCGGCGGCGCGACACCGCCTGTCGCCCCACCACCGCCCCCGCCGGGTCCAACGACCTTCCATTGCAGCAAAGATGCGTCCTGCCCCGAGGTGTCGATCGTTGGCGATCCGCATTCCGACATCAACGGCACACCGGATCCCTTCCGTGGCTACGGCGATCCAAGTCTCGAATACGACGCCACGACAGGCACGTTGTGGCTGGCGTACAGCTGGCTCAATACGCAGATCAGTGATCCGGGACCACCCGTCGTCTTCGACCTTGGCGTGCGGACCCGACTTGCTCGCAGCGATGACAATGGCGCGTCCTTCACTTTCGTCCGCGCGGTTAATGACATGCAGATGGAGACACATCCCGATACCGGCGTAATGGGGTGGAGCACCCATGAAGTGTCAACGCTGGTGAAAGAAGCGGCGGGCACGTGGCAGATCCTGTGGCTGAAATACTTCAATCCCTTTGGAACCGTTTCCGGTGTCGACGAACGCCAGGAGTTCCTCTACTGGCGCACAACGGCATCGACGCCCGATCTCCTGGGCGATAACAGCGTCGTCTGGGGCAGGTCCGCAGCAACGTCCGCGTCCTGGGGCGCACCCATTGATTTCAATGCGATCCCGGCGCTCGCCGACTGCATAATACAAACGGAGCCGGGCCTGTTCGCCTTCAATGGCGACACTTACCTCGCGACGTCTTGCCTGGTGGTC
Source organism: Woeseiaceae bacterium (assembly GCA_041552015.1). Classification (GTDB taxonomy): domain Bacteria; phylum Pseudomonadota; class Gammaproteobacteria; order Steroidobacterales; family Woeseiaceae; genus UBA1847. Next base: position 3,805 of record JBFELT010000234.1, read on the forward strand.
GATGGGACGGGTCGGCGAACCGATCTCGACCGTATAGAACTGTTGCGAGAAACGCCGACGGGTTACGACCATGTCGGCACCATTCTCGACGGGCAGGATGCGGCGGATCTTGGCGTGGACACGATCGAACAGGCGGATATCTCGGTGGCGCGCGATGGCAGTATCATACTGGTGGTCACGCCGATAGTCCTGGCGGCCGATCCTGCACACCAGGGTTGCATGGTCTTCTCGTTTGACGATTTCGCGACTGCCTCGATAGCACGAGACACGAATGGCGTTGCAATTCCTCGCGCGATTATCACCGCCGACGGCAACGGCCTGGGCCCGGGTCTCTGCACTTACGATGCGAACAGCGATACCGGAGTGTTGCTGGTGATTACAACGATCACCGGCAGTGGCGCTTCGACCGATGTCGAGTTTTCCCTGCACGCGACCGGCGTTCATCCTTGATCGAGAAAAACGCTCAACCGGCAATTGCGGCGAGACGTCTTATTGAGTTGCAGTAAATACGCCGGATCGCCAACTCGGTTTGCTGAAAATTCGCGAGTCGGTGGCGGCCAGCTGATCGCGCTCGGTCACCCCGAGTGCCGCCAGATCGCCGGGCTGGGTCAGCTCGGCAAAACGTGCGAGCGGCGCAAACAGGTCCTCGATCGGTCCGGA
>JBFELT010000235.1:0-4407 GCA_041552015.1 Woeseiaceae bacterium
CCGGCCAGGGTATCGTCGGCGGCCGACTCAAGCGCCGGCAGATGGCGTTCGCAGACCAGATACGTGAAGCGGTCGAGCACGAGCAGCGCGGGGAGTCCGACAAGGCCGAGGCCGTTTACCGCGCCATACTGAAAGCCGATCCCGAGCACGTCGAAGCCTCGAGACGACTCGCCGGCATCGCCGTTTCCCACGAGCATTTCCGCGAGGCCATCGTATTTCTGCGCCGCGCCCTGGAGCTCGCGCCCGACTACTCGCGGGCATGGGTGGATCTCGCCAACGCCCAGCGTCAGCTCGAGGAATTCGACGATGCGCTCGAGAGCGCGCGCAAGGTGGTCGAGCTGTCGCCGGGCAGGGCCGAAGCGCATCTCCTGCTGGCCAGCGTATTGTCTTCAGCCGGACGTTACGAGGAGGCGATCGAGGCCTACGAGACGGTCCTCGAGCTTTCGCCGGACAAGGCAGGGGCCATGTGTGGCATGGCGCACCAGCTGAAAACAATTGGTCGCCGCGACGAAGCGATCGCCCAGTATCGCGCCAGCATCGCGGTCCGCGGCAATCATGCCGAAGCCTACTGGAGCCTCGCGAATCTAAAGACCTTCCGCTTCGAAGAGTCGGAGGTCGAGGCCATGCATGCACTGCTGGACGCAGACGATCTCGACGACGAGGGTCGTTGCCAGGTACACAACGCACTGGGGCTCGAATACGAAGCTCGCAGGGATTACGACCAGGCGTTCGAGAACTTCGATCGCTGCAACCGGCTGCGTCGCAAGGCCGAGTCTTACGACCCCGTCGAAACAGAGATGACCAACGATCGCATTATCGCGCAGTTCGACGCGGAGTTCCTCGCACAAGGTGGCGGGCCGGACCTGCATCCGACGCCCATTTTCGTCGTTGGAATGCCGCGCTCCGGTTCAACGCTTATCGAGCAAATCCTTGCAAGTCATTCCATGGTCGAGGGCACTCACGAACTCAGTGACCTGTCCCGGGTGCTGCTGGCGATGCGGCAGCGGTCACGCAGACCGGTGGGGTTCCCCGACGTCGTTGCGCCGCTGAGGTCGTCCGGGTGGGCGAGAATCGGGCGCAAGTACCTCGAAAGTACTGCCAAGCACCGCGAGGGCGCGGCATTCTTTATCGACAAGAATCCGAACAATTTCGTTTTCGCTGGCCTCATCAAGCTCGCGATGCCTAATGCCAGGATCATCAACGCGCGCCGCCATCCGCTCGACAGCTGCCTCGGCACCTACAAGCAGCTGTTTGCCAGCGGCCAGCCTTTCAGTTACGACCTGACCGAGCTCGGCGAGTACTACCTGCAATACCAGCGAATCATGGATCATTGGCAGCGGGTATTGCCCGGCTTCGTGCTCGACGTGCACTACGAAAACGTCGTGGCGGACCTCGAGACGGAAGTGCGGCGCCTGCTCGAGTTCTGCGGGCTGCCATTCGAAGAGTCCTGCGTGCGTTTTCACGAAACGGAGCGTGCCGTCAAGACGGCGAGTTCCGAGCAGGTACGCAGACCGATTTATTCGACATCGGTTAACTTGTGGCGCAACTATGAGGCACAACTCGCGACGCTGGTTCACATTATGGAACCGCTGCTCGCGGGGCTGCCCGAAAAACAACGACCGTTCGGCGACTTTCAAGTGAAGCGATGAAACAGAAAAAAAACGCTTGAGCGTGGGATCGCGAGTGCAATAGACTGGTACGCGAGTATGACATTCGAGGTCAGCAGCAAGTTTTAAAATCAAAAACAAAGTCGGGGGAGTTTCACATGACGGTACAGTCGAGGTACATCGTTTCGCCAGTTGCTGCGGCAGTAGCAGCCTCACTTTCTCCCGGCCAGGCCGTTCACGCGCAGGAGGCCGAAGAAGCCAAGCCCAGCGGCCGATCCCTCGAAGAGATCGTCGTGACCGCGCGCAAGCGCAGCGAATCCGCCCAGGATATTCCCATCGCCATCCAGGCACTGTCGCAGGATGCCCTCGCAGCGATAGGGGCGAAGGCGATGGAAGACTACGCCCGGTTCATTCCGTCCGTGAGCGTGGTGACCTACAACAACAGCTCCAACGTCGTCGTATTCCGCGGCGCAATTACCGCGCCCGGCTATATTGCGGCGTCGACCTCCTCCGTCTATCTCGACGAAATCTCCGTAACGGTTACCGGCAGCCAGCCCGGGATTCGCATGGTCGACATCGCGCGCGTCGAGGCGCTGTCAGGCCCGCAGGGTACCCTGTACGGATCTGACGCCCAGGCGGGCACGATGCGAATCGTCACGAACAGGCCTGACGCGAGCGGCTTCGAGGCGGTGTTCGATGGCGAACTCCGCGGCGGCGACCAGAGTGACGCAAGTTACCGCGGTTCGCTGGTCTTCAACGTGCCGCTCATCGAAGACAAGCTGGCGCTGCGCGTTGTCGGTTACAACGATCACGATGGCGGTTACATCGACAACGTGCCGGGCAACACGCCGGACCAGTCCGCCTTCAATGGCCCTGGCTTCTATCCGGCGGAATTCGGTACGCTCGACAATTCGGCGTCGGTCGAAAAGAAATGGAACGACGCCGACATCTATGGCATCCGTGCCGGTCTTCTGTGGAACGTGAATGACAATTGGTCGGCCAACTTCAGTGCGTCCTACCAGGAAACCGACACCGGCGCCGACAACTACTACGATCCCTATGTTGGCGACCTGCAGACCATTCGTTTTCATGACGAGTTTACCGATGACAAATTCAATTTATTCTCGCTGACACTCGACGGGGATCTCGGCTTTGCACAACTGGTGTCGGCGACGTCGTATTTCGATCGCAAGAACAACTACCTGACGGATGTCACCACCTACGCACACTACTGGAATGCACAATACTGCCGTGACTCCGGCGTGCCGGCCTCGTACTCTCCGTATTATTTCGCGAACCCGGCAACCGGCAACGCGATCTGGTGGCCGGTGTACTGTCAGGCGCCCACGGTTGACGGCGATTCCCTGCTTGCTCACTTCGTGAATGGCCAGATGGACAAGTTCACGCAGGAGTTCCGGCTCTCGGCCCAGGGAGACACGATCGACTGGCTGGTGGGTCTGTTCTACGAACGCAGCAACGACGACTTCCAGTCCTCGTTTGCCGTGCCCACGACTGGCGGCGACGGCAGCGTCAACCTGTACCAGGACTCGCTGTCGCTGGCGTACTACGAGTTCGCCCGGGGCACTTCCTACGCGAATACAAGCTCCGGCTGGTACTCCGCCAGTGCGACCGACTGGGAGCAGCAGGCCATCTTCGGCGAGGCTACCTGGCACATAAACGACCAGTTCGACCTGACGCTCGGCGGGCGCTACTACGATCGCTCCAACACCAACTACTACTTCGTCAACCGACCCGGCGGCTTCGGCATTCCGGCCTACGTCACTCCGGAGGCGCGCACGGGAACGGACAAGGAGTTCATTCCCAAGATCAGCGTGAATTATTCCTTTGGCGAGGGCGCCGATAGTCGCATGGTCTACGGCCTGTTCACGCGCGGCAAACGGCCGGGTGGAATCAACCGGCAGCGCGGCGAACCGTTTTTCCCGGGAACCTATGTCTCGGACCTGATGGACAACTACGAATTCGGCTACAAGTCGACCTTCGGCTCCGGTGCCGGCCGTTTCAATATTACGGCTTACCACATGCAGTGGAAGGACTATCAGCATGAGCTGACCGATCCGTCCAGTATCGACTGCATCCGCCTCGGCCTGCCGGATGCCGCGATCTCCGGCGTCTGCGGGCAGCCCTGGCAGCGCGTCGTTGCCAACCTGGGCGAGGCGCACATGACCGGCGTGAACATCGAGGCGGACATGGCGGTCGGCGAAAGCTGGGTGCTGGGCATGAACGCCGAATTCATGGAAGCCGAAACCGATACCGACCACGACCTGGATGCCGACGGCATTCCCGACGTCGTCGGCGGCCTGCGACTGCCGCTGGTGCCGGAGTTCAAAGCCGCGGCCTGGGCCGAGTATCACTGGCCGATCGAGTTCATGGGGCAGAACAATGCCTTCGTGCGCACGCAATGGTCCTACAACGGCGACTCGGTCAGCATACTCGAGCCTCTGTCTCCGGCGGACAGCCCGAACCCGCAATTCGTCAACGACGCCTACGCGATCGGCGATTTGCGTTTTGGCATCCAGAGCGAAGACTGGGAAGCGTCGATATTCGTCAACAACCTCACCGATGAGCGCGCGACGTTGACGCACAACGACGGCCAGTTCGATTGGGGGGCCTCAAATGTGGCCAGCGGGCGCGACCACACCCTGCGTGTGTTCACCAACCGTCCCAGGGAGATTGGCGTGCGCTTCATGAAACGCTGGGGGGACTAGCCCGAATCTTTCACCAGTATGACGCGCTTTCGCTGAGTCTTTGATTGCCTGAGTAGTTTCCTCCCTCGGCAATA
>JBFELT010000236.1:0-4389 GCA_041552015.1 Woeseiaceae bacterium
GAACGGCACGGCTGCTCGATGTAGACGTCCCGATCGCGGACCGCGTTGACGACGCGGACTGCGTCATCGACGCGCCAGCCGGTGTTCGCATCGGCAACGAGTACTTCACCGGCTGTCAGCACATCAGCGGCCGCGTGAATGCGCTCGATATCGTCTGCGGGTCGACCGCCGACCTTGAGCTGAAACTTGGTGTAGCCGTCCGCGCGATGCGCCGCAACGTTCTCCGCCATCTCGTCGGCGGGTCGCTGACTGATTGCGCGATACAGCGCAACACTCTCGCCGAACCTGCCGCCGAGCAATTCGCAAACCGGCTTTTCGCAGACCTTGCCGAGCAGGTCCCAACACGCCATGTCGATGGCCGATTTTACGTACGGGTGACCGAGCAGCGCGCGGTCCATGAGCTGGTTGATCGGGCCGATTGCGGTCGGGTCCTGTCCAATCAGGCTGGCGGACAGTTCGCCGATCCCGGCTCGCGCGCCCGGCCCGAACGCCGGCAGGTAAAAAGGTCCGAGTGGACAGACCTCGCCAAACCCCGACCGGCCGTCGTCGGTGACCAGCTCGACGACGGTGCTGTCGAACACCTCGACGTACTTGCCCTCGGACCACGAATAGCGGCCCTCGACGAGCGGAAGGTCGACCTGGTACACGCGGATGGCAGCTATCTTCACGCAGTTATCCTTTATTGGCGCAGCGCTTCGCTCCCTGTCCGCTATTTACCCAACTCTTCGCGGACCAGGTCGGCCAATTGCTTCTGGCCAAAGCTGGGTAAGGGCCGACCATTGACGAAGTATCCCGGCGTCGCGCTGATTTTCAGGAGTATGGCGTCTTTCTTGTCCTGTTCTATGCGCATCAGTACATCCATGGCGTTCATGTCGACCATCAGCTGCTCCATGTCCAAGCCCACAGCCGCGATGGCTGGCCCGATCCTGTCAGGCAGAACGGTATGATGCTGTGTCCACTGATGTTGCGATGCCAGCAGGGCTTCGAGGGTCTGCCAGTACTTGTCCTGTTTTCGGCTCGCTTCCAGGATTCTGACCGCGTAGTCGGCGCCGGTATGAAATGCGACATGGCGGATCGAAAGACGGATCTCGCCCGGCACCTGGGCCATCCACTGCTTGACCATTGGATAAAACAGGGCGCAGGTTTCACAGGCCGGATCGAGAAACTCCACGATGTGCACCTTGGCCCGCGGGTCGCCAAGAGTCGGCGAATGTTCGCTCGCGAGGGCTGCCTGGCGTGCTGCGGCCTCGCCTTGCAAAGACCCAGCGCCGTCACTGTCGTACAAGAACGCTGCTGCCAGGAGGCCGATTACCAGAATTGCGACGGCAACGGCGACGAGTCTCTTTCGACTGCCGCGCTTGTCCGCGTTCACTTGTTTGCTGCCGGTCTCTTGGCTCATGGAGATTCCTGTCCTTGTAAGCTTCGTGCGGTTTACTTGCGATGGCCTTCAGACGGCAAGGGGCGGGTCAGGATATATACAGAGGCAACGCTCAGGACGACAAGCTGACAGGCGATGATCCACAGCGGTGCACCGAACAGCCAGGTGATCACCGGCGTCATCAAGATAACAGTCATCGCAATCCGTTTCACTTTGCGGTCGATGCTGCCCTCGCGGTGCCAGTTGTCGATCAGCGGCCCGAAAGAGCGGTGCTCCCGCAACCACCTGTTCAGCCGCGTCGAGGATCGGGCGAAGGCGAAGGCAGCGATCAGCAGGAACGGCGTCGTCGGCAAGAGCGGCAACACGACGCCGACGGCGCCGATGGCGACCGACATCAGGCCCGCCAGTAGCCACAGAACTCTGATTCCCATATCCACCCTGGCAGTTCATCACACGAGGACCGGCACCGACAAGTCCGGCAGGTATCGCAGCAGCATCGAATAGCCAGTTTTGCAGGTCCGGTTTGAAGTGGTGGCCCACCCAGGGGGAATGCCGCGCAGACTCCTAGGTGACCGGGGCCTCGCAGCGGACGATCGCCCCGCCCTCCTGGCGAATCACGTCTGCGTAACGAGCCTCGAGCTTGTCGCGCTTGATTTTCATGGTCGGCGTCAGCAGCTCGTTCTCAACGGTCCAGGGATCGTCAATAACGTACAGCGTCGACAGTTGCTCGTGCGATTCCAGCATGTCGTTGACCGCGTGCAGGGTCGCTTCGAGGCTGCTGTCGACGTCTTCGCAGGGCATCTCCCGGGCGGCGGCCGTCGGGATGACCACGGCGACCGGCGCGCGCAGACCCGCGCCCATGACGCAGACCTGTTCGACCAGGGGGTTGCCGGCGAGCTTGCCCTCGATCGGCGCGGGCGCCACGTACTTGCCCTTTGCCGACTTGAACAGCTCTTTGACGCGCCCGGTGATGCGGAACGCCTGCCTGTCCTCCAGCCACTCACCCTTGTCGCCGGTGTGGAAGAATCCGTCGGCGGCGAAGACCTCGGCCGTCAGCTCGGGCTGCTTGTAATATTGGCTGAAAAGCCCGGGAGAGCGAATGAGGATTTCGCCCTCTTCGCTCAGCTTCATCTCGGTGCCCGGCAGCGGCACGCCTATCGTGCCGATGCATTCGCTCCTGAACGGCATGTTCGTGCAGGCCAGTCCGGTGGTTTCGGACATGCCCCAGCCTTCGCTGATGTGCACGCCGATTTTCTCGTACCAGCGCAGTGTCAGCGGCGATATCGGCGCGCTGCCCGAACCGATCAGCCGGCTACTGCCCAGGCCCAATCCCTGGCGGACCTTGCGCGCAACACCCTTGCCGATGAACGGTAGCTTCAGCAGCCGGTCGAGCTTTTGCGGTGGCATTTTCCTGTGCACGCCGATTTGAAACTGGACCCAGAGCCGCGGTACCGAGATGAACAGGGTCGGCTCGCAGCGCAGCAGATCGGCCAGGAATGTGTCCAGCTTGTCGACGAAGAACAGGTGGTAGCCGCTGTAGATGGCCGGCCCGGCGATGACGGTTCGCTCGGTGATGTGTGCGAGCGGCAGGTACGAGAGGGCGCGGTCCTCCGGCAAGACGCCCATGGATTCGGCGCCGGTCCTGCTCGCGTATTCGTAAGCGCCATAGCTGATGACGACGCCCTTGGGCTGGCCCGTGCTCCCCGACGTGTACAGGATCGTCATCGTCTCGTCGCGGGTCGGACGGTGCCGCTGTTCGATCGGATCGCTGCCATCGATCAGGGTTTGCCAGTCGTGCTGACAGTCGATGCCGGGGTAACGCAAGCCGATTGTCGCCACCTCGGGCGACGTCGCCCGGCGTGCCGGCCCCGGGTCGTCAAGACGACCGATCACAACGGCACGCGCCTCGCTGTGCTCCAGAACATAGGCGATCATGTCCGCACCGGCCGTGGGATAAATCGGCACCGATACGAGGCCGGCCATCGATATGGCGACATCGGCAATCAGCCACTCGGCGCAGTTCTTTGACAGGATGGCGACCTTGTCGCCGGGCGCGAGCCCGAGCGCAAGCAGGGCCGATGCAAGTCGCGCCGCGTCGTTATGAGCCTGCCGGAAGGTCCATTCATGAACGTCGCCCTCGAAAGGCTGCGTCAGGAACACGCGCTCCGGGGTTTTTTCCGCCCAATGGGCAAGGGCATCGGGCGCGGTCCTGGTCTCTGTCATTGCTTCAACGGCCATCGGCACCTCGGTACAGGGTTCCAAAAACAAGATCACAGATCGGGTAGGTGATATTGAAATTGTAGCGCGTCATCAGCTGTCGGTTGTGATGCGCAATGTGGTGCTGCCGTAATCGGCCCATGAACGGTAACCGGGCAGGCCAGGAGGCCGGATCCGTGTGATAGGCGAAGTGCAGCAGCTCATAGTTCAAAAAGTACAGCACCGCGGTAAGAACGAACAAAAAACAGACATTCGGAGAAATCAGCCAATAGAGTAGCGCCCCCACCGGTATCGCGAAGCTACCAACGAAGAAAATCAGAAGAATCGGCGGGAACAGGACCGCTTTGTAATCCTGGCTGGAATCGAAACTGGCTGCCTTGTCCGTGAAGAACGAATGGTGCTCGATCGAGTGTCGTTCGAACACCCTGGAAAGGAAGCGCGTCCTGTGATGCATGGGCCCGCGGTGCCCGAGGTATTCACTCAGGTTGGCATAGAGAAACGTCAGTGGAATCGTCAGCCATTCGAGCGGCCTGACGCCCTCGAGCATCCAGGCGCTCGCCAGTGCGACGGACAGACTGATACTGATCGTGGTCGCGAGATGCCGCGGCCCCGAGTATCGCGGACCGATCCGACGATCCCGGAAGGCTTTTCTCGCTATCTCGACGGAACTCATGGACATGCTTCACCATTGGTCGCGGCAGAGGTCTGGCTGGTGCCGAACCAGTAAGTGAGATTGTACGAGATGACAGCCGGGAGCGGAGCAGTTCGTCGGGCGATTCGGGGCGGACGAACGC
>JBFELT010000237.1:0-4371 GCA_041552015.1 Woeseiaceae bacterium
CAGTATGTTGTCGAGCATACGAATCGCGGCGAGTATGTGCGGTCCCTTGTTGAGCATCACGCAGTCGGCGCGCTGCGCCATGGCGGCGTCGCTGATTTCGGCCCGCGACGGCCGACCCTTCTTCGCCTCCTGTTCGAGCACCTGTGTTGCCCACAGCACGGGGATCTGGGCGGCTTCACAGAACCAGAGGATTTCCTCCTGCAGCTCGGCGAGCCGCTCCCAGCCGCATTCCACCGCCAGGTCGCCGCGCGCAATCATGATAGCGGCCGGGTAGCTTCGCATTGCTGCCAGGATCAGCTGCGCCAGGTTCCTGACCCCGCGGCTGGTTTCAATCTTGATGACCACGCCGAGCTTGTTGTCGGGAATCTTCTCGAGTGCCTCCTGCAACAGCCGGATATCGGCCGGCTCCCGAACGAATGACAGACCGACTGCGTCGGCGTGTGCTGCAATAAAACGGAGGTGCTTCCTGTCGGTCGCAGTCAGGCCCGGCAAACGGATGTCGCTGCCAGGGAAATTGATTCCGCGAAAGCTCCGTAGCCTGCTGCCGGTGGGTTTCGCTTTCGTGATTTCGACTTCGAGTTCGTCGGCGCTGCTGCTTCGCACAACGCCCGAAATCTTTCCGTCATTCAGGGAGATTGGGTCCCCGGGCTTTACAAACGCAAACGCCGCAGGCTGCTGGCAGGCAATGTGCGCCGGCGTCGCGACGTTGTCTTCCGAGTCCTGTCGCGCCGGCTCGCCCCGAACGCTGGTCCGATGCAGGATCAGCGTGTCGCCCTGATGCAGGAGGATGGGCTGTTCAACGACAGGCAACTGGCCAACGCGGTAGGTCAGTTTTTCGCCGGCGTCCTGTCTGAAGAGGCGCAACTTGGCGCCGCTGGCGACGTATGCCCCCTGATAGGCGTCGAGAAGCAGGCCCTTGTCATCCTTGTCTACGACGGTAAGACTGCGCTTCTTGCCGCGCGTGTCCCTGAAGCGGATTTCGTCCCCCGGTTCCGCGAATTCGACGCACTCTCGCGGCACCGGGATTACGGCGGCTTTTGTGCCGCGCTGCAGCATGTCCTCGGGCATGAAACGAATACGACGCGGCGCGACAACGCGACCGAGCGCGTCGCGCTTGGGTCGGAGATGCAGTACCCGGGGCCCGGGACGCAATTCGCCCGTGCGAAGTTTCGGGCCTTCCAGGTCCATGATGATTCTGCAGTCTTCGCCCGCCTCGGCGCTCGCCGCCCTGACATTGCTTGCCATCCCGGCCCAGACGGACTCGTCATCGTGTGCACAGTTGATTCTCGCGACATTCATGCCGGCGGCGATCATCTCTGATACGAGTGCGCGATTGTGGCCGGCCTCCGTCGGCAGAGTGACCATGATGTTTACGTCCCGGCCGCCAGGGTGAGTGCCGAGAATCGCCTTCTTGTGGGCGTCGGCCCTCGGATTGCGAAGCTCGAGCGGTGTGGCCGGAACGTCTGCATCGTCGCCACCGCCGTTGTCGAGCTTTCGCAGTGTCTTGCGCACCGCTGCGATCAGGCCGAAAACGTTACGTTCGGCCCGGCTCAGCGAGGAGAGACCCAGCGCCAGCAGGTCGTCCTGCAGTTCGCTGATATCGAACTGTCGCAGCGCGAGGTAATGCACCAGGTTCCTGGCGCCGTCGCGGAACTCCGGGTGAACCGCGGCGAGTTCTTCGGAGAATTGAGACTCCAACGCCCGCGCATGCGCGCAAATCGAGTCCAGCTGTTCGCTCAGGCGCTTGATGTCGATGGGCTGGGCCATGCAGGTTCTCCTGTACCTTTTTCTACGGTATTTTACGGCCAGCAACACTTATGGATATCACCTATGCCTAACGGGCGGAGGTGTTGCTACATTGACGGTCAGGAAGATCACTATGGCAAAAATACTCATTCTTTACTCGACCACGGACGGTCATACGATCGAGATATGCAAGCGTATCGGGAAGACGGCCCAGGCGCTCGGCGACGAAGTGCAGCTAAAGGACCTAAAAGACAATCCGGAACTGCCCGCAGGCAGCTTCGACAAGATCGTTATCGGTGCGAGCATTCGCTATGGCAAACACCAGGTGCTCGTGAATGAGTTCATCGAGAAGCATCAGGCGACACTGGAGAGCCACCCGAACGCGTTTTTCTCCGTCAATGTCGTGGCGCGAAAGCCTGAAAAGAACACGCCGGGGACGAACCCCTACCTGCAGAAATTCCTTGGGAAAATTGACTGGAAGCCGCAGCTCCTGGGCGTGTTCGCGGGCAGGATCGACTATCCGAGTCTCGGCTTTTTCGACAAGCACATGATCCGGTTGATCATGTGGATCACGAAGGGGCCCACCGATCCGTCGCTGACCATCGAATTCACGGACTGGGACAAGGTCGAAGAGTTCGCGCGCAAGATTTCGGCGCTATAGACGAACGCGGTATGTCGATCATCGATGGCTAAAGACGCGAGATCGCTGAGCAGGGGCTCCCGACTGGCCTGGGGACTTTTCTGTATCGCCCTTGGTTGCTTTCCGATTTCCATGGCGCTCGGTCTTTTTCCCGTGGACCCGGCTGAATTGACGGCGCCGCTCTGGGTTATTGCGGCGGCCGGTATTGCGTTCGTGATCGCGGGCTTCATGATCCTGCTCGCCAATCACTCCCGTGCCAACGACCTGCTTGCCGGCGCGCTGTGCCTGGTATTCGCGATCATGGGTGCGTGGGTGGCGCTGTTCAGCTCGAGCGAGGGTTTTTCCGGCGGGCTGTTCTTCCTGTCGTCCGGGCAAAACGTCACCCTGGGGCGATGGGTCTTCGGAATCGGCGCGCTGCTGAGCTTCGCGATATCCGCATACGCCTTCCGGCGCGCCGCTCAGTCGTCGAGGTAGTTCGCGTACGCCGAGATGTACTTGGCGGCGCTGTCCGCGGCGATCAATACAGCTCGACCGGTGTTGCCGGCGCCCATCTCGACGGCCGCGTGCAATACCGCGCCGGTCGTGGGGCCAACCATGGCGCCGTCCGTTCGTGCCACCCTGATGCCGGCTTTGAAGGCGTCCTCGTCGCTGACCGAGACGATGTCATCGAGAAGGTCGCGATCCAGGATGCTGGGGAAGTATTCGTCGGGCAGGCCCGTGATGCGTTTCAGACCCGACAGGTGATGCTGCCGGCTGGCGGGTTCTACCCCGATGATCCTGATCTCGGGGTTCTTTTCCTTCAGGTACTGGCCAACTCCGCTGATCGTGCCGCCGGTGCCGATACTCGCGAAGAAGAAGTCGATCTTGCCGCCGGTCTGGCGCCAGATCTCGGGTCCCGTGGTGTGGTAATGCGCCGCGACATTGAGCGCGCTCTCGTACTGGTTCGGGCTGACGTATTTGCCGTCGAACGCCGGGCTCTCGACCATGCTCTTGACGACACCGCGTGCGCCTTCCGAGGGAAAGATCGGGCACAGTTCGTCCTCGACTTCGATCAGCTCGGCACCGAGAAAACGCAGCATTGCCTTTTTCTCTTCCGGGACACCCTCCGGGACGGCAATCTCGATCGGGATATTGCGCGCATTCGCCTGGGCTGCCAGCGCAATGCCGGTGTTTCCCGCCGAGGGCTCGACCAGTGACTGGCCCTCCTTCAATTGCAGGTCCTTAAGCATGAAGTGCGCGGTGCGATCCTTGATGGAACCGAAGGGGTTCATGCCTTCGAGCTTTAGCAGCAGCTCGAAACCGGCATGCGGATTGAAGCGCTCACCCAGCCTGAGCATGGGTGTCGGGTTCTCGGGGCTCGGAATCAGATCAGCGATCGAATCGAATATCTGATCGTCGTAGCGGTAAAGGTCTTCAATGCGCGCAGCCATAGATGCCGAGTCTATCCAAGCCCAACGCAGGGGCAATGCTTCGCCCAGATGGCTTCGTTATACCCTTATGCATTTTTCCTATAACGGTATTCGTGGCCTCATGGGGCAGTCCTTTTCGTCGACGCGACTGGAGGACTCGGCAACGGTCACCAGTCCTTCAGCGGAAACTCCATAGGCGCCGGTGGAGGCCATTGGAGGCCGCTCTCTTTCAGTTTGGCCGCGAAATTGGGCGTCGCTTCGAGATCCCAGGGGGCACCGCAAGCGCACCATGTGGTTATCTGCACCAGGGTTACCGGGCCGAACGGGTGGGTGTCAATTTGCGCGGCAGCAGCATTGGCAACTTCGCGAACGCCACCCCAGGCAGCGACGATGGCCATCCAGAAATGACCCGAACTGTTTTCGGCCTGGAATCTTTCGAACAGCACGTCGAATCGGGCTCGATCACCTTCGTGCGCGGCGCTCAGCGCCTTGAATGCCAAGGCTGTTTCGGCGTCCTGAATCCGGCTGTCAATTTCCTTCAGAGCCTCTTCGTGGTGCCCGTTGGCGATCAGCGCA
>JBFELT010000238.1:0-4336 GCA_041552015.1 Woeseiaceae bacterium
CATTTCGCGCGTCACCAGCATCCAGCGTCGGGGACTGTCCGGGTCAATCTGGTCCCCTGGAAGGAGGTCGGGATAGTTCGCCAGCAGCTCCTGGAGCGAGTCCTCGTTCACATACTCAGTCTCCTCCAGCGGCACCAGCTTGTCCTTGCCGGGCCCGATCAGGTGGCCGAGTCGCATTTCCTTTAGTGCCTCACGAATCAAGGGCCAGTTCTTCGGATCGTGATAGCGCAGCAGGGCCTTGTGCAGGCGGCGCTTTTCCGGGCTCTTGACGATCTCCACGGTGTCACTCTTGTAAGTGACCTTGCGCAGCGGATTCTTGCCGGAGTGATACATCGCCGTAGCGGTCGCCATCGGAGACGGGTAAAAAGCCTGCACCTGGTCTGCGAGGAAATCGTTTTTCTTCAGCCACAGCGCCAGATTGACCATGTCCTCGTCGGTCGTGCCCGGGTGCGCCGCGATGAAATAGGGAATCAGGTACTGCTTCTTGCCCGCTTCCTTCGAGAACTTTTCGAACAAGGCCTTGAATTCGTCGTAGGCGCCGATACCGGGCTTCATCATCTTGTCGAGCGGGCCGTCTTCCGTGTGCTCGGGCGCAATTTTCAGATAGCCACCCACGTGATGCGTTACCAGTTCCTTGACGTACTCCGGATCCTTGACGGCGAGGTCGTAGCGCAGGCCGGATGCGATCAGCACTTTCTTCACGCCCGGCAATGCGCGCGCTTTGCGGTACAGGCCTGTAAGCGAGGAATGATCGGTATTGAGATTGCTGCAGACGCCCGGAAAAACGCAGCTCGGCAAGCGGCAGGCCGCCTCGATTTCACGACTCTTGCACGCGAGCCGGTACATGTTGGCGGTCGGCCCGCCGAGATCCGAGATGACGCCGGTAAAGCCGGGCACAGTGTCGCGAATTTGCTCGATCTCTTCGAGGATCGACTCTTCGGAACGGTTCTGGATGATGCGGCCTTCGTGCTCCGTGATCGAGCAGAAGGTGCAGCCGCCGAAACAGCCGCGCATGATGTTTACCGAGAAGCGAATCATTTCGTAGGCCGGGATGCGCGCATCGCCGTACGCCGTGTGCGGGACGCGCGTGAACGGCATGCCGAAGACGTAATCCATTTCCGCGGTGCTCAACGGTAACGCCGGCGGATTCAACCACAGGTCGCGATCGCCATGTGCCTGTACCAGCGCCCGCGCATTTCCCGGGTTGGTCTCGAGATGCAGCACGCGGCTGGCGTGCGCATACAACACCGCATCGTTGCGCACCTTCTCGAACGAGGGCAGGCGGATCACCGTACGCGCACGATTGCGCCGCGCATCCGGGACGAAGCGCAACACCTTGTCGTCGCTCCCCGGGCCCTCGCCTTGCTACGTCGCGCAGGCTTTGCTTTCCTGCGTATTCACGTAGGGGCTGACAATCTGGTCGATGCGCCCGGGCCGATCAATGCGCGTCGAATCGATTTCCCACCAACCCTCGGGCCTGTCCTGGCGGATGAATGCGGTGCCGCGCACATCGGTAATGTCGGCGACGCGTTCGCCGCGTACCATGCGATGCGACAGCTCGACGATCGCGCGTTCGGCGTTGCCATACACCAGGATGTCGGCACAGGCATCGTGCAGGATCGAGCGTCGTACACTCCCCTGCCAGTAATCGAAATGTGCAATGCGGCGCAAGGAGGCTTCAATGCCACCAAGTACCACCGGCACGTCCTTGTAAGCTTCCTTGCAGCGCTGCGTATACACCAGCGAACAGCGGTCCGGACGCTTGCCGCCAACGCCACCCGGCGTGTAGGCGTCATCGTTCCTGACCTTCTTGTCCGCCGTGTAGCGATTGATCATCGAATCCATGTTGCCGGCCGCGACACCGAAATACAGGTTCGGTTTGCCGAGTTGCTCGAAGGCGTCCTTCGAATGCCAGTCGGGCTGCGCGATGATGCCGACCCGAAACCCGTTCGCCTCCAGCAGGCGACCGATGATGGCCATGCCGAAGGAAGGGTGATCGACGTAGGCGTCCCCCGTGACGATGATGATGTCGCAGGAATCCCAGCCCAGCGCGTCCATTTCCTCGCGCGACATTGGCAATTGCGCGGCGGTGCCGAAGCATTCAGCCCAGTACTTCGTGTGGCTGTAGAGTGGTGTGGCGGGTGCAGGCATCGGTCAGCATCAGGCGGGCGACTGCCTATGATAACCGCTCCTCGGGAAAAGCGGGTCCAAACGGCGTTTTTGGCGGGCCTGGAGAAAATCCACGGTTCGATCTGGGCCGAGATACTCGACCGCTTCCCCGACTGCGGTGACTTGCATGAGGGGCTCGAGCCAAAATCCATCTTGACGCAGATGTCGCCGATCGGGGGGAGTGCTAGGATCGTGGCCCACGTTTCGAAACATCAAGGTGGCCGATGAAGCTCCGATACAAGATTATCAACGGTTTTCTATCTGTCCTGGTCGTAGCCGTTGTCGCCCTCGCGATTACGATCAGCTACACGTCAGAGTGCACTCCTGCACCAGGCATCGCTGACGGCGTCGACACGATGAAAGCCGTCGTCTCGCGTTGCTATGGTGGGCCAGAGACACTTGAGTATCTGGATGTGGCGAAACCGAAACCAGGGCCGAATGAGGTCGTCGTCAAGGTTAAGGCCGCGGCCGTGAATCCACTGGACTACCACTACATGCGCGGATCGCCGTACCTGATGCGGCTTTCTTCCGGTATTGGCAGCCCGAGTGATCAGCGCATGGGTGTCGACTTCGCCGGGGTGGTCGTCGAGGTGGGCAGCGAAGTGACAAAATTCGCGGTTGGCGATTCCGTGTTCGGCGGTCGCAGCGGTGCCTTCGCCGAGTACGTAGTGATCCCGGAAGATCGTGCGATTGCTGCGAAGCCGGACAACGTCAGTTACGAAGAGGCGGCGGCCATTCCCATTGCGGCGGTGACCGCGCTTCAGGCATTGCGCGACGATGGCCGGTTGAAACCTGGTGAGAAAGTACTAATAAACGGCGCATCCGGCGGCGTCGGAACCTATGCAGTGCAGATCGCAAAGGCGCTCGGCGCTGAAGTACATGGCGTTTGCAGTACGCGCAATGTCGAGCTGGTTCGCTCACTCGGCGCCGATCACGTTTTCGACTATAAGAGTGAAAATTACACCGAGACCGACAATGAGTATGACCTGATCCTGGACATGGTGGGCAACCACTCTCTGACTGCGAATCGTCGTGTGCTCAAGCCGCAGGGACGGATAGTGCTCGTCGGCGGTCCGAAGGGAAACTGGCTCGCGCCGCTGTGGCCGCCGTTGAAAGCGATGATGCTCTCGCCGTTCATCGACCAGGAGATTGGCATGATGCTGGCAGTGCTGAGCGGTGATGATCTCGCATTCCTTGCCGGCTTGATGGCTGACGAGCGACTTACGTCACGCATTGATACTCGCTATCCGTTGAGCGATACCGCGGAGGCTTTGCGTTACCTTGAAACCCAACGCGCGCGTGGCAAGGTCATCATCGCGATCGACGAGTTACGCGAGTAACTGGCCGAGGCTGACGCGCACTGGGACTCTTCAGCGCGTCGGCAGGCACCCGAACCATGGCCAGGAAAAAGAATCAGCCTGTAGAAGTCCGAATCGAGATCGATGGCCTCGATATTGCCGCCGTGTCGAACAAGCACAGCGCCGAATTCGACCGCTTGCTCGAGCAACGGGGTGCCGAATCCTTCGTGTTTATCCCATTGGCGAAACTCGGCAAAAAGGGACAACGACTGCTCGGCGACGCGGCCGCCACGGCCCGCAAAAGGGCGAAGTTACCGGAGGTCGACTGGTATGACGGCGAACTGCGAGGCCTCGCTGATGACTATGCGGTACCTGGCGTTCTTGCATTCGATATTCGACGGCGCACCGCTCGCGAGATAGCCAAGGCAGTGGGCGTGAATCACTTCATATGGGGTACGTCCGGTGCGCCGGTCGAACTGCATGTCGTCAAGGTATTCGAGCACGAGGGAGACCATTCCTGGAAGTCGGCGCGAGCACACGCGTTTGCCGGGCTGTCGGATATGGCAGCCTCAGCGCGACATATTGCGGCTCTACCGACGGCGGTCGAGGAGTCGCAGGCGACAATGGAGAGGTTCTGGCAACTGGTGGCCGCCGTCCTCGGTGCCGCGATCGCTGCCGGCGCCATGAAGGCCGTCCTGATTTCGCTGCTGGGCTCGGATGGATCGACGTCATGGCTGGTGCCGATCGTTATCGTCCTGTTTTACCCGTTCGTCATCCCGGCGGTTCTCGTGGGCATCTATCTGCGAGTGCTGATGCAGAGAGGCGAGAAGCACGCACGCGATTTCACGGCAGCGGAAGCAGAGCAAAAC
>JBFELT010000239.1:0-4265 GCA_041552015.1 Woeseiaceae bacterium
AAGGCGCGAGGAATGTAGTTTGGTCATTCCAAATAAGTGACGAGCAACGCAGCATGCGATCGTTTGCGTCGCCAACCCGAAGGGACGGGTCCCATTTTGCCCACTACTGCGTCTCTCTTCACTAAAGTATCTTGAATACATTGCGTTCCTCGTTCCTTGTATTGAGCAAAATGGACTCCCGTCGCAGCGACTTTCCACGTCTCGGCAGGCCCTACTCCTCGCTCAGCACTTCGAGCATGCGTCGGCGCTGCGATTCGAGGTGCGCCGGCATCTCGGCATAAACATCTTCGAACATGGTCGCCGGATCGAGGAACGGGCCCTCGGTCATGGTGCCGAACTTCTGCGCCTCCTTCCACGCGGCATGCACGTCGGCCTTCAGCTGCTCGGCAAGCTGCTCGTGTTTCTTCTCCGACCAGTGGCCTTCGAGAATCAGGTGTTGTTTGAGACGCTCGACCGGGTCGCCCAGCGGAAACGCCTGCCATTCGTCTTTCGGCCGATACTTGGACGGGTCGTCACTGGTCGAGTGCGCGCCGCCGCGATAGGTAACGTGTT
Organism: Woeseiaceae bacterium; assembly: GCA_041552015.1. GTDB lineage: Bacteria > Pseudomonadota > Gammaproteobacteria > Steroidobacterales > Woeseiaceae > UBA1847. Next base: position 553 of record JBFELT010000239.1, read on the forward strand.
CGATCAGGGTCGGCCCGCCGCCGCGCCGTGCCCGGTCCGCGGCCCAGAGCGTCGCCGAATAGACGGCGAGGAGATCGTTGCCGTCGACGCGGATACCGGGAATTCCCAGTCCGAGACCACGGGCTGCAAATGCCCGGCGGCCGCCGCCCGCCGTTCCCTGGAAGGTCGAGATCGCCCACTGGTTATTGACGACGTTGAGGATGACGGGTGCCTGGTAAACGGCGGCGAAGGTCAGCGCGTGGTGGAAGTCGGCCTCCGCCGTGCTGCCGTCGCCGAGCCAGGAGGCGGCGATGTGGTCTTCGCCCTTGATGGCCGACGCCATTGCCCAGCCGACCGCCTGCGGGAACTGTGTCGCCAGGTTCCCCGAAATCGAAAATACGTTACCGGCCTTGCTGTGGTACATGATCGGCAGTTGCCGGCCCTTGCACATGTCGCGCGTGTTCGACAGGCACTGGCACATCATGTCGACGAGCCTGACGCCGCGATACAGAAACAGGCCCTGGTTGCGATAGGAGGGGAAGCACATGTCGCCCGGACGAAGCGCCATGCCCTGCGCTATCGAAACGGCTTCTTCGCCGCGCGACTGCATATAAAAGGAGATGCGTCCCTGGCGCTGGATCTGCCACATGCGATCGTCGAGCGCGCGCGTCAGCATCATCCAGCGCAGTGCCACCTGCAGCTGCGTCGCGTCGAGACCCGGGTCCCAGGGTCCTTTCGCTTTGAAATCGTCATCGAGAACGCGAACCAGGCCTTCGCTCAGGAACTCGATGTCGCGGGTACGCGCGCCAATTTGGGGTTTGTCGACGCTGCCTGCCGGAGAAAGGTCCAGGTAGCTGAAGTCGGGTTCGTCGCCCGGTCTCGCTGTAGGGCGGGGAATCTGCAGTCTCGATTTCGTGATCATAATATCAGGGCCCGGGTTTTTGCTTCGCGGCGGAAACGAGATTTCGCGCCAGTTCATCGGCCAGTTCGTTCGTTGACCGTCCGCTCGATTTTGCCTCATCGAAAATCGCCTGCAGGCGATCGCGAATGCGGTACACATCGGCTCGAACCTCATCCTCGGAGCTGCTGCCATAGTATTCGCGGGCGACACTGATGATGCCGCCGGCGTTAATGACATAGTCCGGTGCGTACAGGATGTCGCGCTCGGCAAGGCGTGCGCCGTCGGCGGCCGTTGCGAGCTGGTTGTTTGCGGCGCCGGCGATGACTTTCGCTCGTATTTTCGGGATGGTCGTCGACGTCAGGATGTTGCCAAGCGCGCAGGGAGCAAGCACGTCAACGTCGGCATACAGCAGTTCTTTTGGCGGGATTTCGGTGACAGGCAGTTCGGCGCGGGCCGTTCTGAGGTTTTCCCGATTGACGTCCGATACGAAAAGCTCCGCACCCTCCTGGTGCAGCAGTCGACACAGATGCAGGCCCACGTGGCCGACGCCCTGAACCGCGATGCGGATGCCCTTGAGCGAATCAGCGCCGAGTCGCGAATGCACCGCTGCCTGGATGCCCTGCAGGCAGCATATGGCGGTCCATGGTGACGGGTCGCCGCCGGCGTTGCTGCCGCTCTGCGGCAGGCCGGAGACGAATTCCGTCTGTTCGCGAACGTGACGCATGTCGTCGACGGAGCAGCCGACGTCCTCGGCAGTAATATAGCGTCCGCCGAGCGAATCGACGGCACGACCGAAGGCCGCGAACAGCGCCGGTGATTTTGGCGCTTTTTCGCTGCCCAGAATCACCGCTTTGCCGCCGCCAAACTTGAGCCCGGCGACAGCGTTCTTGTAGGTCATGCCACGCGACAGGCGAAGTGCATCGGTCAGCGCATCCGCGTTGCTCGGGTATATCCAGCGGCGGCAGCCGCCGGCCGCGGGCCCGAGTGCGGTCGAATGGATGGCGATGATCGCCTTTAATCCGGTCGCCTCGTCATGCAAGAAATGCAGAGATTCGTGATTGTCGAATTCGGCGTGTTCGAAGACGCCCATATCTCTCCCCTTAAGAGGCCTGCATAGATGGGACTAATATAGCCCGAAAAAAGTCGTTAATTCGCGCAAATGCGGTTGTCCAGCTTCGAAATAGAGCATAATGTATGCAATCAATACTACGAATACGTATAAACCATGCAGAGCGTCTCTCTCGATCCCACGGATCGTAAAATCCTCGATCTCCTGCAGACGGAACCCGGCATTAATGCATCGGCCATCGGCGAGCGCATTGGCCTTTCGCAGTCTGCGTGCTGGCGGCGCATTCAACGCCTTCGTGAGGAGGGCGTATTCAAGGACCACCCGGTCATACTAAACCGCGAGAAAGTCGGCCTGACGACGATGGTCTTCGCGCACGTCAAATTGACCTCGCACGGTCGCAGCAACCTCTCCGCGTTTGCCGACGCGGTCCGCAAGTACCCGGAAGTGATGGAATGCTACGTGCTGCTTGGCAACGTCGACTTCCTGCTGCGAATCGTAGCGGAAGACATAAAGGCGTACGAACAGTTTTTTTTCGAGAAACTCTCGCAGCTGCCCGGGATTCAGGAAGTGACATCCAGCATCGTCCTGTCCGACATCAAGCACTCGACCGCGTTGCCGGTCTGAGCGTGCTTCCTCAGTATGGCAGGTAGCTCGTCGGCTTCTCCCGGAACCATTTCGTGACGACCCATTTTTCGCCGGCGCGCACGGTGTCGCCGGCATGCAGGCTGCGCTCGTCGATGCGGCCGTCTGCATGGCAGTTCCGGAACCAGAGGGTACTGCCGGCGACGGCGGGGACCGACAGTTTCAAGCGGGGAAAACTGGTGCCGCCGCCGGCTGTCGCTGCGGCAAGATAGGTGACCGCCGACGCCGTGCGTTGTCCGCCGTCCCTGAGCAGTTCCTCGGAGGTGCGCAAGTTCGGATTGAAGTAATCCACGTGGGGTTTATAGAACTCGCCGGGTGCGTATCGCAGTATCGACATCGGCTCGGATGTCTCCAGCTTCTCGCCGCTGGCGACGACGATCTTCAGTTCGACATGGCGGCCGATCAGATCGACCACGCCGAACGGCAGGTAGGTGGACATGCTGGTGCGAACCTCAGAGACCATGCCGTCCTTGCCACCGTCGGGGTCGATGACGTGGGCCCGGGTAAGGCGCGGAAGTGCGAGATACATGAGGTGGGCGCGGTCGATCGTCGTAACGACATCCTTGAATACGGCGATGCCGGGATCCTCGCAGATCGTTTCAGGGTCAAGGCGCCCGGGCGCCGGATACAGGGGAAAGTCGGCGCCAGGTTTCAACGGCCCGGTCGGGGCACGCGGGTGGGTTACGGGCTGCACGCCGGCCAGGTCTTGCAGCAGCGCATCCGCAAACGGGTAGCGCGCGGCGGCGGCACGGCGCAAATGATGGGCCGCTTCTGCCATTGAATCATTACCGTCACCGTCTCGCAGCAGGCAGAGGCCCAGGTTGAAACTCGAGTTGAAGTCTCCTGCAAATGCGGCGCGACGGAAGCAGTCGATCGCCAGCGGCCTGTCGGCTTCCTCCTGCAGCGCCAGGTAGCCGATCGCCCGCAGCGCCGGAACCACATCCTGCGACGCGGCCCGGTACAACAGGTCGCGGATGAGATCCTGCCGTGCCGGTCCCTGGCGCGATTTGTACGTGAACTCCGCCTTGCGATACGCGGCAAGCCCGGACCCGCCTTCGATCGCTCGATCGTAGAGATCCAGCGCGGCGACGAAGTCCCGCACGACGCCCTGGCCCTTCTCGT
>JBFELT010000240.1:0-4247 GCA_041552015.1 Woeseiaceae bacterium
GCTGTCCCCGGAAGGACAATTTCGAGATACTGCGAGACACCGAAAACCGACAGCTCGAACAGTCGTCCCTTGGCGGATAGTCTGTAAAGGCATCGGATACAACAGAGACTGAATCAATGAGATCAACGAAACTGCTCACGCTACTTGCCATCCTGACCATCAGCTCCGGCTGCTCGGAAAATTCGAATGTGACCGACGAGGCCGACGGCGCGAGCCTGATCCTGACCAATGCCCGCGTGTATACGCTCAACTGGGAGGAACCGGGCCTCGATGGAACGATCCCGCCCGGCGCGCCCCATGACGAGAGCGGCTGGCATCCCGACGCCGAGGCCATCGCGGTGAGGGACGGCACGATCCTGTTCGCGGGCAGCAGCCAGGATGCCATGAAATTCAGGACCGACTCGAGCCGCGTGATCGACCTGGCTGGCGCCACCGTAATTCCGGGACTTGTCGACTCTCACACGCACGTATTCGGCCTGGGAGCGCTCCTGGACCAGGTCAACCTGGTCGGCGTTGCCACCGAGGAAGACGCTATCGCGTTGGTCGTCGAGCGTGCAAAGTCGGTGCCGAAGGGCGAGTGGATCGTCGGCCGTGGCTGGGATGAGGGCGCCTGGGCCAATCGCTACCCCGACAAGGCGCTGCTGAGCGCTGCGGTCCCCGAGCACCCGGTGTTCCTGGAGAGCCTGCACGGTTTCGCCGGCTGGGGTAACCAGATGGCCCTCGACGAGGCAGGCATTAGCGCCGACTCGACTGTGCCGGTTGGCGGCGAAATGCGCCTCGGCAGTGACGGCCAGCCGAGCGGTCTTTTCCTGAATCAGGGCGTGCAGATGCTGAGTGCTGCCGTCCCCGAGCCGTCACGGGAAACCCTGACGAAACAGGTTCTGCTGGGTCTCGATCAAATGGCTGCGGACGGCTTTACCGCGATTCACGATGCCGGCCTCGACGCGACGGCCATGAGCATCCTCGAGGAGCTCGAAGCCGCGGGCAAGCTGCCGATTCGCGTGTACGCGATGTTGTCGCTGCGCGACGAGGACCTGATTCGCAAATGGATCGAAAAGGGTCCGGACAGCGACAACGACAGCATGCTGGTTACCCGCACGGTAAAGGCCTACTACGATGCAGCGCTGGGCTCCCGCGGCGCCCGCCTCCTCTACGATTACGCGGATCGGCCCGGTCATCGTGGCATCAGCGGGGACCAGTACGGCTTCAACCAGTCCCTGAACGCGGCGGCGATGAAAGCCGGCTTCCAGATTGCAATTCACGCGATCGGCGACGCCGGCAATCGCGAAGCGCTCGACATTCTCGAAGCCGTCTTCGAAGAGGATCCGTCGACGATCAGAAACAGGCATCGGATCGAACATGCGCAGGTAATCAGCCCGGAAGACATTCCACGACTGAGACAGCTGGGTATTATCGCCTCGATGGAACCGCCGCATGCCATGGAAGACAAGGCGTGGGCGGAAGAACGCCTGGGACCACAGCGGATTCTCGGCGCCTACGCCTGGCGGTCGCTGAGGGAGGCCGGCGCGGACCTCACATTCAACTCCGATAATCCTGGCTCGGACCACAACATTTTTTACGGCCTGCATTCGGCCATCACGCGGCAGGACAAGAACCATCAGCCCGAGGGCGGCTGGTACGCGGAGCAAAGGATGACGGCCGACGAAGCCGTGCGCGGCTATACCAGCTGGTCCGCCTACGCGAGTTTTCGTGAGGATGACGTGGGAATTATTTCGGAAGATCGCTGGGCCGACCTCACCGTCATGGACATCGACCCGTTCGTGCTTGCCGACGATGAACCCGGCAAACTCCTGGACGGGCAGATTCTCATGACGATCGTCAATGGCAGGATCGTTTACCAGAGATAAGCTGCGTCCGGTTAGTCGGCGCCGAAATACTCCGACAGGGCCTCGAGAAATACATACTCATCGACGCCCTCCTTGCCCACGGGCTTCGGCTGCGCGCTCCACATTGCGACGACCAGATCGATGTCCGGGTCAACGAACACAAACTGCCCGAAAATACCGATCGCCGCGTAGCTGCGTCCGTGCAGCGGCCACAGCATGTAACCGTAGTCCACCACTTTACCGCCGACCGTCTTGCGCGCACCGGCCTCGGCCATCCAGCCCTCCGGCAGCACCCGTTCCCCATCGATGACGCCATCCTCCAGCATGAACAGGCCGAAACGCGCGTAGTCGCGCAGCGTCGCCGACAGACCGCTGCCGCCGACTTCGAGACCGTCAGGCGACTCCAGCCACCAGTTCGCATCGGCCTGCATGCCGGCTTTCGACCAGATTTTCTCCGACAGGTAAACCGCCACGGGGCGCTTGGTCGCCGCCGCAACGAGCGCGCCCGCAACGTGCGTCTCGCCGGTACTGTAGTTCCATCGCGTTCCGGGCTCCGCCGCTCTGGGCAGCGCCGCCATGATGTCGAGGATTTCGCCGGGCTGCTGCCCGATCTGTGCTTCCAGCATGCGCCGTCGATCCGAGGCGGGATCCGTGTAGGTCTCGTTCCAGGCGACGCCGGAGGTCATCTGCAGCAGGTTGCGAACGGTGACACCGTCGTAGGCGGTACCCGCGAAGCGCGGCAGGTAACGAACAATCGGCGCATCGATACTATCGATGTGCCCGTCCTGTATGGCGGCCGCAATCAGCGTCGCGGTCATCGATTTGACCACGGACATCGACATCCAGCGTGTGTCTTCATCGTTGCCGAGGAAGTACTTCTCGAACCTCACGGCGCCGTCGTGAATAACGATGAGGCCGCTGACGCGGTTCAGCGAAATTACATCAAAAATGTCATACGTCCTGTCGTTGGCGGTAAATGTAAAATCGTCCAGCGATGACTCGCCTTTCGGAAGCGGACGGACAGTCGCGCCGCGGCGCACGGTACGCGTCGGAAACAGGCGATCGATATTGCGGAACGTGTTGACCTGTACATCCGGGTAGAGCCGGCCGTCGTATACTTCGCGGACCGTGCCTGTAGTTTCGCCGGCGTGTCGGTAGCCGGCGTCGAGGGCGGCCTGCTGCGAACAAGCGGCGACGGGAAGCAATAGCTGAGCAACGATTAGGAACTGCGACAAGCGGACAGGCGACACGATGACTCTCCCTTCGACCACGCGGCTCCAGCGATCATACTATGATGATCCTGTGGAGCGCCCTACTGATATCCATTACAGTTCGACAACCTCTCTCGAGTCCTTGCCATAATGAATATCCGATTGCCGAAACTGATCGCCACCTCGGTCGTGCGTGGCAGTCAGCAGGGCGAAAGCCACGGCGGAATCTATACCGTCGACTTTGAACGCCAGACGGGCGACCTGCGCGTCGACTGGAACTCAGGGGATATCGACTTCGAAGGCCGAGGCGCCGATCGGGGCCTGCGCGGCATAGCGTTCGACGAAGACGACATCTACGTGGCAGCGAGTGACGAACTTTTCTGTTACGACCGCAGCTTCAAGGTGCAGGATTCTTTCCGCAATCGCTATCTGAAACATTGTCATGAGATCTGTCGCAAGAACGACCATATCTTCCTGACGTCGACCGGCTTCGACAGCCTGCTGGCGTTCAACCTGGAAAGCCGCAGCTTCGAGTGGGGCTTTAAACTGGAGCAGACCTACGGCAAGTGGTCCGGCTACACTTTCGACCCGCTCTCCTCAGTCGGCCCTGCGCCGGTCAACGACTTTCATATCAACATGGTGCATGTCGACGACGCCGGGATTTTTCTCAGTGGGCTCGGCACGAAGGCCCTGCTGCACATCAATCACAAGTGGGAGGTTTCCGAAGTCTGTTCGCTACCGGCAGGCACACACAACGCCAGGACCTGGAAGAACGGCGTACTGTTCAATGACACGGCGAGTGACCGGGTGCGATACATCGCCCGGGATGGCGAGCAGATCGCTTTCCGCATCGTCAGCTACGACGATTCCCTGATCCAGTTCGCCGGCATCGACGATTCGAAGATCGCTCGCCAGGCTTTCGGCCGTGGCCTGACCACCTGGGATGAGCGTTTCGTCATCGTCGGCTCGTCACCGTCGACGATAACGATCTACGATTTCGAATTGCGGCAGACCGTCGCGTCCGTGAACCTTTCAATGGATATTCGCAACGCGATTCACGGCCTGGAGATATGGCCTTTCGAAGACTAGCTCTGCCAACGAAAAAGGCCGGGGGAATCCCCGGCCTCTCCGAAGTCAATCGTTTGCAGCTAGTCCCCCCAGCGTTTCATGAAGCGCACGCCAATCTCCC
>JBFELT010000241.1:0-4240 GCA_041552015.1 Woeseiaceae bacterium
ACATCTCCACGCCCGTAATCGTCGTCTTCGTCGTGTCCCGGATCCCCACGATCTCGACCTCGTCCGACGGATGGATCGTGCCCGCTTCGATGCGACCCGTGACCACCGTCCCGCGGCCCGTAATCGAGAACACGTCCTCGACCGGCATCAGAAAATCACCGTCTATCGCGCGCTCCGGCTCCGGTATATAGCTGTCCATCGCCTCGATCAGCTTGTGGATCGACGGCACGCCTATGTCCGACTCATCGCCTTCGAACGCCTTCAGCGCCGAACCCGTTATGATCGGCGTGTCATCGCCCGGAAACTCGTACATCGACAGAAGATCGCGAACTTCCATCTCCACCAGCTCCAGCAGCTCTTCGTCGTCAACCTGGTCGGCCTTGTTCATGTACACCACGATGTACGGAACACCCACCTGCCGTGCCAACAGTATGTGCTCGCGCGTCTGCGGCATCGGGCCGTCCGCCGCACTCACCACCAGGATCGCTCCGTCCATCTGCGCCGCGCCCGTGATCATGTTCTTCACGTAGTCCGCGTGACCCGGACAGTCCACGTGTGCGTAGTGACGGTTGTCACTCTCGTACTCCACGTGCGCCGTCGCTATCGTAATGCCACGCTCGCGCTCTTCCGGGGCGTTATCAATCTGGTCGTAACCCTTCACCTCGCCACCGTGCTTCTCCGCCATGACCTTCGTCAGCGCCGCCGTCAGCGTCGTCTTGCCATGGTCCACGTGGCCAATCGTGCCTACGTTTACGTGCGGTTTTGTTCTCTGAAATTTCTCTTTGGACATGAGCCTTTTCCTGCTGATCTAAAAGTGATCTAAAAAAAACACCGATTCTTTCTGGAGTCCACACCCGGATTTGAACCGGGGACCTCTTCCTTACCAAGGAAGTGCTCTGCCCCTGAGCTATGTGGGCACATCTTGTTCAGGCAGCTCAGGGTTGTTACCCAGACTTCCAATTTGGAGCGGGTGATGGGAATCGAACCCACATCATCAGCTTGGAAGGCTGAGGTTCTACCGTTGAACTACACCCGCCTCGATTCGTTCGCGATCTCTCTTAATCTAACGCTAACGAACTCAAAATTTCGCCGCGCGCCCGACACCTTAATTACGTTATTCAGGCGTGCAAAAATCCTGACAGTCTTTAGTTTTCAAACCGTCCGGATGTCATATTGTCCTGTCTTAAATCTCGCGCGGCTGGTGTCGGTCTGAAGCCTGCCCTCAGCCGAACCATCGTCTGGTGGAGGGGGTAGGATTCGAACCTACGTAGGCATAGCCAGCAGATTTACAGTCTGCCCTCGTTGACCGCTTGAGTACCCCTCCGCGTACGCAAGCCGGGCATTGTCTAATTCCGCCGCCTTACTGTCAACTCCTAAACGACTGATTGTTCATATCGATGCCGACGGGCCGAAAACGGCCGAAAGCCTTAGCCGGCGGGGCCTTGGGCCGAAATCAGGGCTTCTGCGCCCAGTGCCAGGGCTCGAATACGAAGCCGAACGGATTGTCTCGCGGGTACGACATCGAAAAGCCGAAGTCGGCAGCGTTCGCGGTCAACCAGCGAAACGCGTCCGAATCCTCGAACTCCTCGGTCAGCGGTCGGCATCCGGGCGTCGCGATATCCACTGCCCGGCCCGTGTGATGCTCGCTGAAACCCGGTGCCGCATTGACCACCAGAATTTCGCTAAGTGATTGACCTGAATTGAGTTTTTTCCGAATCAGGCGGGCTTGGTAATCGAATCCGCGAAACCCGGAGACGATGAGCAGCGTCACGTTGTCCGCCGCGGCGGCGGCAACCATCTCGGTCCATTTTCGGGCCGTTGCCGGTGTAAGGCGCTGCATTCTGCCGACCAGGTTCAGTCCGACATCAATGAGCTCCGCCGCTTCCTCGAAAACGGGTTTGCCGTCGGCCCGACCGTAGTCATCGGGAATTCCGAGTTCTTGGTGAAGTTCGCGTAGCATAGGGCTGATTCTCGCACGTCGTACCGATTTGTCCCACCGGGCCGTAGCGCGCTACTGGCTTTCCCGAATATGTCTGAAGATCGCATTTACAAGTCCGACGCCGGCGCCGAACCGTTTCGCTTCGACGACAAGGTTGCCCGCGTGTTTCCCGATATGCTGCGGCGCTCCATACCCGGCTACGCCGCTTCGATAGAGGCTATCGGCTCGCTCGCAGCGCGCTATGTTCGGGCCGGCTCCAACTGCTACGACCTCGGCTGCTCGCTGGGCGCCGCCACTGTCGCCATGCGGCAAGGTATTCGCGAAGCCGGCTGCCGGATCGTCGCGGTGGACACGTCACCCGCCATGATCGAACGATGCCGGGCGATCGTCGACCGGGATGCTCAACCCGAAGACCTGATGACGGACGTTGACCTCGTTCTCGGCGACATACGTGACATCGAGATCGCCAACGCCTCGATGGTCGTCCTGAACTACACGCTGCAGTTTGTCGAGCTCGCCGATCGCGACGTACTGCTGCGGCGCATATGTTCAGGCATGAACAGGGGCGGCATTCTGCTGCTCTCAGAGAAGGTCGTGGACGAGAATCCGGCGATGGAATCGCTGCTCGTCGATCTGCACCATGAGCACAAGCGCCGCAACAATTACAGCGCCCTCGAGATCAGCAGGAAACGCGCCGCCCTGGAAAACGTCCTGATACCGGAAACCGTGTCCGCGCATCGTGCGCGATTGAAGCAGGCCGGGTTTGCGCACTCAGCGGTGTGGCTTCGCTATTTCAACTTTGTTTCCATCATTGCTCTTCGATAACGATGCGGCCTCTCATCAATGGCGATGCATTGCGCGACTGCCTGGGCGCTATCGGCCTCGAGGACTGGAGCACAGCTCTGCAAGCACGACTGGAGGCGCGGATGAGCGTGCAGGCGCACGGGGACTTCCAGCGCTGGGCGGAAACCGTCGATGCCCTGGCGGCCGCGGACCGCGATCCGGCGAAATTGCGGAAACTGCTGCTGCGCCTCGCGCCGTGGCGCAAGGGTCCGTTTCGGCTCGGTGGCGTCGATATCGATGCCGAATGGCGCAGCGACCGCAAATGGAGCCGGCTCGCCGGGGCTGTTGCTCCTCTTGACGGGCGCCGCGTGCTCGATGTTGGCTGCGGCAACGGCTATTACGCACTGCGAATGCGCGAAGCCGGTGCGACTTGCGTCATCGGTATCGATCCGACGCTGCTCTACGTCATGCAGTTCCTCGCCGTGAATACCTTTGAGCGTGACCCGCACGTTTTTGTCCTGCCGCTTCGCCTCGAGGAACTTCCCGACCCGAAGGATTCCTTCGACACCGTGTTTTCCATGGGCGTGCTGTACCACCAGCGCTCGCCTATCGATCACCTGCGAACGTTGCGAACGACCCTTCGCCCCGGCGGACAACTCGTGCTGGAAACCATCTACGTTCCAGGTGAGGAATCCTATGCCTGTACACCAGCGGATCGCTATGCGCGCATGCGCAATGTCTGGTTGTTACCGACCGTTGCGGAGCTGACAACCTGGCTGGCGCGCACCGGGTATACGAACATCGAGATCGTCGACCGTTCGATTACGAGCACCGATGAACAGCGCACGACGGAATGGATGCCATTCGAGTCCCTGGCCGAGGCGCTGGATCCCGACGACCCGACGAAGACGGTGGAAGGATGGCCGGCCCCTCATCGTGTCATCGTTACCGCCAGCAACCCTTGAGTCATCCCTGCTGCTATCGGAGGTCGCGCCGCCGCGGTGAGTGCATTTGACCGGGTCACGGTTCGCCTGTAATTTCGGTCAAAACAGAAACAAGAGAAACTTCCGATGCGCATGACGCCGGCGGTCGAAAAGTACGTTCTGCATTGGGGCGAGATGGGGACCCGCTGGGGCACAAACCGCACGGTCGCCCAGATCCAGGCCCTGCTCTACCTGTCGCCCAAGCCGCTGCGCGCCGACGAGATCGTTGAACTCTTGTCCGTTGCCCGCTCGAATGTCAGTACCAGCATCCGGGAATTACAGAGTTATCAGCTGGTGCGCATGACCCACGTGCTCGGCGACCGTCGCGACTATTTCGAATCCCTGCACGACGTATGGGAGCTTTTTCGCGTCATTATCGAGCAGCGAAAACAGCGCGAATTGAACCCCACACTCACGATGCTCAGAAGCTGCGCGGATGAGGTCGACCGCGAGAACGAAACGGACCCCGTGACCAGGGAGCGAATTCGCAACATGCTCGGATTCGTCGAATCGACCAGCAAATGGTACGAGGAAA
>JBFELT010000242.1:0-4196 GCA_041552015.1 Woeseiaceae bacterium
CGATACTGATACCGAACGGATTGTAGATATTGTCCTCATGGAAAATAATATTCTCCATCACGGCACCGCCACCGCCGCCTGGCCCGGCAAACAGCGGCTCGGGCGCCGCCCTGTTCTGTGATGAGCGGTTATTGAACGTCGCCATCAACCGGAACATGAGATTCTCAGCGAGATCGTATTCGCCCTTCAGGAAGAAATTGACGCGCTCGTTGGGCGTCATCAGGTGATTGAACGGCTGGTAGTTGAAACGATCCGCCAGCGCAAATCCGTGAAAATCGTTACCGGTAGGGTTGTTGAAATCGTAAACCGGGATATTCGCCCCACCGTCATTCAATACGCCATCGTTCAACGTAATGCTCACGAAGTTCGCGCCGTTGCCGAGCGGATCCGGAATCCTTGGATCGTAAAACGCGAACCGGCCCTGTGGGGTGCCGGAACTCGCGCCTATCGGAACGCCGGCAATCGGGTACGTCGATATGTCCCGATCCGCGGCCGAAACGTCGCCTTGCTCGGTATAACTCGTGGCGATCAGGATGCGGGCGGTGTCGGACTGTGCGCCGAAGGACAGGTTGAATTCCTGGCTCTTGCCATCGCCCTCGTCATATAGACCGTAGTAATACGAGACATCCAGGCCGTCGTAATTCTCTTTCGTTATGATGTTGACCACGCCGGCAATGGCATCGGAGCCATAGATTGTTGACGCGCCGTCCTGCAGCACTTCAATTCGGCCGATCGCGTTGGCCGGAATCGTGTTCAGGTCAACTGCACCCGAGACGCCACTCGCGGACGATCCACGCACCCAGCGTTGGCCGTCCACGAGGACAAGCACTCGCTTCGACGACAGGTACCGGAGGTCGATTTCAGAAGAGCCGGCGCCGATGCCGGAGCCATCCGGTGGAAAACCGAGGTTACCCGAGGCGTTGTTCGAACGGTTGATCGCCGAGCCCGCAATCGGAAGGCGTTGCAGGAAGTCACCAATCGATACGTCGCCGGAAGCCCGCAGATCTTCTGCGGAGAGTATTTGCACAGGCGTGCGCGCATCCAGCGGGTTCTGGCGAATACGCGAGCCGGTAACGACGACCTCCTCCACCGTTTCGTCTGCGTTTGACGCTTGCGCGACAGCAGCCTCAGGAATAATTGTGAAGAGGGACAGGGCCAGTGCCGTGCTGAGCCCCCTGTTGATAAGTACACGGTTTTTCATTGTTCGCTCCCCGGTATTTTCAAGAATGACGTCAACGTAATTCGAGCCTCGGTGTTGCGCATGGGCCACATCGGACGGGCGACCCTTTTGACATAATTCTCCTCTGCTCTCTCGAAGTCAATACGGCGCTGTTGTGAAAATAATACAAATGCGTCGTTAACGCCGCTAGTGACGGCTGCTGCTGCAGTGGCTTCCAGGCGCCGCCGCAGGGAGACCGCCAGTTTTTGCGGCGGATGCGGCTTCTCCGGATTTTGCTAAGTGCTTGTGCGTGCTACAAAAGAATGGCAATCGATTCGAGTTCGCTCGATCAGGAGGCTTGTCATGAACGCACGATCCGCACTGACTCTAGTCGTGGTTGGCATTGCCGCGCTCGCCGGGTGCGACCCGGACGCCACGATGTCGCAACGGGGCTTTCGGCTGCCAGACGGAGACGCCCAGGCCGGTCGTGAAGCCTTCCTCTACATGCAGTGTCACCAGTGTCACTCGATCAAGGGTGAGCAGCTGCCCGGCATTCCGGGCCAGGAGCCGCCCTACGTCGAGCTCGGTGGCATGGTGACGCAGGTCAAGACCTACGGCCAGCTGGTCACGGCAATCATCAATCCGTCGCACAAACTGGCACGAGGCTACGCAAAGGAAGTTGTGTCGGACGACGGCGAGTCAAAGATGTACGTCTATAACGACCACATGACCGTCAAGGAACTGACAGTCATCGTTGCCTTCCTGCAGCCCTACTACAAGGTGGTCGCACCGAACTTCAGGTACCCGGTGTACCCGTAAAGGCAGAACAAACATCCGCTGCCCTTTTCCAGGCGGCGCCTGCAACTGCTCGGCGGCTAATCCCTGGAATCGAGCGCCGCATGAACGGCGCGGGTCATTCGGCTACTATGAATTGACGAGGCGACGTGCCTAGTTCACCTGAAGATCGGTGACCTCTATGCCGGCTGCCGTGTGGCATCCGCGGCAGCTGTCCTCGATACGCTTCGCCGCCGCGCGGGCCTCGCTGATGTCTCTCGCACTGTCGACGGTATAGGCCGCGTCGCGCATTTCGTTGATATAGACCTGCCAGCCTTCCGGGACGCCACTGAGTTCATCGTGCCCCGCAAGCCAGTAGGCCGGTCTCTGAGCCGCCGCGAGCGAACCCACTTCCAGCGCTGCGTTGAGCTGCCCGAGCTGGCTGGCATGATGGTGCATGTGCTCGATGAAAGCGGCAGTGCCCATCTTCTCCGCCTCGACCACCTCGGTCGTCGCGGCGGGCGCCGTGGCCGTATCGACCTGCACTTCCCCAGCCGGGTCCCTGTCCGAACACGCGCCTGTCAGGAGCGCGAGCCCGATAAGCGTTACTATTTGCACTTTCATTCTTACTCCTCGGTCAATTCACCACCACGCAGACTGTACGGTATTGACACTATCGCTGGCTATAGCAGGGTTACGCAGACAATTGCGTTGTTTACTCAGGCGAAAGCACCTGGCCAGCGAGCACTTCTGCGTTCGTGAGATCGCGCCAATTGGCGCGCAACTACTTCAGAACGTAGATATTGTGCTTCTCACAAACCTCATGCAGCGGCTTCGGCCAAACGGTGGTGCTTACCTCGCCCAGGTGCGCCTTCCTCAGCAGCAGCATCTGCGTCCTGGACTGGCCTATGCCACCGCCGATAGACAGCGGAATTTCGTCGTTCAGAATCATCTGGTGATAGGGCTGAGACAATTCGTCTTCCCGCTCGGCAATTCTCATCTGTTCCTTGAGGGTCTCTGGCGTCACCCGAATGCCCATCGAGGACAGCTCGTGGCGTCTCTTGGTCACATGGTTATACACGAGGATGTCGCCATTCAGTCCGTGCATCAGCTTGCCGTCTTTTTCTATGGTCGGTGTCACCCAGTCGTCGTAGTCGGCCGCACGCATTTCATGTGGGTAGCCGTCATCGAGGACCCAGCCGATGCCGTATATGAAGACCGCACCGTATTCTTCGATGATCCTGGTTTCGCGTTCTTTCCTCGGAAGATCCGGGTAGCGGGCAAGGATCTCTTCGGCGTGGATGAAGTGCAGCTCTTCGGGGAGCGGCGGAAATCTCGGGTCCCTGAGTTCCGGATACTTGTCCATGACCATCCTCTCGGCACCGGTCAGAACCTTCCAGATCTTTTCTACTACCAGGGTCAGGTAAGCAAGGTTCCTGTTCTCGGCCGTGATGACCTGCTCCCAGTCCCATTGGTCGACGTAGGCGCTGTGATCGTGGTCGAGAAAGTAGTCCTTCCTGACCGCGCGCATGTCGGTATTGATGCCCTCGCCGACGTCGCAATCGAACTGCTTCAGGGCCCAGCGTTTCCACTTGGTGGCTGCCTGCACGATGGAGGCATGAATCGGCTCGTCGAGACCCAGGCCGCAATGAAATTCGACCGGCGTTCTTGATCCGTCCCGATCCAGCATGTCGTTCATCCCGGACGCGACTTCGACGATGAGCGGTACCTGCACCAGCATGAGCTTGAGTTCGCGCGCCAGTCCTTTCTCTATGTATTCCTTTACGTCGTAGATCGCCTTTTGCGTCTGCTTCCTGTCCAGCAGCGACACATAGTCGCGCGGCAGTATCTCGTCCACCTTCTCATAGGTGCTGATACCCGGCCCAGCCAGGTCTGATCGCTTGTCCAACATTGCTCTGCCTCCCGTCAGCCGTCGATTCATGCCGTGAATCGAAAAACTCTATTAGAGGCTTCGCGGACCGCGAGCACTATCGTGGAAACTATCACCCTCATCGCACAGAGGGGTCGCGCCGTGGAGCCGGCGACGTGTGCAACGCGGCACCGGGTAAAAGCTAGCGGCGGAACGGGTCCTCGCGTCGATAATCCTTCGGCACCGCGAACAGGGCCGGATCGAGATCCTGCTCGACGACAGAGTCCAGCGACATTTCTCTCTCTGCGCGGCCATTGACATAGTCGACGGTGTGCACGGGGAAGCCGTCGATTTGCTTCATCAACTCGCCCGGATTGAGGCTGACGTTTTTCA
>JBFELT010000243.1:0-4176 GCA_041552015.1 Woeseiaceae bacterium
CTACTCCTTTACGCCCTCCTTTCTACAGTATAAGGTTCCCGCTCCTCCTTGTTGCAAATCCCGCGTATGCGACCCCTGCCACTACCCCCGGACGCCGACCTGAACGACATTTGCCGTGCGTTTGAGGCGGAGCCTGCGATCCTCAACAGTGAACGAATTGAACGGCGGTTCGGCAACTGTGGAATTGCGGTTCTGCGCGACGACGCCGGCCTGCGGCGCTCCAGTGTGTACAGCTGTCATGGGCCGAAACGCGTCTGTCGCACCTATGCCGTGGTCCGATTTACGGAACGACCCACGGCGCGGTATCGCGAGGAACATGCAAAGATTCTCGCCGGCAACTCGATCGGCGCCGTCTTCCGGTCGCATGGCTGGCACGTACACAAGCAGACCCTGCACATCGGGCGGCTTTCGCTGCCGAATACACGCACGGAAATCGCGGAATTGATGCGGCTTGACGATGAGCGAGAACTTCCGCTGCACGTCTACCAGATGTTGCTCGCCCGGGACGAGCAAATATTCGAATACGCGACGATCATGGAAGCGCACCATCCTGCCTACCTGTCCGAAGCGGACCTGCGACGCCTCTATTCATTCGACAAGTCCGGCGAACTGCCGGCTGAACAGGTCGCGGAACTCACGTCACTGGTTCTCGCCAGCGACGAATAGTCGAGCCGAGGTTTGTCGCCGCCCGGCAATGAGACTAAACTTGCCAGACCTTTCTATGGGTCATCGGGGGCGGATAGTGAATCTACATAATGTATTTGGACTCGTGCTTGCCAGCTTTTTCTTGCTGGGCAATGCCACTGCGTTTGCACAGGTGGACGACCAGGTCAGTGATCAGGCCGATGTCTGGGCGCAGGTCGAACGGCAGTGGAATGCGGCCGAAAAAAATGACGTCAAATGGATCGACAGCATGCTGACGGAGGACTTCTCCGGATGGAACAAATCGTCGCCCGCGCCGCGCAACAAGGCGTCTACGAGGATGTGGACCCGATTCGATAACGAAATCAGCCAAATGGTTGCGCACGAGTTGTATCCTCTATCCATCGTTGTCAATGACAATGTTGCGATCGCTCACTACCTGTACTCGAGCGCGAGCAAGCAGAAAGGCAAGGATGGCAAGGTCGAGACGGAAAACGGTCGATACACCGACATACTCGTTCGTACCGACGACGGCTGGAAGTTCATCGCCTGGTCGGGCGGCAGCGACGACTGAGCGAACCTGGCCACAGCCCCGGGCTTCGGGCGCCCGCTGGTTAAGCACTGGTTCAGCTTTGCAGCGCTACCATGAGCGTCAACATGGAAAGGTCCGTGACAGGTAATGGACCGGGAGGCCGCATGATGAACCGACTGATAGGCAAATTTAGACCGGCAATGGGCGCTGCCACGCTTACCGCCCTGCTGGCGATGCCGGCAGCGTGGGCCCAGGTCCCGGTTGACGAAAACGGCGAACTGATCGGTAGCGCCGAGGCGCTGGGCGTCGAGGGTGCGACAGGCAATGAGGAAATACCCTTGCTGTCATCCGTCGACCTCGAAGAACTCGTCGGCCCTATCGCCCTGTATCCGGACGACCTGCTTGCGATCGTGCTGCCGGCATCGGCGTACCCGCTTCAGATCGTTGATGCGGCCCGCTTCCTTGAGGCACTCGAGGACGATCCGTCGCTCGAACCGAACCCTGACTGGGACGACTCGGTGGTTGCGCTAACGAACTACCCCGAGGTGGTTGAGTTACTTAACGAGGACATCGACTGGACCTGGCGGCTGGGCGAGGCCGTGGTGTCGCAGCAGGCGGATGTCGTCGCCGCGATAGAGACGTTTCGTGATCGTGCCTATGCGGCCGGCAACCTCAAGAGTGACTCGTATCAAAACGTATCGCGCGATGATGGCGTCATCGAAATCACGCCGGTCTCGGAAGACGTTATCTACGTGCCCTACTACGAACCGGAACGGGTGGTGGTCTACCAGCCGCGCCCCGTCTATTATTATTATCCGCGACCCTACCCGGTCTACTACTACCCCTATCCGTCGTACTACGCCTTCGATCGCGGCTATTTCTGGGGCGTGACAACGGCGTTCTCGATTGGCTGGTACACCGACAGTCTGAACGTGTTTCATCACAGCTACTACGGACATCCCTACTACGGTCGCTCTTATTGGGATCGGTGGTGGTATCGCCGTCCGACCATCAATATCTACAACCGCCACTATGTTGGCGGCAACACGACCGTAACCGTCAATCACTATAACCGGGGCGATCGCTGGCGCCCGCGTGGTGACCGGCGAGAGTATCTTTCCGACCGACGGATCACGCGCAACCGGACCTACCCTGTCCGCCGACAGTCGAGCGATTCGGTGTCGTCATTCGCGGCCGGCGGTGCGCGCGTGGCAAATCGCGGCGAGGCACGACGCCGCGAGCAG
Organism: Woeseiaceae bacterium; assembly: GCA_041552015.1. Lineage (GTDB taxonomy): Bacteria > Pseudomonadota > Gammaproteobacteria > Steroidobacterales > Woeseiaceae > UBA1847. Next base: position 2,419 of record JBFELT010000243.1, read on the forward strand.
GATCGGCAGCCGATCGCCTTCAGGGAGCGGCCACAAACATCAGGTATCGCGCGCGGCGAGCGGGCGAACCGGGCGACGCCGCAGAGACGAGCCGTAGCCGAGGGATCGAACATTCCCGCGAGTAACGGCGAGGCACGACGTCGCGAGCAGAATCGGCAGCCGATCGCCTTTCGGCAGCGACCACAGTCGACGACGATTACTCGAGGCGAGCGAGGCGAGCGAGTTGCAGGGGCCGACCGGCAGACGCCATCGCGGCAAGCTACAACGCAGAGATCCGAGGCTGCGGCAAGCCGCAGCCGGCCTGGTAACCGGGAAGCGGTAGTCAAGGAACGGCGTGCGCAACCAACGCCGAAGCTCCGCCGCGCCGAACCGGACTCTCAGAGGCCTCGCGCCGCAGCGGTGCGCCAGGCGGTACGCAGCGAGACGGTCTCACAGTCGCGCTCGCAATCGCGCCGCTCTGCGCCGACGACCCGCGCCGTTCGAGGGGCGGCCCCGGCCCGGGAGCAAGCACGATCCCGAGTCGCCGCGGAACCCAGCCGCGAATCGGCGGCGCCGCGGGCAGCCCGCTCCGAACCGCAGCGCCGGCAGGCGGCCAGCCGTGAGAGCGCGCCGGCAAAACAGGGTCGAAAATCCCAGGAAAAACGCGCCCGGCGACGCGATTAGTCGCGTTCTGACGGACCACCCTGGTCGTCGGCTTCGTCGGGAGCGGTATCCGAGGACGTCAGCTCCCAGGCGATGTAGGCGATACTGGCGGCCGCAACGAGTGCGAGGCCTATCGAGACAATGGCGACGACGGTACCCATCAGTCGATGTTATCACCGACCGGTTTCTCGTCTTCGCCTGATCGTCGCGGCAGCCGACCTGACCTCTGCAAGGCATCGCGCAGCACGAATTCTATCTGCGAGTTCAGGCTGCGCAGGTCATCCCTGGCCCAGCGTTGCATAGCTTCGAAAGTCCTGCCGTCCATTCGCAGTGCGAAGGGCTTGCGTTTCGCCATCGTCGATCCCGGGAGTGTGCCGTCGCGCGTCGCGATCAGGTATACAGCGATCCGGTATTCAGAACCGGCTGCGCGCTCTCCTCGCTGCAGAGCACTACCAGCAGGTTGCTGACCATCGCCGCTTTGCGTTCCTCATCGAGTTCAACCACGTTGTGTTCCCGCAGTTGCTCGAGGGCCATGTCCACCATGCCAACCGCGCCGCGGACAATCTGCTGCCGCGCTGAAATAATCGCCGAGGCCTGCTGACGCCGCAGCATTGCGTTTGCAATCTCCGGTGCATAGGCGAGATGACTGATGCGCGCTTCTATGACAGTCACGCCAGCCTGTTCGAGGCGATCCTGTATCTCTTCGCGCAGAGCCGTTGCAATCTCGGCGGGATGACTTCGCAACGCGGTTGCCTCGCCTTCGTGCGGTTCATAGGGATAGGTAGTGGACAGATTTCGCAAGGCGGATTCGCTCTGTATCTGCACGAACTCCTCGTAGTCATCCACCTCGAACAGCGCTTCAGCCGTATCGAAGACTTTCCAGACGACCACGGCCGCAATCTCTATCGGCCTGCCGTTGGAGTCGTTCACCTTCAACTTCGCGCTCTCGAAATTGCGTATGCGGGTGGATACGGCTGTCTTCGCAAAGAAGGGATTCGCCCATTTCAGGCCCGAATCATGCGTAGTGCCAACGTATTTGCCAAACAGCTGCATGACCTTGGCTTCGTTCGGATGGACCAGGAAAAGGCCCGCCCAGCACACGAGGACGATCATGGA
>JBFELT010000244.1:0-4126 GCA_041552015.1 Woeseiaceae bacterium
GATGCTAATGAAACTCAAGCGTATTCATCATGTTGCCTATCGCTGCCGGGACGCGAAAGAAACCGTTGAGTTCTATCAGCGAGTGCTGAACATGGAATTCACGGTTGCCTTCGCGGAAGACCAGGTGCCCTCGACCAAGGAGCCCGATCCCTACATGCACGTGTTCCTGGACTGCGGCATGGGCAACGTGATCGCCTTTTTCGAATTGCCGACCCGGCCCGAAATGGATCGCGACCGGAATACACCAGCGTGGGTTCAGCACATCGCATTCGAAGTCGACAACTACGATGCGCTGCTTGCAGCAAAGCAGCACATCGAGAACGAAGGCATCGAGGTCATCGGCCCGACCAATCACGGCATCTTCCAGTCGATTTATTTCTTCGATCCGAACGGGCATCGACTCGAACTGGTTGCCAACACGCAGACCCAGGAGCAGATCGACGAGTTGAAGCGCGTAGCGCCTGCGATGCTCGAAGAATGGAGCGTGACAAAGAAAGCGCCGCGGCATGCCGCGTGGCTGCACGAGCTGGAGTTCACGGGCGACCGGGAGGCGGATTCAGAATGAAACTTGCATCATTGAAACACGGCAGAGACGGCCGTCTTGTCGTCGTGTCCCGCGACCTGTCGCGCTACCTGCCGGCAGCCAAGGTGGCGGCAACGCTGCAGGCCGCCCTGGATGACTGGCCATCGGCGCGCCCTGCCCTTGAGTCCCTGGTCGCCAGACTCGACGCGGGAGACGGGCAGCCATTCGACGAATCCGCCTGCGCTTCGCCATTACCGCGCGCCTATCAATGGGCGGACGGCTCCGCCTACGTCAATCACGTCGAACTCGTGCGCAAGGCCCGCGGCGCCGAGATGCCGGCAACCTTCTGGACCGATCCACTGATATACCAGGGCGGCTCCGATGCGTTTCTCGGCCCGCGAGACGAAATTCCGATCGCGGATGAAGACTGGGGGATAGACTTCGAGGCGGAAATCGTCGTCGTAACCGACGATGTACCCATGGGCATTTCGGCCGCGGACGCACTCGATCACATCCGGCTGGTCATGCTCGTCAACGACGTGTCCCTGCGCAACCTGATCCCGGGCGAACTGGCCAAGGGTTTCGGCTTTTTCCAGTCGAAACCGTCCAGCGCTTTTTCTCCGGTTGCCGTTACGCCGGACGAGCTGGGTGACGCGTGGCGGGACGGCAAAGTGCACCTGCCCCTGTTGTCGACCTTCAATGGTCATCTCTTTGGCAAACCCGAGGCGGGCGTCGACATGACCTTCGACTTCGGCCAGCTCGTCGCACACGCGGCCAGGACCCGGCCGCTCGGCGCCGGCGCACTCATCGGGTCCGGCACCGTGTCGAACAAGCTCGATGGCGGGCCGGGGAAGCCGGTCTCGGAAGGCGGCGTCGGCTACTCCTGCATCGCGGAATTCCGCATGATCGAGACGATCAACGACGGCAAGCCGACGACCTCGTTCATGAAGTTCGGCGACCGTGTTCGCATCGAGATGCTCGATGCCGGCGGCAAGTCGATCTTCGGCGCCATCGACCAGGTCGTGGCAAAGTACTGAATGTCGATGCGACTCTACAGCTACTGGCGCTCGTCGGCTGCGTATCGAGTGCGCATCGCGCTGAACCTGAAAGGCCTTCCCTACGAAACGGTTTCGGTTTCGCTGGCGCCCGGCGTCGCCGAACATCGCGCCGATGCCTACAGGGCGATAAATCCGCAGATGCTGGTGCCGTTCCTGCAAGACGGCGATCTCGGTATCGCGCAGTCGATGGCAATCCTCGAGTACCTGGAAGAGACCTATCCAAAGGTGCCGCTGTTACCGGCTGACGAGCCGCTGCGCAGCAGGGTACGCGGCTTCTGCAATCTGATTGCCTGCGACATTCACCCGCTCAACAACCTGCGCGTGCAGCAGTACCTTCGCGACAGGCTCGCTGCCGATGACAAGGCCGGGAAAGACTGGTACGACCACTGGATTCACGAGGGATTCGCCGCACTGGAAGAACTCGCCGGCGATGGCCCCTTTGCATTCGGCGAAACAGCATCGCTGGCCGACGCGCTGCTGGTACCGCAGATGTACAACGCCCGGCGATTCGACGTGCCTCTCGAAGCGTTTCCGAAACTGCTTCGCATCGTCGATGCGTGCAACGAATTAGCTGCGTTCGGGAAAGCGGCGCCCGAACAGCAGCCGGACGCCCCCTGACTGGCCTGGACGATCAGTAGCTGTCTGCAATTCCCGGGTGGCTCTTCATCCAGGCATCGACGCGCCTCTGGGCTTCGCCAATCTGCTCGGCCGTCATTCTGGAGGCCAGGAATTCGATCTTCGATTTGGCGTCCAGATCGCCGAGATTTGCGGCGATCCCGAACCACTTGTAGGCCTCGACGGCATCAAACTTGTCGGTAAAGTCCATCGCATTGACACGGCCGAGCGCCAGGTGCGCGCCAACCACACCCTGGTCCGCGGCCAGCAGGTACCACTTGATCGCCTCTTCCTCGTCGATCGGCACGCCCCAGCCGTTCTGGTGCATTATGGCCAAGGCGTACTGCGCCTCCGCGTGCCCATTTTCGGCCGCCGCGAGGTAGTACTTCAGCGCCATGTCGTCGTTCATGTCCACGCCGAAACCGTTGCCGTACAGCAGCCCCATGCCGTAACAGGCATTGGCATTGCCAGCGTCGGCGAGGTCCCGCCACTCGCTTAGCGCCGTTTCGTAATCGGTGGAGCTGTATGCCTTCCAGCCCTTCTTGAAATCACCGCCGATCGCCGAGCTTGCGAGCAGTAATAGAAAAAGTGCGAGAACGGTGCGTGACAACATACGCATAGCCGTTTCCCTCCTGAATTACCCTGGCGCACGGTCGTGTGCGCCGATGGCCGTATAGTCTCAGGACGTAACTACGGGCATCCATTCGGGGATGTACTTAGGGCCCGAGAGAACCGCGCCCCAGCGCCCGCCGGGCTCAGCAGACACAAGCCGAGCCCTTAGTCGCCCGCTTCACCGAGCAGCTCGTCGAGCACTGCGACGAGTTCCTCGCGGGAGTACTCATAGGGCTGGTCCGCATTGAGCTGTACCGCTCGACTCAGGGCAGCCCGGATCGTTATTTCCGCCTCGCGCTTGTTCGGCGCGACCATGTAGCGCAGTTTCGGCTTGTCCGAATACAGGGCCTGGACGACGGCGTCGGACACCTCATCGGGCTCCTTCAGTTTTTCGTTTGCCGCGATCCGACTCTCAAGCAGGCGCTGCTCCTCCTCCGTCAGTTGGGCGTCGCTGCCGAGTTTGCCCATGCCGTGCAGCGCGACCTTTTCGCGTATCTTCGATCGGTAGCCGCCCGGCTCAATTACGCTAACGCGGATTCCCAGTGGCGCGAGTTCGGCCGCAAGCGCTTCCGTGTAGGCCTCGACAGCGAACTTGCTCATGCTATACGTACCGGAATTGGGGCCCGACAAGAAGCCGCTTATCGAACCGATGGTCGTCGTTCGCCCACGGCTTTGCGCGAGCAGGGGCGCAAACGCCTTGTTCATGCGATACGGACCGAGCACGTTCACGTTCATGACAAAGTGGATATCCTGCTCGGGCGTCTCGTTCATGGGGCTGAATACGGCAACGCCGGCGTTGTTGACCAGCCCGTAGAGGCCCCTGCCCTGCCGCTCGATGAAATCCACCGCGGCGTCGATATCCGCCTGTTTCGTGACATCCAGTCTTATGGCCGTCACGTTGTCGATAGCATCGAGTTCGGCGAGGTCGTCATCCTTGCGGGCGCCGGCGTAAACGTAGTGGCCCTCAGCGGCGAGTCTCTCGGCGATGTTTCGGCCGATGCCGGAACTGGCGCCGCTTACGAGTACGGCGCGCTGTGTCGGCGCCTCGTCCGCCACAGAGGCGTGAGTCATCGCAACAAACAGGAGTGACGCCACGGCGGTCAGGATTCGTATGAATTTCATATCGTGCCTTTGATTGGTTTGTTTCAATTGATTTGTTTCACAGGGGACACTGTATACGACATCGACGGCTGCGGGCCAATGGGATGGCACGAATGACATCCCGCTACATGCTGCCGATACTGTGCGCTCCATAGTCAGCCAGTCTCTTCAAAACGGTTTACGATAAGCATCCCAGCCTCACCCCTTGACTGAGTCA
>JBFELT010000245.1:0-4106 GCA_041552015.1 Woeseiaceae bacterium
ATCTGTCCGATCAGGTGGCCTTGAGTTAAAGTCGGATAAAAGCCAGCAGGAATGACCGTGACGCCACTAATCGCCCCTTCTATTCTTTCCGCCGATTTTGCCCGCCTGGGTGACGACGTCCGCGACGTGCTCGATGCGGGTGCGGATGTCGTGCATTTCGATGTCATGGACAACCATTTTGTTCCAAACCTGACGATCGGGCCGCTGATCTGCGAAGCCTTGCGCGAATACGGGATCGAAGCGCCGATCGACGTTCACCTGATGGTCGAGCCGGTCGATCGCATTATTCCCGACTTTGCGAAAGCGGGCGCGAGCTACATCACGTTCCACCCCGAGGCCAGCCGCCATGTGGATCGCTCGCTTGGGCTCATACGCGAACTGGGCTGCAAGGCCGGCCTGGTATTCAATCCGGCGACGCCGCTGGACTGGCTGGAGTACGTCATCGACAAGGTGGACATGGTGCTGCTGATGTCGGTGAATCCCGGATTCGGCGGCCAGAAGTTCATTCCCTCCGCGCTGGACAAGCTGCGACAGGCCAGGAAGATGATCGCGGCGAGCGGGCGTGAGATAAGGCTGGAAATCGACGGCGGCGTCAAGGTGGACAACATTCGTGAGATCGCGGCGGCCGGCGCGGATACATTCGTTGCCGGATCGGCGATTTTCGGCAGCGACGACTATGCGAAAACGATTGCCGCGATGAGAGCCGAAATAGCGGCTGCCAACTAGACTGCTGTCGAGACTCGAAACTCAGATTTTGCGGTTCGGGCGGGCCCCGTAGACAACGATGGTCTTGCCGCTGGCGGATACCAGGCCCTGTTCCTCGAGGACTTTCAGAACCCGTCCCGCCATTTCCCTGGAACAACCTACCAGGCGACTGAGTTCCTGGCGACTCACTTTGATCTGCATGCCGTCGGGATGGGTCATTGCATCCGGCTCATTGCACAGGTCCATGATCGCGTGGGCGACACGGCCTGTGACATCGACGAATGCCAGGTCCCCAAGCTTGCGGTTCGTGCGATCGAGGCGCGTTGCGAGCTGCGTCGCCAGTTCAAACACGAGGCCCGGGCTTTCACTCGCAATCTGGCGAAAACGGGGATAGGTCATCTCTGCGATTTCGCACTCGGTACGGGTTCGAACCCAGGCGCTGCGAGTCGGCTGCTCATAGAACAGTCCCATCTCGCCGAAGAACTGACCCTTGTTCAGGTAGGCGAGCACCATTTCATTGCCGTCCTCGTCCTCGATCATGACTTCGACCGATCCGTCGACAATGTAGTACAGCACATCCGGAAGATCGCCGGCATGGATCATCACGGTCTTGGAGGGTACCGTGCGCACGCGACAGTAACTGAGAAATCGGTTGATGGCCGGCACGTCGCTGAGATTCTTGACTGTTGTCTGCATTGCTTGATCCTCGCCCCTGTTGCGGTCCTCTTTTAATACAGAAAGCCTGCGAGAGCAAGCTAAGTGCGTGTTTTGTCGTGGTTTATCGTTCTCTGCGCGCCGCCTAAACCCAATAAGCCGTTCTTGTCATGAGTTTCGCGGTGAATCGCATCAGTACCCTGACCGGAAGCGGCAACGGAGCGGCGCCGGCCGCAACGGCGTTTTCTCCGTGCTCGGCTTCTTCGTCACGCATCTGCTCGACGATAGCGCGGCTTCTTGCATCCTCGGCCGGCAGGCCTTCAAGGTGGCTTTCGAGATGCCGAACGACCTGGCGCTCCGTTTCGGCGATGAAGCCAAGGCTCCATCTATCGCCGAGAACTCCACTGAGCGCGCCAATCGCATAGGCTCCGGCGTACCAGACCGGACTCAGTCGACTGGGCTGTTCGCCGAGTTCCGCGAGGCGCTGCTCGCACCAGGCGAGATGATCGAATTCCTCAGCCGCTGCCGCCCGCATCTTTTTTTCTATATCCGTGTCGCGAGCCACCGTCGCGTGGCCCCTGTACAGCGCCTGAGCCGCCACTTCACCGGAATGATTGACACGCATCAGCCCGGCGGCATGTGATCTTTGCTCAGCGGTAAGATTCGGCTCGCTTATGAGCCGCGCAGGATTTTCGCGTGCCGGAGGCCCTGCCGGCGCTGCAATCGTACGCAGCGCATCGTCTGCTCCTGCGAGCAAACGGTCGATTGCGGAGAGTTCACGATTTGTCACAACTTCATTATAGCGAACCGGCGCTCATCGACGGTATACTCCGCAGCCTTTTTTCCAATGTACTGACGATTCGCGAGGAGAATCTGCATGAAACTGCGTACGACAATCATCGTTGCGGCACTGCTGGCGCCGCTCTCATTGCTGGCCCAGGAAGAGGCGAAGAGCCCGTGGACCGGAAAGGCCACGCTGGGGTACCTCGCGACCTCGGGAAATACAGAGAACGCGACGCTGAATACGGCCGTCGAGCTCGGCTTCGAGACCGGCAAATGGCAGCATCTTGCTACCGCCGCTGCGATAAGCGCTGCCGAGAACGAGGTCACGACCGCCGAGGCGTACGTGCTGGGCTGGAAGACGGAAAGGAATCTCACGGACCAGGACTTCATCTTCGGCCGTCTCAACTGGCGCAAGGACCGCTTCGGTGCGTACGACAAGCAATTCTCGCAGACGGTCGGTTATGGACGGCGGCTCATAAAGACGGACAAACATCGCCTGAACGTTGAGGCCGGCGTGGGTGCCCGGCAGTCCGAGACGCGGGACGGGCTTAGCGAAAACGAGACCATCTTCCGCGGCGGCGCCTACTACAAGTGGCAGTTCAGCGAGACGGCTGAATTTCGCCAGGATCTGACCGTCGAATCGGGCAGCGAGAATACCTACTCGGAATCCGTCTCAGCCGTGTCGGCGAAGCTTCTTGGCGATCTGGCCCTGGTCGCGTCCTACACGATCAAGCACAACTCCGACGTGTCTGCCCTGACGGAAAAGACCGATACCTACACGGCATTGTCGCTCGAGTATGCCTTCTAGCTATGGTCCGCCACGGTCGTGACAGCCCGGTTGTAAGGTAAGTTATTGAAAATAAATTAAATAGTACGCCTTATGGCCGGCGCATTATTTACTGAGAAAATAGCCGCATCGTTTGCAATAGGGCGGAGGCTACAGTAGAATTTCGCGCCTTTCGCCCCTCCAGCGTCATTGCGAGCGTGGACGGAGGGCGGGGATTCTCGGCTCAGGCGAGATTCCCGGACAACACGATCATTCCCTTACGGAAATCAGAATTATGAAGACGTTTTCTGCAAAACCTGCAGAGGTACGCCGCGACTGGTACGTGGTTGATGCAAGCGGCAAGACGCTCGGTCGCTTGTCGACAGAGATCGCAAGGCGCCTGCGTGGCAAGCACAAGCCCGAGTACACGCCGCATGTGGATACGGGCGACTATATCGTCGTCGTCAATGCCGAAAAGGTCCGCGTGACCGGCAACAAGCTGAAGGGCAAGATGTATCATCACCACACGGGATACATTGGCAACCTGAAGTCAGCGTCGCTGGAGAAGATGCTCGACGAGAAGCCGGAACGCGTGCTGCAGTTCGCTGTGAAAGGAATGTTGCCGCGGGGCCCGCTGGGACGACAGATGATGAGCAAGCTGAGGATATTCGCGGGTCCTTCGCACAGTCATGCTGCACAACAGCCGATTCCACTGGACGTAAGCGCCTGAACCCCGGCCGCTACGCACTGAGACAAGACCGAATTGAGACAATACTATGAGTGATACATTTTTTTACGGTACCGGTCGACGCAAGACCTCTACGGCGCGCGTATTCCTGCAACCCGGCAGCGGTGAGATTACCGTCAACAAGCGGCCTCTCGGCGTATTCTTCGGGCGAAAGACGGCGCAGATGATCGTGCGTCAGCCGCTCGAGCACACGCAGTTGGCGGAGCGTTTCAACGTCAACGTCACCGTCAAGGGCGGCGGCACGACCGGCCAGGCGGGCGCGATTCGACACGGACTAACGCGGGCGCTGATGGCCTATGACGAGTCGCTGCGTCCGCTTCTGCGCAAAGCCGGATTTGTCACCCGCGATGCCCGTGAGGTAGAGCGCAAGAAAGTTGGCTTGAGAAAGGCACGTCGCGCTACGCAGTACTCCAAGCGCTAAGGCGCCGTCGAGACAACCGGTCTCTTCAA
>JBFELT010000246.1:0-4078 GCA_041552015.1 Woeseiaceae bacterium
GATGGTCGTCGTATCGCCCGACGTCGGCGGCGTCGTCCGGGCGCGGGCTCTGGCGAAGCGACTGGGTGACGCCGATCTCGTGATCATCGACAAGCGGCGCGCACAGGCCAACCAGTCCGAGGTGATGAACATCATCGGGCAGGTCGAAGGCAAGAATTGCATCATGATCGACGACATGGTCGATACGGCCGGCACACTGTGCCACGCGGCCGGTGCCCTGAAGAATAAAGGCGCCGCCAGCGTCGATGCCTACATCACCCACCCCGTTCTGTCCGGCCCTGCCGTTTCGCGCATCGAGGAATCGGCCCTCGATCAGATGGTCGTTACCGACACCATTCCGCTGAATGCCGAGGCGCGGGCGTGCAAGAAGATCCGGCAGCTGTCGACGGCCGAGCTGCTGGCGGAAACCATGCGCCGAATCAGCACCGACGAGTCGGTCAGCTCGCTGTACGTCGACTGAATTCGGGACTGCTCGCGCCTGCCGCAGTGTCGCGCGCCGGGGCGCGCTCCTACAAGATGTCCGACGCAATGGCGTTCCCGACAGGAGCGCACCACAGGGCGCGAAGCGCAGCGGTGGCCGCAAGGCCGCTTCATGGGAATGCCCGGTCCTCGGTGTCGCGCGCCGGGGCGCGCTCCTACAAGGTGTCCGACGCAATGGCGTTCCCGACAGGAGCGCCCCACAGGGCGCGAAGCGCAGCGGCAGCCGCAAGGCCGCTTCATTTCAACAGGGTGGCGGACGCCCCGCTTGTACGCTAAGATGCGCGCCCCTGCGCAGATTGGTCGCGGTCTGCGCTTCCTTAAATGCTTAAGAAAATTAAGCAAAAACAATTAGTTATGGAGAACAGTCATGAGTGACGACTTCGATCTGATTGCGGAACTCCGTGAAGACCAGGGCAAAGGTGCGAGCCGCCGCCTGCGTCATCAGGGCAAAGTACCCGCAATTATCTACGGCGCAGGGCGCAAACCCCGTGCTCTTTTATTCGACCACAACAAGGTCCTGAAGCAGCTCGAGAACGAATCGTTCTACTCGAGTGTTCTCAATATCAAGGTTGGCGCGAAGAGCCAGGCGGCGATCCTCAAGGATCTGCAACGGCACCCTGCAAAGCCGCGCATCATGCACATGGACTTCCAGCGCGTTGTCGAAGACCAGGAAATTCGCATGAATGTTCCGCTGCACTTCATCGGTGAGGAAGTCGCACCGGGCGTCAAGACCGGCGGCGGCAAGGTGGCGCACCTCATGACGGAGGTCGAGATTGTCTGCCTGCCCAGGTATCTCCCGGAATACATCGATGTCGACGTTAGCACGATGGAACTGGACGACATGCAGAGCATGTCGGATCTCAAGCTGCCCGAGGGCGTCGAGATTCCCGCGCTGGCTCAGGGCCCGGAGGCCGATCAGCCGGTTGTGGCAATTCACATGATCAGGGAAGTTGTGATCGAGGAAGAAGAGGAAGAAGGCGTCGAGCCCGGCGAAGAGGAAACTCCCGAGGTGCCGACCATCGGCGATACCGAAGAAGACTGATTCGAATCCTGCTGCCAACGAAAAGGCCGCCGCAGGGCGGTCTTTTTGTTTAACATTGCCCCGCCATGTCCCATGCCATCCGTATCATCGCCGGCCTCGGCAACCCCGAGGACGTACACGAAAGAACCCTGCACAATGCCGGGTTCTGGTTCGTGGATGCGCTGGCGCGGAAGTACGGCGGCGGCTTTCGCTACGACAAGAAATTCGATGCGGACTATTGCCGCATCAACCTGCATGGCGAGGACGTCTGGCTGGTCAAGCCGCAGAGCTTCATGAACCTGAGCGGCGGGCCGATACGCGCCTTGCTCGACTACTATCGATTGCAGCTGAGCGAGCTCCTCGTGGCTCACGACGAGATCGATCTGCCACCGGGCACGACCCGCTTCAAGCTGGGCGGCGGACACGGCGGCCACAACGGTCTGCGCGACATCATCCGGCACTGCGGCGCGGACTTCGTGCGCCTGCGCATCGGTGTCGGCCATCCCGGCGAGAAAAGCAAGGTAACGAACTACGTATTGAAACGCGCGTCCGGCGACATCGAGGCGGCAATACTGAAAACCATAGACGAGGCGGTCGATGTCATGCCGCTGTTGCTCGACAAGGGGCTCAACGCCGCAATGAAGCGCCTGCATACCAGGGAAACTGACTGAGACCGCCAGGCAGTCTCCGGAGACCAACGAATGGCAATTACCTGTGGCATCGTCGGCCTGCCCAACGTGGGCAAATCGACCTTGTTCAACGCATTGACCGCGGCCGAGATCGCGGCCGAGAACTATCCGTTCTGCACGATCGAGCCCAACGTCGGCGTCGTGCCGGTGCCGGATCCGCGTCTCGACGTGCTCGCCGCCATCGTCAAGCCGCAGAAGATACTGCCGACGACGATGGAGTTCGTCGATATCGCCGGCCTCGTCGCCGGGGCGTCGAAGGGTGAAGGCCTGGGCAATCAGTTTCTCGCCAACATTCGTGAAACCAACGCCATAGCGCACGTGGTGCGCTGTTTCGAAAACGACGATGTCACCCACGTATCCGGCGCGATCAATCCGCTCGACGATATCGAGACGATCAACACCGAGCTCGCGCTCGCGGACCTCGAGTCCGTGGAGAAACAGTACGACAAGGCGGCGCGCACGGCGAAGACCGGCCAGAAGGACGCGATCCTGCATCGCGACGCGCTGCTGGGCATCAAGGAGCACCTGGACAAGGGCCTGCCGGTCCGGACTCTGCAGACCAGCGACTTGCAAAAGCAGATATTAAAGAGCGTGCACCTGATCACCGCGAAACCGGTGATGTACATTGCCAACGTCGACGAGTCCGGATTCGACAACAATCCGCATCTCGATGCCGTGCGCAATCATGCCGCTGACGAAGGCGCCGAAGTCGTCGCGATTTGCGCGGCGATCGAGGCGGAAATCGCGCTGCTCGACGACGAGGACAAGCAGGTGTTCCTGTCCGATCTCGGCTTCGAGGAGCCCGGACTCAACCGTGTCATCCGGCACGGCTATTCGTTGCTGGGTTTGCAGACCTTTTTTACCGCAGGGCCAAAGGAAGTTCGCGCGTGGACGACCCGGGTGGGCGCGACGGCGCCGCAGGCCGCAGGCGAAATTCATACCGATTTCGAGAAAGGATTCATCCGCGCCGAGGTCATCGCGTACGAGGATTTTGTCGCCGGGAACGGGGAGCAGGGCGCCAAGGAGGCGGGCAAGCTTCGACTGGAGGGCAAGGACTACATCGTGCAGGAAGGCGACGTCATGCACTTCCGTTTCAACGTTTGAGTCATTTCTTCCTGTGCATGCCGAAGGACGGCAGCGACCAGTCATAGACGATCGCCAGCGCCCGGATCGCAAAGCCGACGATCACGGCGACCGCAAGCGACAGCGTCTTGACCAGGCCCGCACCGTCCGCAATGACATAAGCCAGAGAGGCGGCAAAAGCCGCGGTCGCGTAGATCTCTTTCGACAGGATCAGCGGTATCTCGTTGCAGATGATGTCGCGAATCATGCCCCCGGTAACAGCGGTAGTGACGCCGAGCATGACAGCGACAAGCGGGCCGGTATCGTGGTTCAGGCAGACTTCCGTGCCCAGCGCGGCGAACAGGGCCAGGCCCAGGGCGTCCATCCAGACGAGGATGCGGCGACGTGACCCGGGCTTGTAGGAGGTAAAGAAGACGATCAGCGCCGAGATAATGGCGACAGCCACGTAGCGGTTGTCACTGATCCAGAAGACCGGAACCCGGTCGATAATGATGTCCCGGACGGTGCCGCCTCCCACCGCCGGCATGAGGGCCAGCACGCAAAAGCCGAAGATATCCATTTTCTTGCGCGACGCGGCAAGCGCGCCGCTCACCGCGAAAGCGGCGGTACCGGCCATCTCCAGCATGTAGACGAAGCTCAGGTCCATGGGCATCGACTGTACCGGAAAAGCGGCAGTGCCGGTCCCCGATTACCTTGACAGTCGGGGGTCTCATCAGGAGAATCTGCGGCCCTCGCACCGGCCTTCGGCGTGCGGCCCATACATGGTGATGTAGCTCAGATGGTTAGAGCGGCGGACTCATAACCC
>JBFELT010000247.1:0-4060 GCA_041552015.1 Woeseiaceae bacterium
ACTGGTTCCAGGGGCGGCTCGGGTCACCGTGCCGTCGGCCAAAGGTTATGGGCAGGTATTCGTGCGCAATGCGCGCGATCTGCAAGTCGCCGTGCCTGTGGACGGCAGACAGAAGCTCGTCGACGGACAGGGTGTCGGGCAGGCCGTCCAGAAGCTCGCGGTTTTCGCGATATACCCCTTTGTTGAAGCGCCGGATCGTACGGGCGAAGTCCCAGGATGTGACCGTGTACTGATTGTCAAAGATGCCGCCGCGAAGCACGTTGAAGAGCACGTTCGCATAATGGTGTACGGCGACGTTGACTTCCGCTGCAGCCTGGAAGCCGTCGGCGCTGGCCATGATCCGAGCGAGTGCGTCTGAGCCAGCGTCGACTGAGGCGGCGATCTCTGCAGCAACGGCATCGGGGTTCGCGAGCTTCTTCCGCAGCGCGACGACGTCCGCCTGGCTCTTTTCTATGTCGGCGACGATCTGCCACTCGTGAGGTTTCTGCGGCGAAACATCGAGCGTGGCGCTGACGAGATAGGCGCCGCGAATACCGCGCTTGAGAAGTTCCTGTTGCGGCAATATGCCGTAGCGAAAATCGTCGAGCTGGCCTGATGACAGGAGTGTATTGTGTCCATCCAGCCCCAGGCAGAAAACGGTGTTAGCGCGCAGCGACTCCGCCGGCTCGGCTCGATCAGTGATGCCCGAGTAAAGCGTAAACAGCGCGAGCCCCGTTGATTCATCAAGTTCGGTCCACTTATACGCATCAACAAGGTTGCTCGTGTTCGTCTGGGCGAATCGTGGCGTGCCTGCAGGCAGCACGTTCTGGAGCCCGTCGATCATATCGACTCGAATGCTCTCGCCGCCGAGATTCTCCAGCTGACACTGTCTCGTGAAGCCATAGCTGTCGCTGCTCAGCCAGGTGTAACGAAATGTAAGACCGAGATCGTGATTGATTTCCTCGAAACAAAGCTTGTTGCCAAGCCGGTTCTTGTAGAGATTACGGCTGAAGTTGAAATAGCCGTCGTGCTCACGATTGAATGGCTCCCAGATGTGCTGCTTGCCGTTCAGATGCACGCGCAACATTGTCTTGCTGCCAGTATGCGTATTGCTCTCGTGAACCTTGTCAACCGTTACATACGGAAACAGCGCTGTCTCAGGCGAAACGCGCCCGGCGGTCAGTCCGCCGGTCGACGAGACGAATAGCCAGTGATCGGTGTCCGATATGACACTGATGAAGAATGGCTCCATGCGCTCGACATTGTAAATGGCGTAATACCGCTCACCGGCCATATCAATGAATTCGCCGGATACGGCGTCACTGTGTTTGTTCCCGATATTCAAGAGCTATTCCATATTGTTTTATGTTTGTTATTAATTCTTCTTGAGTGCCTGGTTTATTCGACCAGAACGAGCGATCCGAACAGGCCCGCGTCTATCCAGCCGCGGTCTTTAGGTCCTTCGGCCACCAGCTCCGAACCGACAAAGTTCTCACGAAGCCCGCTGCCGTCGTTGTCGCAATAGGCGACCATGAGCCCCATTATTTTCCCGGTCGTAAGCTTCACGGGTTTGTTCTCAGCGGAGTCATCTACATACGTATCTGTATAAATGTCGATTGCCAACTCCCAGACGACCTTGTCGCCACGCTGTTTCCAGCGGCTCTCCACATGATGCGAGTAATTGCGTGCCTGTCTGTCGGTGCCTATGTCAATTGCCTGGTTGTCCAGCGACATGTGGTAGGCAAAGGCATTGTGATTGAACTGATGGTCGCCGCCCGAATAATCCTCGTCGAGAAAGATCTCCAGGCAGTCATCGTCCCAGTACTGCACCAGGGGGTCCCGGTGCGTATCGATCAGTATGTCGTCGGTGAATTCGACAAGCAGGTACAGCTTGCTGTCCGTCCAGGCAAGCTTGAAACGGCCGGAAAAGTCCTGCGCCGAGTACTCGGGTCCAAGCCAGCGATGCGCCAAGCCGTGCCATTCTGCGCGCAGCCAGATGTCCTCGTTAGCCGTGCCGTCAATAGTCGGTGCCTCCGCTGCCCTGGGCGCGTGGTATTCGTTGCGATCCGGATAGTGAGTATCGTCCGCCAGGCCCGGGCGCAGGGACATCAGCAAGAGCGCCGCTGCGACGCCGGACAGTGTCGTAACGCGACGAATCACGATGCTTTTCCGAAGTTGACCGTGCCGACGTCGGATTCCCGGTCGATCGATTCGGCGACAGCAATGGTCCGAGTGACGAGCTCGGAGATCGAGAGCTCGTCGTATCCGGCAAGGCTGACGCCGACGCGGCCGTTCCAGGGGCCGGTCCACTGATCGGGGGGCGCCTTGCCCATGAGACCCATCAATCCACCGACTGTGGCGCCGTTGCAGTCGGTGTCCCAGCCCGCGGAGACAGCGTCGCCGATGGCTCTCGCGAATTCACCGTCGGCAGCGCAAATGGCCCAGGTGACAAGCGCCAGGTTATTCACTGTATGCACGGGCGGCAAGCCCGAGTATCTATCGTGCAGCCGATCCACGGCGTCCACGCTGCCGGCCAGCGCTCGTCCGAAGCGCACGGCTGACGCAGCCTCGCTGTCGGCCGGAATGTGCTCGAGTGCAGCCTCAATCGCCGTGCCGAGTTCCCCGGATGCCGGTATCGAGGCGCCAAGGGCCGCAACAAAGGCGGCGCCGTGCACACCTTCGCCGCGATGCGACAACGCCGCGTCACGGCGAGCCAGGTCGGCGGCAAGGGCAGGGCGGCCGGGGCACACCCAGCCATACAGGTCGGCGCGGATCTGCGCACCGATCCATTCGTTGTATTCGTTGTCCGAGCAAACCGTAAGGTCGAATCCGGCCTCCGCACCGTTAACGAACTCGTCCGCCATCCTGTCAAGCAGGGTCCGGTAGGCCGCGCGCTCCGCCGTCCAGGTGGCGCCGGCAGGGAGCAGGCGCAGCCACGACCGGGCAACGTCCACCGTGCTGAAGTCGAGGCCATATTCCTCGAGCAGCATAAGCGCCAGGACCGTGTAATTGATGTCGTCATCGGGCTCCGCCCGGACAATCTGGCCACGGCAGCACCCTTTCCCAAGGCGCTCGGCGACGGAGCCTGGGAGCATCGGCACGTAGTCGCGCAATGGCAGGGCATTGGCAGCATGCAGATACCGTTGCAGGCCTCGGCGCCCTTCCTGAAACGACAGCACCTCGAGCGGTTTTCCCAGCAGGCAGCCCGACACGCGCCCCTCCCAGGCGCCACGTATTCGCACTTGATCAACAGCTACAGGTTTCAATGTGCCTCGTCCCCCAGGGCGCGATGATGCCGACGGGCCGACCCTTTGCCGCCCGCGGTCGGTGATTGTAATATTATTTGACAGCGCTGTCATTATGGGGGCATCATGAAGATTGACAGCGTTGTCGGTTTTTCCTGAAAGGGCTTGAAACCGCAACGGCTACACGAGTCTTGCCGCCGAAGAGCGGCTTATTGAAGAATCAAGCTGGGGGGCTTCTCGCATGCAAAATCCACGTTTTCACCGTAATCCATTGGCTGCCGGCGTAGCGCTGGCGCTGGGCGCGACGGCGATGCCGCCGGCAATGGCGCAGGATGCGAGCGACGAGGTGATCGAGGAGATCATCACGACCGGCATTCGTGGCAGCCTGATGCAGTCCATGGATCGCAAACGCGATGCCAAGGGTGTCGTCGACGCGATTACCGCTGAGGACATCGGTAAATTCCCGGATCAGAATCTTGCAGAGTCCTTGCAGCGCATTACCGGCGTGTCGATCGACCGCAGCAATAACGAGGGGTCGCGTATCACTGTTCGTGGCATGGGTCCGGATTTCAACCTTGTTACGTTGAACGGCCGATCCATGCCGACGGCCGGCGGTCGTTCGTTCGACTTCGGCGATATCGCAACGGAAGGCGTACGCGCGGTGGAGATCTACAAGACCGGGAGAGCCGACCTGCCGACCGGTGGCATTGGCGCTACCGTGAATATCATCACGGCAAAACCGCTGGAAAACCCTGGATTCCAGAGCGTGGTCAGCGGCAAGTTGGTACATGAGACATCGTCGTCGAATGCCAGCGTTGTCAACCTGGACGAGTTCA
>JBFELT010000248.1:0-3956 GCA_041552015.1 Woeseiaceae bacterium
AGACACGGCCGGCTATTCAGCTGCGGGTATGCTGCAGCACGGCAGTCAACGTCTGTCTTGCGCTGCCGAAGCCGCCGTTGCTCATGAATACGACCTGGTCACCCGACAATACCCGCGTGGACATGTCGGTGACGAGCTGATCGTAGTCGCCGAACAGGCGGACTTTGGTACCGAGCGTTGCCAGGGCAGCCTCGAATTCAGCGGCCATGTTTTTCGGACGATAAACCCAGACGAGGTCGGCCGCGCTCAGCGACTCCGCGATCGTATCGTTGTGCACGCCGAGTTTCATCGTGTTGGAGCGGGGCTCGATCGCGACCACAACCCGGTGACCAGGGTAGCGCCGCCTGACCGACGCGATCGTCTTCCGGATGGCCGTCGGGTGATGCGCAAAATCATCGTAGATGGCGATGTCAGCAACCGTCGCCGTGCGCTCCATGCGCCGCTTTACCCCCTCGAAACGCGACATCGCATCCACGGCTTGCTGCAGCGACACCCCCGCCGAGGCCGCGGCAGCGACCGCCGCGATCGCGTTCTCGAGGTTGTAGCTGCCGCCAATCTGCCAGCGCGTTTCGGCCGAACTCCCGTCCGGTCCCCGCATGCGGATGCGACGCTCAACCTTGTCGCTGAAACTCGCCGTCCAGTCCGCGTTGTCTTGCAGTCCGAACGTTTCGAGCGGTGTCCAGCAGCCCAACTCGATCAGTCGTTGCAGATTATCGTCGACGCCATTTCTGATGATGCGGCCGCTGCCGGGCACCGTTCGCAAAAGCTGGTGGAATTGCCAAAGGATCGCGTCCATGTCTGCGTAGATGTCCGCGTGATCGTACTCGAGGTTGTTGAGAATCAGGGTACGGGGCCGGTAATGAACGAATTTCGCGCGCTTGTCGAAGAACGCCGTGTCGTATTCGTCAGCTTCGACGACAAAGAAGGCCGACTTTCCGAAGCGGGCCGATTCTCCGAAGTTGGCCGGAATGCCGCCGATGAGAAAGCCGGGAGCGTGGCCGGCATCTTCCAGAATCCACGCCAGCATACTCGCCGTCGTCGTCTTGCCATGCGTGCCCGCCACGGCAAGCACGTGCCTGTCCTTGAGGACGTTCTCTGCGAGCCATTGCGGGCCGGACATGTAGCGAAGGCCACGATCCAGCATCGCTTCGACCACCTCGACACCGCGGCTCATGACATTGCCGACGACGACACAATCCGGCTCGCAGTCCAGCTGTGCTGCATCCGTACCCTCATGGACCGCGATACCGAGATTCTTCAGCTGCGTACTCATCGGCGGGTAGACGGCACGATCGCAGCCCGAAACCTCATGCCCCGCCGCCTGGGCCAGCGCGGCGACGCCGCCCATGAAGGTTCCGCAAATTCCCAGTATGTGTATGTGCATGTCGCCTCAGGTTGTCGCGATTGCGTTCGGGTCGAGTATCGAATAGAGCATGAGTTGAAAAATGAAAACGGCCATGGCGATTACGACACCAATGTACCAGTGCCGTTCTATCGCGCGTGAAATGATATGGCCCTCGACCGGAACGGTCCACAATAGAATCAGCGTGACGATCATGTTGCTTGCGTTTTCACTCAACAGCGGCGTAAGCACAAGGTCGCCGATCACGAACATCAGGCTCAGCAGAGCACCGCAGCCGAGCAGAGCCATCAGGGTTTGCAGCAGCCTTGCAGCTTTGCCGGACAACAGCACGATGGCCGCATAGCAGGCAAAGCCCGCAATACCGGTCAGGATACCGATAGCAAAATCTTTTTCATCCAGCTCGGCGGCTGCCACCGTCATGGCGACGCCGGCAAACAGCCACATCGCTGCGATAATGACGAATAACACGGCGGAATGCGGAATCGTCTCCGGGCCTGTTCGCAGACGAATGATGTCAAACAGGGTTCTGATAAGGGCTAGCACGTCGCTTGTATGGGTTCCTGAATGCGATCAACGGATAATCGCATGTTACCCTGCGTTTCTGTATACCGCTTTCGGCCAATCAATGTCCCACTATCGTTTCGTCGATCAACCCGATCGGCTGGCCTCGGATCTGACGGACCACGAGCAGGTCGGCGTCGATACCGAGTTCATGCGCGAGAAGACGTATTTCGCGCAACTCTGCCTGGTACAGGTCTCGACCCGCGACGAGATCTTTTGCGTCGACCCGCTGACGGAGAGCAGCGAGGAAGCTTTCTGGCAGGCGCTACTGGGTCGAGACTGGGTCGTTCACTCGGCGCGGCAGGACATCGAAGTCGTGTCACAAACCGCGGGTGCGATGCCGGCCAGTCTCTTTGACACCCAGGTTGCCGCCGGACTGCTCGGCTACCCCGCGCAAATGGGTTATGCGGGACTCATCAAGGACCTTTTCGATGTCGACATGGACAAATCGCACACGCGGGCCGACTGGAGCAAGCGACCGCTCAAGGAAGCCTTCCTGGAATACGCCGCCGAAGACGTCGAGTACCTGCTTCCCGCCTTCGAGAACCTGAGCGAGCGGCTCGACAAGCTCGGCCGGTACGAATGGGCCCGCGAAGACTCGCAGTTGTTGCTGGATCCTGAGCTTTACGACCTGGGCGCCGGCCAGGCGCTCGATCGCCTCAAGGGCGCGAGGAATTTTCGCGGACGCAAGCGCGCAGCAGCCGCGAGACTCGCCGCCTGGCGTGAACGCGAGGCCATTGCGCGCAATCGACCCCGACAGTGGATACTCCGGGACACGGTATTGCTGGATCTGGCCTATCGCCTCCCGGCATCGCTCGAGGAACTCGGCGACATCGAAGCAATGCCCGTCAAACTCCTGAACCGCGCCGGCCCGACGCTGTTGCAGGAAATCGCCGCGTCCGCAGAGGACGAGAACAACTACAGTCCGCCGCGTCCGCCGGACGAGGCGCAAAAAGCGCTGCTCAAAGATATGCAATTGCGCGTGCAGAAGTGCGCCGAAGAGCTTGGCATCGCCGCGGAGACCGTGGCCTCCAGGCGCGAACTGTCCGCCATCGTTATCACTGGCAATCGCCAGTCCCGCGTGTTCTCCGGTTGGCGGCGCGATGTCGTCGGCAACGATCTGCTCACTCTCATGTAAGCACGCGTCCGCGGACTGCAAGGCGACGCAAAAAAGCGTCGCAAAGTGGCGACAGATCGTCGCAATATAACGACTACTGTGAAGTCGTCCGACAAAACGCAGCCGACTCGTCGTATAGTCTGTGCAGGCTTTTTCGGAGCACCTGACGATGCGAGTCCCGACCCTGGTTTTTGCGTCACTGTTCGCCCTCGGCGGCTGCGGCGGTGGCGCGGACAGCATGCCGACGCAACAGCAGCCGTTGCCGACACTCTCCGTTTCCGACTCGAGCGTCACGGAGGGCGACAGCGGCGCCACGTCCCTGGACTTTAGCGTTTCGCTGTCGCGCAGCAGTTCATCCGACGTCAGCGTTGCCTATGCGACATCGGATGGCAGCGCGTCGGCCGGCAGCGACTACACCGCGAACAGCGGAACGCTGAGCATTGCTGCGGGCAATACCTCGGGCATCATTTCCGTCGAGGTGCTCGGCGATACCGACGGCGAGGGCAACGAAACGCTGACGGTTACGCTCAGCGGCGCGATTGGCGCGACCATTGCCGACAGCAGTGCCGTCGGCACGATACAGAACGACGATGCGACAGCGATGTTCGGCCTGGAGCAGCGCCCGGACAACCAGACCTGTGTGGCGCCGACGCGCCCGACGCCTGTCACCAGCGTCGTAGCGGAGGAGCCCTTCCCCGGAGTTTCGTTTGGCGCTGGCGGCCCGACCAAGCTGCTGATGGAACCAGTTGCAAACCCGCGCTGGTTCGTTTTGCGCAAAGCAGGGCAAGTACAGGTCTTCGATCCGGATAATCCGGTCGTCTCGAATTACCTGGATATCTCGGGTGTCGTGAATTCATCCGGCGAAGGCGGTCTGCTGGGCATTGCATTTCACCCGGACTACCCGACAACGCCGGA
>JBFELT010000249.1:0-3952 GCA_041552015.1 Woeseiaceae bacterium
CTGGGGCGACCCCTGGCCGCGACCGTGAATCGCTCGGCCGTTGTCGAGACGAAATCCCCGTGCGGTCTGGCGACAGCCGCTGCGCTTCGCGGCCATGGGCCGCTCCTACAATAGCGGATTCTTTTGGCTCTGCCGCTGGGGTTAGCTTGCCTTGCGGATCTGGGCGGCGAGATCGCGGATGACGCCACCGAGAATCTGCAATGCCTCGTCCATCAGGGCTTCACCGATGGTCAACGGCGGCAGGAAACGGATGACGTTGCCGCGAACACCGCAGGTCAACAGGATGACGCCTCGTTTCGCGGCTTCGGCGGCGATCGCCTTGGTCAGCTCGGCGTTCGGACGTTCGGCATCGTTGTCGTCGACGATCTCGATGGCACACATGGCACCGGTGATTCGAATGTGGCCAATGCAACTCGTGTCTGCCTGCACCTTTTCTGCCCAGCGCTTGATCTGTGCACCGATCGCATCGGCCTTGTCGCAGAGCTTTTCCTCTTCGATGATATCGAGGACCGCCAGTCCGGCCGCGCAGGCAAAAGGCGATCCCGCATAGGTGCCGCCCAGGCCGCCCGGCTCGACGGAATCCATGATCTCCGCTTTGCCGATGACGCCGGACAGCGGGAAGCCGCCCGCCAGGCTTTTCGCGACGGTCATGAGGTCCGGCTCGATGCCCGCGTGCTCGACGGCGAACAGCTTGCCCGTGCGTCCGAATCCGGTCTGGATTTCATCGGCCACCATGACGATACCGTGCTCGTCACAAATTCGGCGCAGCGATTTCAGGAATCCGGGGGGCACCGGGTAGAAGCCGCCCTCGCCCTGCACGGGTTCGACAATCATCGCCGCGATTCGCGAGGCTTCAACGTCGGATTTGAACAACTTGTCGAGCGCCGCCAGCGAATCCTCCATCGATACGCCGTGATACTCGACAGGAAACGGAATGTGGAATATCTCGGCCGGAAACGGCCCGAACCCAACCTTGTAGGGAACGACCTTGCCCGTCAGCGCCATGCCCATCATGGTGCGACCATGGAAGGCACCGGAGAACGCAATAACCGCGCTCCTGCCCGTGTAACGGCGCGCGATCTTCACGGCATTCTCGACGGCCTCGACGCCGGTCGTCAGGAAGATAGTCTTCTTCGGCGTCGGTCCCGGCGCGGCCCGGTTCAGCCGGGCGGCGAGTTCAACGTAGACGTCGTAGGGCGTCACCTGGAAACAGGTATGGCTGAACCGCTCCAGCTGCGACCTGACGGCGGCGAGCACCTTGGGGTGGTTGTGTCCGGTATTCGTAACCGCAATACCGGCGGCGAGATCGATGTAGCGTTTTCCCTCGACGTCCCAGATTTCGGCATTCAACGCCTTGTCGGCGAAGACCGTTGTCTGCGTGCCGAGACCGCGGGGCGTTTCCGCCACCCGTCTTGCCAATAGTTCTTTGTTGGTCGTCACCGGGCATCTCCATCAATATCAATGCGATAGGTGTTCGTCGTGGCCGTACTCGCGGTCGCGACCGCCCATTGTCGCACCCGGGCTACCCTTTGCGTCAATAGCGGCGTGTTTCATCGCCTCCCGGAGCCCCTGGCCGCGAGCCGCGCGATGCGTTTTAGGATATGATGCGCGCCACGTTTCAGGAGGACCCCGGATGATCGAAAAGCTCAAGTTCTACATCGACGGAAAATGGGTAGATCCCGTCACGCCGCGAATCGTCGACGTCATCAATCCGGCCAGCGAAGAAGTCTATGGCCGAATAAGCCTGGGCTCCGCCGCCGACGTCGACAAAGCCGTTGCCGCGGCGAAGCGCGCTTTCGAATCCTACTCGGTGAGCACGCGCGAAGATCGCGTGGCGCTGCTGCAATCGATTCTCGATGTCTACGCCCGGCGGTATGACGAAGTCGCCGACGCCATCATGAATTAGATGGGTGCACCGTTGAGTCTTGCAAAAAACGCGCAGGCGGCGAGCGGCCCGCAGCATCTGAAAGCGGCGCTCAAGGCGCTCAAGGATTACAGGTTCGAAGAACGCATCGGAACGACGCTGGTCGTGAAAGAGCCGATCGGCGTTTGCGGCCTCATTACCCCCTGGAACTGGCCGATGAACCAGATCGCGGTCAAGGTTGCGCCGGCGCTCGCAGCGGGCTGCACCATGGTGCTGAAGCCGAGCGAGATCGCCCCGTTCGACGCGCTGATCTTCGCCGAGATCCTGGACGAAGCCGGCGTGCCGCCGGGTGTATTCAACCTGGTCAACGGCGACGGGCCCGGCGTCGGCACGGCGCTCAGCGAACACCCGGACATCGCCATGGTGTCGTTTACCGGATCCACCCGCGCCGGCGTCATGGTGGCTCAGAATGCCGCGCCGACTGTGAAACGTGTCGCGCAGGAACTGGGTGGCAAGTCGGCCAACATCCTGCTCGACGATGCCGACTTCGAGAAAGCCGTCGCCTCCGGCGCACGCGATATGTTCGAGAACACCGGCCAGTCCTGCGATGCGCCGTCGCGCATGCTGGTTCCTCGCGAACGCATGCAAGCGGCGGCGGCGATCGCCGCAAAAGTGGCCGCGGAAACCAGGGTCGGCGATCCTCGTGACGAGAGCGTCGCGATGGGGCCGCTGGTATCGGAACAGCAGTGGCAAAAAGTTCAGGGCCTGATTCAAAAAGGTATCGACGAAGGCGCCAAACTCGTCGCCGGTGGCACGGGCAAGCCCGAAGGCCTGGAAAAAGGTTATTTCGTGAAACCAACCGTGTTTGCCGATGTCAGCAATGACATGACAATTGCACGCGAGGAAATTTTCGGCCCGGTACTCTCGATCATCCCGTATGACGATGAAGACGACGCAATTCGTATCGCCAACGATACGCCCTACGGACTCTCGGGCTACGTGTCGTCAGGTGACCTCGAGCGAGCGCGTCGCGTCGCATCGAAAATGCGTACGGGCATGGTGCACATCAACGGAGCATGGCTCGACTCGGCGGCACCGTTTGGCGGATTCAAGCAGTCCGGCAACGGTCGCGAATGGGGCGCACACGGCATCGATGAGTTTTTGGAATTGAAGTCGGTTTACGGCTACGAGAAGAGAAAGAAATAATGCAACGAATCCGACTATTGCTCGGCTGTGCCGTAGTGCTGCTGGCTGCCGGCTGCGGCAGCGACTCCAGCCTGCCGACGGCAACCGGCAAAGGCAGTGTTCGCGCAATCAATGCGATACCGGCTTCGCCGGAAATCAATTTCCTGATCGAAGAGCGCGGATTGAGTGCAGTCAACTACCAGGGCGCGACAGCGCCCGCCGATTACGACGACCTCAACTACACGTTCAACTTCGAAGTGTTCTACGCCGGCGAGACGGCGTTTCGTCGTTTCGCAAGCCGCAACATCGATGTCGTCGCGAACCGCGACTATACGTTCCTGGTCAGCGGCACCCTCGAGAATGCCACCGTAACGCTCTGGGAATTCGACGAGCGCAGCTTCGACGAAGCCGACAGCGTATTCGCCGCGCGGTTCGCGCACGCGTCCGCGATGCTCGGGGAGCTGGATTTCTACTTTGCCGATGCGGCGGTCGTGCCCGCACTTGGCAACCAGGCAGCGACACTGTCTTTCGGCGAAATTGCCGACGCCGTTGATTTCAGTGGTGGCGATTATGTCCTGACAATCACCACGGCCGGCGATCCGGCGGATGTTGTGTACACATCGGCGGCTTCGACCTTCGCCGCGCGCGACAGTTACCTCTTTGCAGCCTTCGACGGTGACGTCAGCGATACCGCACCGGTATTCGTAAACGCATTCGGCGACGTGACCGGAACAAGACCGCTCCCGGACGTCAACTATCCGTCGACCATTCAGTTCATCAACGCGTCCATGGAACTCGGCGCGGTCGATATATACGATGACGAAATGCTGACGTCGCTCGTCGTCGCCGGCCTGGATTTCGGGCAGGTTGCAGCCGCAGTAGACACGATCACCGGTGAAAACA
>JBFELT010000250.1:0-3926 GCA_041552015.1 Woeseiaceae bacterium
ATGCCGAGGGCCAGCGCAAACAGGAAGATCAGGCGCGCCACCCACCATAAGCCGTCGGTTGCCTGCCAGATGATCTGCCTGGAATCCTGCCACAGCAGCACGACTGCCAGCAGCGCAAGCCCTGAGGTGATCGCATAGACCGCATCGAGATAGTGCTTCGGCATGATGCGCGCCAGCCACTGTTTGAAGGACCGGCGCACCATCCAGCTGTGCTGGATGAAAAACAGCATCGACAGACCGGCGTCGATGGCCAGGTCGCCCCCAAAGCCCAGGTCCAACTCCACGAGGCCCAGCGGCCCTGCATACAGAAACACGCCGAAGGCAATGAGCGAGGTTCCTCCGAGGCCCGCAGCGAGCCCAAGCATGACCCAGGCGCCCGCTTTTTCAGTCAGCGTGTTTTCGGGTGTCTCGGCGGACGATGTCACAGGTTCATGGTCGTCGGAAGTCATTTGCAGGATGGCCTCGAGATTCGGATTGTCAGTTTCTCACACCGTTCCAGGTATCGCGGACCCATATAATGCCGTGCAGCCACACACCCGGCTTTCGGGTTCGAAATTCTGAGAAATACGTCCCTAAATCCCGCTACGTCGGCTGCTAATCTTACATATCTCGCGAAATGACTTCGCTTGAGTACGGAGATTACAATGCCAATGACCAAGGGCATGGATGCCGCGCAACTTGGTAATTTCTCGCCGTTCAACGCGCTGAAATCAACCAATCTGGCCGATCTGTTAGCCAACATCGAAGTCCTGCAGGCCACTCAGGGCCAGCTCCTGTGCAAGAAGGGCGACACCGACAAGCGCGCTTTATACCTGCTGTCCGGTACGATCTCGCTGCGAGATGACGATCAGGTCGTGAGTACGATTGTGGGCGGCAGCGATGAGGCGCGTAACCCGATCGCACCGCTACTACCGCGCCGGCTGTCGGCCGTTGCAATGGATAACGTTCGCTACTTCAGTATCGACAGCGAACTCCTCGACGTAACGCTGACCCTGGACCAAACGGGTATCTACGAAGTCGGCAACGTCGGCTCCGGGCTGAACGGCGCGGAAGGCGACTGGATGAGTGACCTGTTGCGAACCAAGACCTTTCAACTGATACCACCTCACAATCTCCAGATGATCTTCATGCGCCTGAAGAGGCTGGACTACAGAGCAGGACACGTCGTCATCCGACAAGGTAGCAAAGGCGATCATTTCTATGTCATCAGAAGCGGTCGTTGCAAGGTCACTCGCGAGACGCCGGCGAACAAGGAAAACATCGAACTTGCCGAACTGGGCGTGGGCGCCACGTTCGGAGAGGAAGCATTGATTTCAAATGAAGCTCGCAATGCGACGATAACCATGCTGACAGACGGTACCCTGATGCAGTTGGGCCGGGACGACTTCCAGTCCCTTCTCAATGAGCCAATGATCGTGTCCTTGAGTCATGACGAAGCCAACGAGGCCGTCAGCCATGGCGGCAAGTGGCTCGACGTGCGAGTTCCGAGCGAATTCAAGGCATCCAGCAAGGCGAACGCCATGAATCTGCCGTTGTACCTGCTTCGCCATAAGCTCGATGCGCTGGATCGCAAGACTCCCTACGTCGTTTATTGTGATACCGGACGGCGCAGTGCCGCAGCGGCCTTCATACTGAAACAACGGGGCTTCGAGACGGCCGTGCTGAAAGGCGGCCTCAATTGTAGTGAGCTATAGCGGCGGGACCGCCACTGGCAGCAGCGCTGAGCGGCCGCAGCTCGAGCGACAAACGATTCGGCGAGCGAATGTTCAAGGCGGCTCGTAGCGTCCTTTGCTACCATGATCGCCACCATCAAAGGCGCCCTTCTTGACGAATCACTCAGATCAACGGTTTTCATCCCGCCTGGGACTGCTTCTGTGCGTCCTCGGCATCGCCGTCGGCACCGGAAATATCTGGCGATTTCCACGCATTGCCGCCCAGAATGCGGGCGAAGACGGCGCCGGCGCATTTCTTGTCGCATGGATAATCTTCCTGTTTGTCTGGAGCGTGCCGCTAATCATCGCGGAGTATGCTCTCGGCCGCAAAGGTCGCATGGGCGTCGTCGGCACGTTCGCGAAAATCGCCGGCGAAAAGTTCGCCTGGATGGGTGCCTTCATCGGCTTCGTTGCGACGGCCATCATGTTCTACTACTCGGTCGTCGCCGGCTGGTGTGTCTATTACCTGGTCAAGATGGCGTCCGAGCCACTCCCCCTCAGTGCAGGGGCCGCACAAGACATCTGGGACGGCTTCCAGGGCGGCGGCATGCCGGTCGCCTTTCATGCACTGGCCATGGGACTCGGCGCGGTCGTTGTCTGGAACGGCATCAAATCGATCGAGCGCGCCAACCTCGTACTCATCCCGGCGCTGTTGCTGATTATCCTCATCTCGGTAATACGCGCGCTGACGCTGGAGGGTTCCTTTGAGGGCATCGCCTTCCTGTTCACGCCGGACTGGTCGACATTGTCGAAACCGCGCATCTGGCTCGAGGCGCTGACGCAGAACGCCTGGGATACCGGCGCCGGATGGGGTCTCATCCTGACCTACGGCGCCTACATGAAAAGCCGGCACGGCGTGGTAAAGAACGCATTCATTACCGGGGTCGGCAACAATACCGTGTCACTGCTGGCAGCGGTCGTCATATTCGGCACCGTATTCGCGATACTCGGCGCTCAGATGAGCAAAGCCGAGGTGCTGGCCGTCATGCAGACCAGCGGGCCTGCAGCTACCGGGCTGACGTTCATCTGGATGCCGCAGCTGTTCGCGAAGATGCCCGCTGGCAACCTGTTCGCCATCCTGTTTTTTCTCGGCCTGTCGTTTGCAGCCTTCAGTTCCCTGATCGCCATGATCGAATTGAGCACACGGATCCTCGTCGACCTGGGCGTCGCCAGACGCCAGGCGATCCTCGGTGTATGTATCGTGGGGTTCACGCTGGGAGTGCCGTCGGCAATCAACCTCGATTTCTTCGCCAACCAGGATTTCGTCTGGGGCGTCGCATTGATGATTTCGGGCGCGTTTATCGCATTCGCCGTCATCCGACACGGCGCCACCCGTTTTCGAACCGGGAATATCGACAATCAGCCGCATGACTGGAACGCGGGTCCGGTATGGGACACGCTGATTCGCTTCGTAATCCCGACACTCGCCATTGTGCTGCTGGGCTGGTGGCTCTACCAGGCGGCCAGTGTCTACGCGCCGGATCGCTGGTTCGATCCCTTCGATCCCTTCAGCGTCATGACCTGCCTGACGCAATGGGCCGTCGTTTTGATCCTGTTTATCGTTCTCAACCGAAGGGTGGCCAGGCGGACCCTGGCGTCGTCCGCCGAACAGGCGAAATCGGAAGCCTGACACTTTGCCCGTCGAGTATGCGCAGATTTCCGGTCGACGATGGGCCCTGACGCCAAACGGCGACACCCTGTACTTGAGAAAAAACCGAGCCACAACAGAGGCTTGAAAGAGTTGTGGGGAAACCGCCACGGTATGTGCGACTGCGATTAGACATCGAACAAAGCGTGGCGCTAGGATTCGCGCCGTGCCGGGGCGTGGACCACCTCGGGCAATCGGTTTTGGGCAACGGACACAGGAAAATCCATGAAAAAGCTACTACTACTGCTCGCGGCATTGTCTATCCAGACGACTGCAGCAGCGCAATCCAGCCAGCAAAAGGCGCCAAGGGATCTCAGCTATTCCTTTGCCGAGCTTCGTTTTGTCGATGTCGACACGAGTGGCGGTGACGGCTTTCGGTTGGCCGGCTCCTACGAACTCGATGGACCGTGGATTCTCGTTGGTGCCCTGACGCTACTGGATTTCAACAATAACGTTGATTCAACGCTATTGGAGATCGGTGGCGGTTACGTGTGGAATTACTCGGACGACTTCGACCTGTTCGGCACAGTCCAGCTGGTCCGGGCCGAGGTGGATACACCAGGCGG
>JBFELT010000251.1:0-3917 GCA_041552015.1 Woeseiaceae bacterium
GTCGATCAGCACATCGGCTTCCGGCACCATGGCCTTGATCAGGGAGCTCTTGCCCGTGCTGATTTCGCCAAAGAAGCAGAGATTGACAGCGCCTTCGCGCTGCCTCGCAGCTAGCTCCTTGAGTTCTGCCTGTGCCTCGGCAACGTTGACGCCGGCAGCTTCGGCATCGCGGATACGAGCCTCGATGTCCTCTTTCGACAAGGCCGCGGTCTTGTCGCGACCTGTCGTCGCGATCTTGCGCTTTATCACCAGGCGCCAGATCAGCCACAGGGCGGTGGCCGCGAGCAGCAACATCACCGCCATGTACGCATAGAGCAACGCCGGCGGCCCTGCCTTAAGGCGGTCCCAAACGTTTAGCGCCGATTCGGAGATGAACAGCAGCGCCCCGATCGCGATAACGAATACGAGCACCACGGCGACCGCGATGGCTATACGAATGAAGCGATCCAGTTTCATATGGCCTGCCGGCGGCGGGGCCCTCGCCGGTGCCGCGCTACGGACTTCGTACGACTAACGGGGGTCATCCGAAACGAGGGCACGGGCCGCTACAGCTGCGTCTCGATCCAGCGATCGATTTTCGCCTCGAGCATCGATAGCGGCATTGCGCCGTCTTTCAGTACCTCGGTATGAAAGCGTTTGATGTCGAAGCGGTCACCCAGGCGCGCCTCCGCATTGTCGCGAATTTCGCGAATCTTTAGCTGCCCCACCTTGTAGGCGAGCGCCTGACCCGGAATCGCCATGAAGCGCTCGGCTTCGGCAACGGCGCGAGCCTCGGCAACGGCCGAGTTGGCATACATGTAATCGAGCACCTGCTGCCGCGTCCAGCCCTTTGCGTGAATGCCGGTATCGACAACCAGGCGAATCGAGCGCCAGAGCTCGGCGTTCAGCCCGCCGAAGTACTGGTAGGGATCCGTGTACACCCCTAGCTCCTTGCCCAGTGACTCGGCATAAAGACCCCAGCCTTCCGAGAATGCCGTGAACCCGCCGTAGCGCCGAAAATCGGGCAGTGCCTCGTTCTCGCGCTGGATCATGATCTGGAAGTGGTGGCCGGGAATCGCCTCGTGCAGAAACAGCGACTCCATCGCCCATTTGCCGCGCGCCTTGATGTCATAGGCGTTGGCATAGAATACGCCGGGGCGTGTGCCATCCGCGGTGCCCGCCATGTACGAGCCGCCTGCCGCCGACTGCTCGCGAAAAGGCTCGACACGACGCACTTCAAAGGCTGATTTCGGAAAGATGTCGAAGAGCTTCTTCGACAGCTCGCCGATGTGGGCGGACATGTCACGGTATCCCTGTATCAGCTCTTCGGGTTCGTCGAAGAAGAACTGGTCATCGGTATTCACGAAATCGAAGAAGTCTTTCAGGTCTCCCTCGAATCCGACGTCCTCCATGACGCCTCGCATTTCCGCGTGTATGCGCGCCACCTCGTCCAGGCCGATCTGGTGAATCTCATCCGGTGTCAGGTCGGTCGTCGTGCGCAGTCGCACCATGTAGGCGTACCAGTCCGCGCCGTTTGGCAGGGCCGACAGCCCCACTGTCTCGCGTGCCGCCGACAGGTAATCATCGCCCAGGAAATTGTTCAGCCGCTCATACGCAGGGATAATGGTGTTATTGATCTTGTCCTTGTAGGCCGCCGTCAGTCGCGTACGCTCCTGCTCGCTGAACTCGGCCGGCATGGCGCTCACCGGTGCGTAAAAACTGCTCTGTTCGGGATCGTCTACGATCTGGGACTCGAGCTGGGGCACGAGTTTTTCCATCAGAATTCGGGGTTGCACGACGCCCTCACGCATACCCTCGCGCATGTTCGCAATGATCTGGTCGATGTTGATCGCAAACTGGTCCGCGCGGCTAAGAAAGTCGTCGTAGTCCTTGACCGTCCTGAAAGGATGCGCGCTGGAGCCGCTGCCCAGCTGAACGAACAGGCTGGTCAGCGAATAGAACTGGTTGATCGGAACCAGGTGGAATGGGAACTGCTTGCCTTCGAGTGACTGCTCGCGGTTGATGCGGAAAAGGTCATAGCTGAGCCTGTCCTGATCGTCGAGCTGCTCCCGGTCGATCTCGAGGAGGCGACCGAGGAATTCCTTGTGCAGCGCGGTATCCGCGGCGCGATACTCGGGGCTGGTGGCATTCGCCATGCGGTCGTTGTAGCGGTAATCGCCAATAAACGTCGCTTGCAGAGGAT
The DNA here is from genome assembly GCA_041552015.1 of Woeseiaceae bacterium. Taxonomy (GTDB): domain Bacteria; phylum Pseudomonadota; class Gammaproteobacteria; order Steroidobacterales; family Woeseiaceae; genus UBA1847. Next base: position 2,183 of record JBFELT010000251.1, read on the forward strand.
TCATTTCAAGGCTGCGCTCGAAATGCTCGTCAAACAGGGCGGCAAGCGCCGCGGATGCGTCAATCGTGTCTTTTTCCGGCGCTGCCGAATCGTCCGTGCCACTGCACGCCGAAACGAGCAGGGCCACAGCCAGCGCGGCTGAGGCGAGTGTTTTCATAGCGGGATTTCCTGATATCGAATCAGGCGATCATAAACCCTAGGTCCCGCTCTGCAAAATTGACCAGGTTCGGGGCGACCACATCGAGGTCGGCGTCCTGGATGCCGAACCACTTTGCCAGCGTGGCAGCGTACTGATCCGCCGAGGTCGACGGAATCATCCGGCCACCGGATACGTCTTCCGGTCCATCGATCGCCAGCAGCGGATAGCTGCCATACAGTTCACGTCCATTGACCGCACCTCCGACGACCAGCTGATTGCCGCCCCACGCATGGTCCGTTCCGTCGCCGTTTGATGTCAGGGTCCGTGCGAAATCCGATTGCGTAAACGTCGTGACGCTGTTTTCGACGCCCAGTTCTACCGTGGCCGCATGAAAGGCGCCAATCGCATCGCTGATGCCGCCGAGCAGGCCCGGCTGATCATTCAATTGATTGTCATGCGTATCGAAGCCGCCGGTTGCGACGAAGAAAATCTGCCGCTTCATCTGAAGCTGATCGCGCACGGCGATTAGACGCGCGACGGTCTGCAGCTGCGTGCCGAGTTGAGACTGCGGGAATACGGCATTGACCGGCGGCGCTGACCCGATCGCGGCGGTAACAACGTCGGCGGCGTCTATTGCCCGTCGCTGCACCTCGGCGAAGCCACGCTCATAGACGCTCGTATACTGCGCATCGACAATGCGGCGAAAGGCCTCGCGTTGCTGAAAAAGAATGCTCTCCGGATCGGTAGAGAAACCCTCGAACTGGATAGGACCTGCCGGCCCCATCACGTACGCCACGGTTTCATCAGCCGATTGAAACAGGCTGGCGCCGAACAGCGATGCGTTGGTTGCCATTTGTTGCTCGCTGACACCGGCGCGAATCAGATCGGCCATTCTTCCTGCCCATCCGGTCTTGCTCTGCACGTTGCCGCGCAGTGTCGTCCACTGGTCCTGCTGGTCGTTATGTGAGAAAAGCTGCGGCGGAAGAATGACGGAACCGTTGAAGTAGTCGTCCTTTGTCGTGGCTTGCACCAATGGTCCGACGTTGGTCACGAACGCTGCGTCGCCGGCGTCGAAGAGCCCCTTCACGGCACCCATGGAAGGGTGCAGGCCGAAGTCAGGCGTGGGTTGGGATGCCTGCATGATGGGCAACAGATCGGCCTGAGCAATCGCCAGGTTCTGTCTCGAGTTCGCATAGGCCTGGTACTCGGCAGATGTGTTCGGCACCAGCATGTTGAACGAATCGTTGCCTCCGAACAGGAACACACAAACGAGTGCCCGGTAGTCGTCGAAGGGCCCGGCGCTGCCGACCACCTGTGAGTATGCAAGCCCCGGGGTAGCCGCGAACATCGCCGCCGCGCCGCTGGTCTTGAGGAAGTCCCGTCGATTCAGTGTTTTCATTCTCGTTCTCCGGCGAGTCTAGCGGCCTGTTGAAAAAGTATTTGGGGGCTCAGCGCGTCAGGGAAAGGCTTGGGCGCGACGTGCGCTGCCGCGCAGGGCGGGACCCTTCGCAAAGCGCGCAACAAAGCCAAAGCCCTTCTCTGACGCGCCCTGCGGGTCACAGGCACAGCATTGCGCTCCGCGTTGCGGCTCTTGTA
>JBFELT010000252.1:0-3898 GCA_041552015.1 Woeseiaceae bacterium
CCAGCCGCAGGAAAGGGCCGAGCTCGAGTACTTCTTCAATCCCTGAGACTCCTCTGCATGTCGTTCAGCTGGTTACCCAACGCCGTTTCCTTACTGCGAATCGCTCTCGTCGCACCGATACTGTTGTTCATCATCGAGGCTCGCGTCGGTTGGGCGCTGGCGCTGTTTTTCATCGCGGGCTTTTCGGACGGGATTGACGGGTACCTGGCCAAGCGTTTCGACTGGCATACGCGGCTGGGCGCTTTGCTCGATCCGGTCGCCGACAAACTGCTGGTCGCAGGCGCGTTTGTTGCACTTGCGTACACGCAGCATATTCCTTTCTGGCTTGCGGCTGTCGTAATTCTCCGCGACATCGTTATCATCGGCGGTGCCACCGTTTACAATTTTCTTGTAAGACCGGTACAGGGCGAACCGACGAGAATCAGCAAGCTGAATACCGCGCTGACATTGCTGTATCTGCTGTTTGTGCTCAGCGGTGCCGGTTTCGGCTGGCCCGACAGGATTTCGATCACGATACTCGGCGCAGCGGTCTTCGTTACCGTCGTTATTAGTGGCGTAGACTATGTCCTGTCCTGGTCGCATCGAGCACGCACAGGTGAATAAATATGCAAACTGACCGACGCCTCAACTGGCTAATCGCTATCGCGCTGGCGGGCTGGCTCATTTATCTTCTGGCGCCTGTGCTGACGCCGTTTGTAGCGGCTGCCCTGCTGGCCTATGTGGGCGACCCGCTGGCCGACCGACTGCAGAAGCTGAAGATGCCCCGTACGCTTGCCGTCGTCACCGTATTCCTCGTGACATTCGTCGTGCTTGCGTTGCTGGTGTTACTGGTCGGTCCGTTGATCAAGACGCAGGTGGGTGCGTTGTTCAAGGCGCTGCCGGACATCGCGGGAAAGGTCGAGCAGGTGTGGCTGCCGAAAATCAGCGGCTGGCTGGACACGAGTGCGGGGGACGATGTCGGTATCCGCGCTTTTCTGGCGCGCTACAGCGATATGGTGGGCAGCTGGAGCGGCAAGATCCTGCTCTCTGTCGGCAAATCCGGCGGTGCGCTCGCCGCCGCGGTACTGAGCCTTTTTCTGATCCCTATTCTCACGTTTTACCTGCTGCGTGACTGGGATTCGATTCTTGTCCACATCGGCGCCCTGGTGCCGCAAAGCCAGCGCGAGACTGTTTTCCAGCTGGCACGCGAAACCGACAGCGTGCTCAGCGCATTCCTGCGCGGACAGATCCTGGTCATGGGCGCGCTGGCGTTGATCTATTCGACCGGGCTCGCCCTGGTCGGTCTGAAATTTGCGGTTGCGATTGGCGTCGTTTCCGGCCTTGTGAGTTTTGTGCCCTATCTCGGCCTGGTCTTCGGCATTGCGCTCGCGAGTCTCACGGTTGCGCTGGAGCCAAATCCTTTCTGGCAGCTGCTTGGCGTAGTAGCGACCTTCTCGATTGCGCAGTTTATCGAGGGTTCGATTCTGACGCCGAAACTGGTCGGCGACCGCATCGGCTTGCATCCGGTCATCATCATTTTCGCGGTTGCGGCGGGTGGCCAGCTGTTTGGTTTCTTCGGCATACTGCTGGCGCTGCCGGCAGCCGCCGTGCTCTCGGTGCTGGTGCGCTTCGCTTACGAACGCTACCTGAAGGAACACCCCGAGGCCCTGGTGGTACTCGAGAAAGAATGACTCAGCTTGCTCTGCCATTACGGCTTGCCGACCATGCCGTGTTCGCGAGTTTTTTTGAGCGTGGAAATGAAGCGCTGCTAGCGACATTGCACGATGTAGCCCGCGGTACCGCCGCGGGTCACGGATGCTGGCTCTGGGGTGCCGGGTCCACGGGCAAGACGCATCTGCTGCAGGCCGTTTGCGATGCCGCCGGGGATCGCTCGGTCTACATCCCCCTGTCGATGCTGGTTTCTGCCGGACCGCTGATACTCGAGGGTCTCGGGCAACGCGAGCTGGTGTGCATCGATGACATCGAACTGGCGGCCGGGGATGCGGCCTGGGAAGCTGCGCTCTTCGGGCTTTGCAACCAGGTATTCGACGCGGGTGGTCAGCTTGTCGTCGCCTCGAAGACGGCACCGCGTGAATGCCCGATCAAGCTTGCCGATCTGGCGAGCCGTTTGTCTCGTCTGCCGGTGTTTCGGGTTCATACCCTTGCCGAGGCGGAGCGGGTCGAGGCGCTCAAATTGCGCGCCAGGCATCGCGGGCTCGAGCTGCCCGCCGAAACCGCGAACTACCTGCTAAAGCGCAGTCGTCGGGATATGGCAAGCCTCTACGAGCTGCTCGACAGGCTGGATCTGGCCTCGCTGCGCGCGCAGCGGCGCCTGACGATTCCGTTCGTGCGCGACGTGCTGAAGCTTGCGGATGGCGGCCCCGGGCCCGACTAGTCGGCCAGCTTTTTCGCGATCTCGGCCACACGCCGGCCGAGCGCGCGCGCCAGTACCTTCTCCTCGTCCGACAGTGCGTCGGGTTTGCGGTTCCAGCTGACATGGGTGGCGCCGTAGGGCGTGCCGCCGGTAGTCGTCGTCGATAGGCGCTCTTCGGTGTAGGGGAGTCCGACGAACAGCATGCCGTGGTGCAACAATGGCAACGCCATTGCAAGCAGCGTGGACTCCTGCCCGCCGTGCAGTGACGAAGTGGATGCGAAAACGCCCGCCGGTTTGCCAACGCCCGCGCCCTTCACCCAGGCGCCGACCGTGTCGTCGAGGAAGTGCTTCAGCGATGCCGACATGTTGCCGAAGTGGCCGGGGCTCCCCATGACAAGTCCGGCGCACTCGGCGAGATCGGCCGTTGTGGCGTAGGGCGGGCCGGACTCGGGCACGTCGTCGGCCAGGCCCTCGGAAACAGCCGATACCCGCGGCACCGTCCGTAAACGTGCCGCCATGCCGCCGACGGCATCGACGCCCTGGCACACTTCGCGAGCCAGTGCCTCGGTCATGCCATTGCGTGAGTAGTAGAGAACAAGAACGTCTGGCATCAGGGCAACAGCTTGAGAACGTTTTCAGGCGGTCGGCCAATGACGGCACGTCGGGAGTGCCGGTCAACCACGATGGGGCGTTCGAGCACGATGGGATGTGCCGACAGCCAGCCGGCGAGCGACGCGTCGTCGTCCAGATCGGGAAGGTCGCGGGCCTCCCGGAACTCGTTCTCGTTGCGGCGCAGCAGCCCCGCGACGGGGGTCCCGAGGCGACCGGCGACTTCCAGGATTTCGTCGGCTGCCGGTGGCCTGTCGAGATACAGTACGATCGATGGCTCGAAGCCCGAATCCTTGATTAATTGCAGGGTTTTCCGCGACTTGGAGCAGCGCGGATTGTGGTAGATTGTCAGTTCCATAGCGTCTCCTTGCCGCCAGGCGGATTTCAGTGGCCGCACTCTAGCAGGCTCGCGGCCGCCCGTCAGGATAAGTCTGCCGCTTGACGCGATGTGCCGCTGGTTGCTAGCTTTGATTCGTTTTCAATAATAAGAATAAGATGTGAAACACTCCGGACTGAAATCACTGATGATGACACTGTCGATTGCGGCGGTCGCTGTCATGATCGGCTGCGAAACGGCGCCGCCAGTTCAGGAAATGAGCGACGCGCGCCAGGCCATTGCGGTGGCGAAAGAAGCCGGGGCGGCTGAAAAGGCCGCGATTCATCTCAAGGCCGCGGAAGTCTATCTGCAGAGCGCCGAGAAGAAGCTCACGGACAGGCAGTATTCCCAGGCGAGGCGCGATGCCAAACAGGCGAAAATGAAAGCGCTGGACGCGCTGAAGGCCGCGGAAACCCCAACCGCCGCGTCCGAAGACGACGCCTGAGAACAGGACACCAGGAGTGGGCGATCAGGCGCGACGGATCCGTGTGCGGGGGCGCGTTCAGGGCGTGTGGTTTCGTGAGAGCACGCGCCAGGAAGCGCAGCGGCTGGGGATTACC
>JBFELT010000253.1:0-3896 GCA_041552015.1 Woeseiaceae bacterium
ACGCTTGATCTCGGCCGGGCTCGACTCGGGCGAAACACCCAGGGCAGTGTAGGCATCCGCCAGGCGGTTTTTTCGCGGAGCAGCTCCAGGTGCCGAGGGTCGCCCTGTTGCGGCACGCAGCAGTGCCTCGAGCTGTGCGACATCGGCTTCGTCAAGACGCAGGCGCTTTGCGATGCGCACCAGCATCGCGTGTTCGGTGGTGTCGATGCGGCCGTCGGCGGCGACCGCCATGACCTGCAGCTGTAGAAACAGGCTGACGAGCGGTCGGCGGCCGCGACTTATCTCGGCAAACTTGTCGACGGCTGCGTCGAGATCGAATTGCGGCTGCTTGCCGCGATTGAAAGAAGCCTTGGCACTTTCGCGGAGTTCGTCGCTCAGATTGAGCATGCGAAAGATCTGTTCGACCGCGTTGATCTCATCGCGCGTGACGACCCCGTCGGCTTTGGACAATGCGCCCATGACGGTGAACGTCGAGTCGAGCAAAGCCGACTGCGTCACCTGCAGGCTGCCGACGACTTGCCGTTTCAACCACGCCCCCGCGACGTAGCCGACCAGGCCGCCGATCAGGATTCCCGGATGTCCAGCGAAAGCCGCGCCGATGAGTGCGCCGATGAGTGCGAAGGGCATGGCTTTAGTCTAGCAACCGGCGGCCGTCAAAAAATCCACCAACCGTCGTCGAGGTCGGCTTCGCAGCGATTGAGCTGCGCGCCCCATTCCTTGGCGCGGTAGTCGACGCTGCGAGCCGCTTTCTTGACCTTGCCCTTGGAGCGGTAGGACTTCCTGAGCCAGCCACCCTGGCCCTCGTGATAAGCGAGGTACTGGTTATAAGGATCCCACTTCGAGATGCCGGCAATGCGCTGCGACTGGTCGGTGTACCAGCCGACGAAGTCGATCGCATCGGCGAAGTCGTCGCGACTGGCCCGGCGCCGCCCGGTGTCTTTTTGATACCGCTCCCAGGTGCTTTCCAGGGCCTGCGCATAGCCATAGGCATTCGATGGTCGTTTCCACGGGATGAAGCCGAGCAACCGGGTGCGTGGCGGCTTGGCGTTGAACTTGAAGGTCGACTCCTGGCGGATGATGGCGAGCTGCACCTGGATCGGCGTGCCCCAGCGTTTCTCGGACTTCTTCGCCGCCTTGTACCAGCGGCCCTTCTCCTCGAAGATCTCGCAGATGTTTTCCACGTTCTGCGGCGGCGCAGTGCTACAGCCGGCCACCGCGAGGAGCGTCAACGCCGCGAGCCCGCCCGCGGCCAGGTTTTTTTCGGATTTTTGCCCAAACATCGTGTTATTCGACCGCGAACGCCAGAGAATGTCGCGGCCGATTGGCTATTGTAATCGTTTCGTGAGCGCAGGTCCGAATTTGCTGTCACGTCGGCCACAACTGTGTCCGCTGGGTTATTCTTACTCTGACCCTGAATATCCAAGGACCCCCGATGCCTGAGATTATTCCACTAGGTTGGTTTCATACCGCCATGGGCATCATCGCCCTTTTTAGCGGCGGCTATACGCTCGCCAGGTTCAGGGAAATATCCCTGCAGACGCGCTCCGGGCAGATTTACCTGGTGACCACCTTGATTACCGCCGGCACCGCCCTGGCTATTTTTCAGCGCGGCGAGTTTGGCCCAGGTCATGCCCTGGCGGTGATGACCTTGTTAGCGTTGGCGGTAGGCACAGTCGCCGCAACAACGAAGCCCTTCGGAAAATTCTCGCGGCACGTGCAAGCGCTCAGCTACTCGGCAACCCTGCTTTTTCATTGCGTACCCGCAGTGACCGATGGCTTGCTGCGACTGCCGGTCGGCGATCCCGTGCTGACGTCAATCGAGGATCCGATTCTGAAGGTGCTTTACCTGGGTCTGTTGGTCCTTTTCCTGATCGGCGTCAGCCTGCAGTTGCGCTGGATCCATCGACAGCCCGCATGAGGGCGTCAGCCCTGTCAGCACTACGAGATGTATTCGACAAACGTCACCAGGATTGACCTTGCACCCTATCTTAGGAGGTTGAGGAATTGAGGCAGGACTACTTGCAAATCCGGGCGCTCGAACTGGCACCCCAGGTTTATGTTTGCGGGCAGCTGTTTGAACGGGACCTGCAGCTTGTGGCCAAACAGGGTGTTCGCAGCATCATGAACAACCGCTTCGACAATGAGTCGGCGGGACAGCCCTTGTCGGCGGACCTGGCCAAGCGCGCGGAGGAGCTTGGGATGACATTCATGCATTTTCCCGTAGATCCCGGATCGACAGGCAGGCAAGACGCCCAGGCCTTCGCGGAAGCCTGTGACAAGTTGGAGCGGCCTCTGCTCTTGTTCTGTCGTTCCGGTGCGCGATCAACGAAAATCTGGGAGATGGCTGAATCGATGTAGTTCAATTGGCGGGACGACATAGACGATATGTCGTGAATCGCTCTGCCGCGGCTACCGGAGTTCGCTGAAAAACTGTTACAGGTCGCCCGAAAAATCCATATCGAAGGCCTACAGCTTCTTGATCTGATCGCCTTCGCTGAGACCAGCAACGATCTCGATATTGATGCCATCAGACAATCCGGTCTGAACCTCTCTCCTCTCGAACCGTTGTTCACCGACCATCAGGTCAACGAAGGTTTTGCCATCCGTGAAGATGAGGTTGCCTTCACGTATGGCCAATACCTGGTTGCGTTTCTCGAGCACAATATCGGCCGTCGCGCTGTAGCCGGCGCGGAGGAACGTCGATTCACTGAGAGAGATCGCCGCGCGAATGTCGAACTTGACGGCGCCCTGGTCGACGTCGCCCTTCGGTGAGATGAACTCGAGCTTGGCGTCGAACTTCTCGGATTCGATCGCGCCGACCGACAGGATGAGGTCCATCCCGACCGCGATGCGCCCCACCTCGGACTCGTCGACTCGGCCCTCGAAGATCATCTCCCCCATGTCGGCCACGGTCGCAATCGTCGTGCCTTCGTTGAACATGTTGGACTCGATAATGAAGGTTCCCTCCTTGACGGGAATATCGAGGATCATGCCGTCTACGGTCGACTTAACGAGGTTGGATACATTGCCCGAGCGCTTAGCCGAGCCTTCGCGAATCAGTTCGAGGTTGTTTTCGGCTGCCTCGAGCTGTTGCGTTACGCGACGAAATTCGAGCTTGTACTGATTGAATTCGAACTCGGAGATCAGGTTGTCTTCGATCAGTTCCTGGCGGCGCTGTAGCTCCCGCTGCGCATCCTCGAAATTGATGCGGGCGGCTTCGAGCGCAGCCTCGGCGTCATTGAGACGAACCATGTCGGGAATGAGGCGGATTTTGGCAACCAGTTCACCCGTGCTGACGATATCGCCCTCCACGAAGTGCAGTTCCTCCACGACACCGGGTACCTGCGACTTGAGCGCGACCTCGCGGCGCGGCACGATCGAGCCGGTCGCAACGGTCTTCCTGACGATATCCGTAACGAAAGGCTCGTCGGTCTCGAAGACGACCGGCGGCTCCTGCGATTTATTGTAGAGGAAGGCAACGGTGCCGAGGAACGCTGCTACAAACAGCAACAGCACGATCACGATGGATATCTTTTTCATAGTCTTTCGCTTTTTTATTTATTCGTCTCGCAGGGCGCGTACGGGATTGATTCGCGCTGCCATAATGCCGGGAAATAAGCCGGCCAGTATGCCGGAGATCACGAGCACGACGATGGCTGAGATCGCCACGCCGAAATCGATTTCCGGATTCGTGAAAAAATCGTTCTGCATTCCGAACTGGTCCATCATCAGCGCAATCCCTTCGATCAGGGCAACACCACTGACAAGGCCGAGATAACCGGCAACGCTGGAGATGACGAGCGCTTCGAGCACTATCATCGTAATGATCGATACGGGCTTCGCACCGACCGATTTGCGAATGCCGATCTCCTTGGTTCGCTCCTTCACGATGATCA
>JBFELT010000254.1:0-3878 GCA_041552015.1 Woeseiaceae bacterium
CGCGAGGAGCGTAGTGTACTTCATGTACATGAGCGACGAGCAACGCGGCCTTGGCGAATACCGGTCCGTCCCGGCCTAACTGATTGAATGATGACGGGTTGCACCGCAAATCCCCTGCTGCGGCGTTGCAGACCTTGCGAGTATCGACATACGCGCGGCGATCTGCGCCTTGCATCAGGGGATTTGAGGCGCAACGTGGGCGACGAAACTTGTGCAGAGGCTCCCTAGGCGCCTGAGCGGTGAACGAGGATCGGCGGCAATGGGTAGTCTAGCGTAGCGCAAACGGCCCTGATCAGTTCTGCTTCGCCAATCGAGAGCTTACCGTCGTGAGACGCCGTTGCGCTGATGGCTTTCAGCAAGGCTTCCTTTCCCTTGCTGTTCAGCCCCAGCAGGATATCGAGGCTCTGGTCGAGGACAGCGACCGTGTAGCTCTGCTTGTCGGCCTCGTAGTCATATTGTCGAGCCCAGGGCCCAAGCGTTGCCAGGCCGGCGTGGAACGCTGCTTTGCGGTCTTCCTCAGACTGGTTCCCGTAGCTCGCCAGCACCCTCAACAAATCGATGGCCGCCGGCTGCAAGTCTTTTTTTCGTGCGCGAACACCCTGTCGGCGGCCGGATGGATCAATTGCCTGGCCCAGGTTGCTCATCAATACGCGATAAAAACAAAACTCGTAGAAGTCGACGACGCCGTCGATTTCGATAATTCGTGTTGCGAGCGAGACAAGGTAGCTCAGCTGCTGGCTCGGCCGTAATTTCAACGCCGGAAAAGCGATCGACAGCAAGGGCAGGCGGTACTCGGCGCCGGTCCTGGCGAGGTCGTCGTAATAATGCCGTACCAGGCGTGCGCGATCCGCGCCGAGTTGCTCCTGCACGAGCGAGAGCTGTCGTTGCAGCGTGCTGCCATCTCGATCCAGTATTAGCGCGATCGTCAGGAGGTAGGCGAACTCAGACGAGTGCGCGGCATCGTACAAGGATTCGGGGACCGATTGGCGAAGGTGCTGCGCGTACTCAATGTGCTCGATTTCCGGCTGGCCAACCGTTTCCGCAATCGAGTCCGGAAGTACAACCGTGCCGCCGCTCGCGAGTGCCGACGTAATTCCCATGGTCCTGTCGCTTTGCAAAGCATCAGCTCGCACGGAGGCGCCGCGTTCCCGAACGTCGACTCGTGGAAAGTCCGAGGCCTTGAAGCTTGGATCAAGCGCCTGAATCCGTTCGACAAGCGGCGGGTGGGTTGCGAACAATCGATTGAAATTGGCGCCCTCTCCGAAAAGCATGTGGCTGATTTCCTCGGGATCCTTGGACGTGATCCTTGAGCCGGCACTGTAACCACCAATCTTTTTCAGTGCATTGGCAATACCCGAGCTTTGCCGGGTAAATTGTACGGCCGAAGCGTCCGCGAGATGCTCGCGCTGGCGCGAGACTCCTGCTTTGATGATGCGTGCGAAAAACACGCCGATTCCGCCGATGATGATCAGGCCGAGCCCGATCGCCAAAGCCACGGGCGCGCCCCTGTCGCGCCGGCTCGATACGATGCTGCGATGGTAGCCACCGCGAACAATGAGCCGACCGATGAGTCCAATCACCATGATTCCGAACAACACGCCCATCATGCGTATGTTGAGGCGCATATCACCATTGAGCACATGGCTGAACTCGTGCGCTATGACCCCCTGCAATTCGTCGCGATCAAGCAGTTCCAGTGTTCCGCGCGTTACGGCCACGGCCGCATCGCTCGGCGTGTAGCCGGCCGCAAATGCATTGATGCTGTTCTCTTCCTCGAGCACGTAGATTTCGGGGACAGGCACTCCGGAAGCTATTGCCATCTCCTCGACCACGTTGCGCAAGCGACGCCGCAGCGGGTCCTGCACATCCGCCGGCACCAGCGTGCCGCCCATGTCGGTCGCAACGCGACCGCCGCCTGCCGACAAGACCGAAGTTCGATACAGTGTAGCGCCCAGTATGAACAGCGTAGTGAGCAGCGCCGTGCCAATCAGCGCGGCGCGCTGGTCGACGATGAAATCGCCTTTTGTAACGCCCGCGCTGGTCGCATAGTCGAAGCCGGCCGCCGTGAAGTTGAACAGCGCAATGCCGACGAGCGCTGTCACGGCGAGAACGATCGTTATCGTCGCGACTATGTAGGCGCCAACCAGTCGCCGTGACGTTCGGCGAGCGCGGTCCTGCGCTTCAAAGAAGTTCACCTCAGGTAAATGACACGTCCGGAACTTCGCGCTTCTCTTCGGACTCGATCTCGAGGAAGCTGGCCAGCTCGAAGCTGAACGTGTTGGCGATCATATTGTTCGGAAAATTCTCGGCGGTATTGTTATACGAGAGCACCGCGTCGTTGAAAGCCTGGCGTGAAAATGCCACCTTGTTCTCCGTGCTGGACAGCTCTTCCTGGAACTGCATCATGTTTTGATTTGCCTTGAGATCAGGATAAGCTTCAGACAAGGCAAACAGGCGACCAAGCGCGCTGCCAAGGGCACCTTCGGAGGCGCCCAGTTTCTTGATGGCTTCCGCGTTCGCCGGGTCTGCTTTGGCGGCATCAAGGCTTGCGACCGCGTTATTGCGTGCCTGGACAACGGCCTCGAGGGTTTCCCGTTCGTGCTTCATATAGCCCTTGACGGCTTCGACGAGGTTGGGGATAAGATCGTGTCGCCGGGTCAGCTGCACATCAATTTGAGCGAACGCATTCCTCACGCGATTGCGTTCATTAATGAGTCGGTTGTAAATACCGATCGCCCAGAACACTATCGCGGCAATTACGCCCAGGAAAATCAGGAATGAAGTCACTGTCCGGCTCCTTTATTAAGGTTCAAGCCTGCAAGCATAACTCCCGGCTCGGGCTAACACTAGCAACCCTGCTGTTACTGCTGCCCGGAGTGTCTGCAATGGCCGAGTGGCTCGGCGACGCCCGGCCGCTCATGGGCACAGAAGTCAGCGTGTATCTCTGGAGCGAGGACCCCGAGTCGGGCAGGCAGGCGCTCGAGGAGGTGTTTGCCGAGGCGTCGCGAATCGATCGACTGATGAGCACTTACAAAGCGGATAGCGAGATATCGATGATCAACCGCGAGGCGGCGGAGGGTCCGGTCGTCGTTGGCGAAGAGCTGTTTCGGCTCGTGCAGCGCTCGCTCGATATCTCCGTACTGACGCTGGGCGCATTCGACATCACTTTTGACAGCGTGGGGCAACATTACGATTTCCGGGCGCAGAAAAGACCGGATTCGACGACGGTCGCGTCGGAAAGAGAGAATATCGACTACCGCAATGTCAGGCTCGACCAGGCAACGCACAGCATCGCGTTTCTGAAAGCGGGCGTGCGCATCAACCTGGGCGGTATTGCGAAAGGCTATGTTGTGGAGCGGGGCGTCGATCTCTTGCGTCGACACGGTATCGAAAGCGCGATAGTGACGGCCGGCGGCGATTCGCGATTGCTTGGCGATCGTCACGGCAGGCCATGGATGGTAGGCATTCGCGATCCGAGAGTTGACGGAAAAGTCGCGATTTCCGTGCCGCTGGTTGACGAAGCAATATCGACATCCGGCGACTACGAACGCTATTTCGAAGAGGATGGTGTCCGCTACCATCACATCATCAGGCCGGAAACCGGCGCGCCGGCGAGCGGTGTGCATAGCGCCACCGTTTTTGGACCTGACGCCGTTATCACCGACGCACTGTCCACCTCGGTATTTGTCATGGGAGTGGAACGCGGACTCACGCTGATCGCAACCCTGCCGGATTACGAGAGCATCGTCATCGATGCCGAGGGCCGCGTGTATTATTCCGACGGGCTGCGCGAGCCGGACGATGAGGAAGCCGGACCGGGCCAGGAAAAAAACCCCGCGATGTCGCCGAAAGCCGACGGATTTTCACTTTAAATTCAG
>JBFELT010000255.1:0-3856 GCA_041552015.1 Woeseiaceae bacterium
AGCCGAGATAGAGGACGTTTTCCGGCAACTTCTCCACGAAGTAAGGTTCGTTACCGAGCCTGTGCGACACAGCCTCGAGGTAGTCCGCCGCGATCGTCTCGGGATCGCGGCGCGCGGCGGCACAAATCTGCTCGGGCGTGATGCCGATCTGGTTGCCCGCCCTGCTACCGTCGCGCAAGACCATCTGCAGCAGTTGTGATTCACCGGCGCTCTGCACTTGCGAGTGGCTGGACAGGATACGGTCTGTCAACGTGGTCCCGGTTCTCGGCAGGCCGACGACAAAGACAGGTACCTTTTCGCTGGCGCGAGTCGCCGGCCTGTCACGCAGCCACTCGGCCGAGCAGGTCTCTATTATGGCATCCATCAGGCGCACGTCGTCGGCAACATCGTAGGGCGCAATCGACTTGACGGCGTCGCCACCCTTCTTGTAGTAACGAAAGGCTTCCTCCCAACGGCCAAGATCCTCGTATTCTTTACCCAGCGCGTAGTACAGGTAGATGTTCTTGCCCGGCGCATCGTCACTCTTGCCGAGCACCTTGAGCATTTTCCGGATGTGCCTGTCGTCTCGGGCGGTGTCGAGCTGCGACAGTTCGTAGTGGGTTTGCTGGTGCTTCGGGTGTCGTTTCAGCAACTTCCTATAGATGGATTTTGCAGCGTCTATGTCCCCGAGGTACACGGCGCAGGCCGCTTTGTGAGCCTGCAACACCTCGATATCCGGCTGCAGTTCACAGGCCCGTACATACAGCGGCCATGCCTGCTCATAGTGCCCCATGGCGAAGTACGCCTGCCCTGCCATGTCGAGATACGCAGGGCTGGTATCCAGCTCTTTTTCGTAGCGTCCGAGTAGATCCCGGGCCTCGGCATAGCGATTCAGCAGCAGGCTCTGGCTCGCCAGTTCAATCGCGGCATCGTAGCGCTCCGGATTGCGCGACAGCGCCTCGGCGAATTGTTCCGCGGCGGCCTCGCCGCGACGCGCCGCTTTGTGTACGAGGCCCATGAGGTATGGCCCGTCGGCGTCATGCGGTGCGAGACGATTGATCTCCATCGCGCAGGACGCGACCCGCGCCCAGTCCTTCGCGGCCACGGCCTGACGGGCAGAGTTGCTCAGTTGTTGGTGGGTTAACGAAGCCAATGCGTTCCTATGGACACGCAATTCCTGCAGCCTTGAGCTGTATTCTCAAAGGCTCCAGCTGTTGCTCGTAGCGCTTCCAGCGCCCGACAGAACCGGTATGGACCTTCTGCCGGACCTGCACTGAACTGGCGGTCGTCGATGGTGCGGCGTTCTTTTCGAAGTTCAGACAGGCTTCTTCGAAATCCAGCCCGAGGCGATCCAGCAGCTGCCTGGTCTGCGCCTCCTGGTCGGAAACCAGCGTTTCATACTGCACTTCCACCAGCTGGCTGCCGAGCAGTTCTCTCCAGTGCTGCAGCAAGCGGTCGTAGGCGATGTAGTAGCGCGCCAGCGAGTCCAGGTTGTAGGAATACTTGTAGGCCCAGGTGAATATCTGCTTGTACATCGAGAAGCAGGCGTCCATCGGGTGTCGTTTCATCAACACGATTGGCCGGCTGGGCCAGGCTTTCGCGATGAAGCCCAGGTAAAGCACGTTGAAAGGAAGCTTGTCGATGAAGATCGGTTCGTCTTTCAGGCGATATGAAATCGCGTCGAGGTAGCCGTCCCGTATTGACGCGATGTCTTTACGGGCCGCCGCTTCGACGATAGCCGGATTCATCTTTTCGACGGTCTCGATACCGCTCTCACGCCGTATGAGCATTTGCATGAATTCCGTCTCGCCGACGCTCTGGACCTTCGAGTGACTGGCGATGATGCGCTCGGTCAGCGTCGTACCGGTGCGGGGCAGGCCGACGATAAACAGCGGTGTCTTGTCGGCCGTTGCCGGCGTCGTCGCGGACTTGAGCCAGGATGCATTGCAGACCTCGACGATCCTGTCGATGATCGCGATGTCGTCATTGACGTCGTAGTTGGAAATGCCGCAAACGGCGTCCCCGCCCTGCCGGTAGTAGTCGAACGCTTTGTCCCACTGCTGCAGGTCCTCATACTCTTTGCCGAGCGCGTAGTAGAGAAATATGTTGCGATCCGGCGCCAGCTTCGTCGTTCTGAGAACGTTCTCCATCTGCTCGATATGGCTGGTGTCTTTCGCACGCTCCAGTCGCGCCAGGAGATAGTGATTGCGTTGATGATTCGGATTCTCCGCAAGGAGCTTCTGATAGATTTCTTTCGCGACGGCGATCTTGCCCACGTGCACGCCGCAGGCCGCCTTGTTGGACTGGAACAGTGCAATCTCGGGCTGCAGCTCACAGGCCTTGACGTAGAGCGGCCATGCCCTCTCCGGCAGGCCGATCTCGCTATACAGCGTGCCGGCCATGTCCAGGTACTTCGGGCTGTTGCCGAGTGCGCCCTCGTATTTGTTTAATAAGGCCTCGACTTCCGCATTGCGGCGAGAAATCGACAGCTGCCCTGCCAGCTCGATTGCCGCATCGTATCGGCGATCGTCGAGACGCAATACGGATTCGAATGCAGCGATCGCCTTCTTGGGGTGCTTGCTTGCATTCTCGACCAGGCCCATCAGGAAATAGCCCTCGGGCTCGTCCTTCGAGCGACTCAGGATGCCCTTTGCACAAACATCCACTGTCGACCAGTCCTGAATTGCCAGCGCTTTCCGGCCGGCCATGCTGAGGTTCGAGATTTCCGCATTCATCGCGGTAATCTGACACTGTTCGGTCCATGAATCAATTGGCGCTATACTGCGTCGCGACATTCACCCATCAGCGGACTTCAACATGGAAAAACCAGACGCAGCATCCATCGGCAAGAGCTGGGATGCGTTCTGGCACGGCAGCGGCGACTCGGGGGCATTCGCAGGCGGCGGTGTTTCTCACCCGGTAATTTCACGCTTCTGGAACAATTTCTTCCTCTCTGTCAAGGAAGCCTACGACGCGCCGACGCTCATCGACATTGCGACGGGAAACGGTGCGCTGGTCGAACAGGCGCTCACTGTCCTCGGCAATGAAACCGGCGCCTATACCTGTGTCGACGTCTCTGCCGCAGCGATCGACAATGTGAAACGACGATTTCCGGGCGTGACCGGTATCGTGGCTGATGCCGCGTCGATCCCGCTCGGCGACAACGAGTTCGATATCGTCAGCAGTCAGTTCGGTGTCGAATACGCGGGCGCGGCGGCTTTCGGCGAGGCAGCGAGACTGGTCGCACCGGGCGGGCAGCTGGCGCTGATGCTGCATGTCGAGGGCGGCAGCATTCACAAGGAATGCGCCGACAGTCTTGCGGCCATCGAGCGCCTGCAGCAGTCGGACTTCGTGCCATTATCGATCGATTTTTTCAAGGCGGGTTTTGCCGCCGTGCGTGGAGCGGACCGGGCACCCTACGACGCAGCGGGAGCCAAGCTCGCGCCGGCGATCGAGACGGCCGAGGCAATCATGGCGGAATACGGCGAGGATGTGGCTGGAGAGACCATCGCACGTCTGTACGGCGACGTCGGCCGGATTCACGGCAACATGCCCAATTACGATCCCGACGAAGTGCTTGGCTGGCTCGGAACGATGGATGCCGAACTCGATGCCTACAAGGGGCGCATGACCTCGATGCTCAACGCCTCTGTCTCGCACCCCGCCTTCGACACGCTGCGTGCCGATCTCATCGCGGCGGGCCTTACGCCGACAACCGCGGCGCCTCTGGGCGCGAATGACGGGGACCTGCCGCTGGCCTGGGTCCTCGTGGCGAAACGCTAGGGCCCAATCTTCGGGCCCTGCGGCCACAGCACCCGCAATCCATTTCTCCGTTCCATTATATTCGGGCAAAAAAGAAGGGCCGCTAATGCGGCCC
>JBFELT010000256.1:0-3831 GCA_041552015.1 Woeseiaceae bacterium
CCGTGTACTCACTGCCGAGGCGCTGCAGGTAGTGCGGGCCACCGGCCTTCGGACCCGTACCGGACAGGCCCCGCCCACCAAACGGCTGTACACCAACGACCGCACCGATCATGTTGCGATTGATGTAGATATTGCCGGCGCCGGATGCCTGCGACAGGCCTGCGGCGCGCGAATCAATGCGCGTATGTAAACCCATTGTGAGCCCGAATCCGGTCCCGTTGACGGCCTCGACGGTCTTGTCCAGGTCCCTGCCCTTGAATTTCATCACGTGCAGCACAGGACCAAAGACCTCATCCGTCAGCACGCCGATATCGTCAATCTCAACGAGCGTAGGCGCGAAGAAGGTTCCCGAGTCGCACGCTGCCGGCAGCGTGCAGCGATGAATGATCCTCGCCTCTTTCTCCATGCGCTCGACGTGCGCGGAGAGCGTAGCGCGTGCCGGCTCGTCGATTACCGGGCCGACATCCGTGGACAAATGCCTAGGATCACCGATATCCAGTTGCTCCATGTAGCCTTTCAGCAAATCGAGCGTCCGTGGCTCGATTTCCTCCTGGACGCACAGCAGGCGCAGTGCCGAACAGCGCTGGCCCGCGCTGTTGAACGCGGAGTAGATGCTGTCGTGCACGACCTGTTCGGGCAACGCTGAGCTATCGACAAACATGGCGTTCTGCCCGCCGGTCTCGGCGATGAGGGTGCCGATCGGC
The DNA here is from genome assembly GCA_041552015.1 of Woeseiaceae bacterium. Classification (GTDB taxonomy): domain Bacteria; phylum Pseudomonadota; class Gammaproteobacteria; order Steroidobacterales; family Woeseiaceae; genus UBA1847. The sequence goes on from JBFELT010000256.1 coordinate 705, forward strand.
CCATTCTTGTGCGCGAGCGACTGGTTGATGGTGCGTGCCACGCCAGTCGATCCGGTAAATACCACGCCGGCAACGCGCGGATCGGCCACCGCGCGGCCGCCGATGAGTCTTCCGTCACCCGGTACGAAATGGAGTACATCGGCCGACACACCGGCTTCCAGCATCAGCTGCACGGCGCGGTAGCCGATCAGGGGAGTCGGTGCCGCCGGCTTCGCCAGCACCGCGTTACCGGCCGCCAGCGCGGCCGCCACCTGGCCCATAAATATTGCGAGCGGGAAGTTCCACGGACTGATACATACAAAGACGCCCCGACCGCGCATGCCGTAGGTGTTGCGTTCGCCTGTCGGGCCGGGCATCAGCAGCGGTGCACCGAAGTGTCGCCGTGCCTGTGCCGAATAGTAGCGCAGGAAATCCACCGCCTCGCGCAGCTCCGAAATCGCATCCGGAATCGTCCTGCCGCCTTCCCTGACGCACAGGGCCAGTAACTCGGCACGATGCGCCTCGAACAGATCTGCCGCTCGATTGAGAATCACGGAGCGCGCGTCCGCGCCACACCGGTCCCAGGCAACCTGGCCTTTCGCGGCGAGTGTCAGCGCCTTGTCGACATGCTCCTCGGCAGCCTGGTGGCACAAGCCAACCACCTCACCCGTGTCCGCCGGATTGACGGAAGGCTCTGGCGACCCCGACACTTCTTTGCCGCCGATAATCGGTTTGCCCGTAATGTCCTTGCCGCCTGCGTCCTGCAGTTCTTTCAGTAGTTCGCCGCGCACGTTGCCGTCGGCCAGGTTGATGCCGTGCGAGTTGTGTCGCTCCGGCTGAAACAGGTCGATTGGCGCGGGTATCCGCGGGTGCGGCAAGTAATCGTGACTGCCGGCAACCTTCAGCGGGTCGGCAATGATGTCGTCGACGTCTATCGACTCGTCCACGATCTTGTTTACGAACGAGGTATTGGAGCCGTTCTCCAGCAGGCGTCTGACCAGGTATGGCAGCAGGTCTTCATGGTTGCCGACGGGCGCGTAGACGCGGCACGGCCTGTCATGCTTGTCCGGGTCGACAACCTCGGCGTAGAGCTCCTCGCCCATGCCGTGCAGCCGCTGAAACTCGTAGTCACGACGCGCCCCGGCGTAGTGCAGGATGCTCGCCAGGGTATGCGCGTTGTGCGTCGCGAATTGCGCATATATCTTGTCGCCGGCCGCCAGGGCTCGGCGCGCGCAGGCCAGGTAGGAAACGTCGGAATGTGATTTTCGCGTGAACACCGGGTAGCTCGAGAGTCCCTGCTCCTGCGCCCATTTGATCTCGCTGTCCCAGTAGGCACCTTTCACAAGGCGTACCGGAATTCGCCGACCGACGTCGCCCGCCAGCTCCTCGATAAAACGCATGGTGTCCTGGCCACGTCGCAGGTAGGTCTGCACCGCGAGACCGAAGCCGTCCCAACCGCTGAGTGCGGTGTCCCGATAAACGCGCTCGAAGATACCGAGCCACATTTCCAGTCGATTGGCCTCCTCGGAATCGATCGTCAGGCCAATGCCGACGTCCTTCGCGTGTTTCGCGAGTTCCGTAACGGCCGGTACCAGTTCGGCGAGCACACGTTCCTCGTGGGTGTATTCGTAGCGCGGATGAAGCGCGGACAATTTGACGGAGATCCCCGGGGCGGAAAAGACATCGGGCGCGTCGATCTGCGGGCCTTTGCCAATGCTGTCGATACCCTCGTGGTAGTTGTCGAGGTAGCGCTTCGCGTCGGCGGCAGTGAGCGCCGACTCGCCGAGCATGTCGAAGGAATAACGATACGGCAGCTTCTCCTGTTTGAGCGAACGCTTCAGGGCTTCACCGATGGTTCGTCCCATGACGAACTGATGTCCCATGATCTTCATCGCCTGGCGCATGGCGGTCCGCACCAAAGGCTCGCCAATGCGACTGACGAGACGCCCGAGGGCCTGCCCCGGATTGCTGGTTGCGACATCGTCTGCCGAGAGGATGCGCCCGGTAAGCATCAGCCCCCAGGTCGAGGCATTGACGAACAGCGAATCGCTGACACCGAGATGATCTTTCCAGTGGGCCGAGGTGATCTTGTCCGCGATCAGTCGATCCGCCGTGTCGGCGTCGGGAATGCGAAGCAGCGCCTCGGCAATGCACATCAACAACACGCCCTCGTCCGAGGACAGGTCGTACTGCTGCAAAAAGGCCTCGATACCGCCATCCTTGGAGGTACTCTTGCGCACCGCGCGAACCAGCTGCGCGGCCGTTTCCTGGATCTTGCCACGCACCGCGTCACCAGGATCGGCTGCTGCGGCGAGTGCTCGGACGAGTTGCTGCTCGTCGGCGAGATAATGATCGTTGATGTAGGGAATGCGGCTGTCACGTGCCGCCGGCTGATCGACAAAGCTCATGTAACGACTCCAAGCATCCGCCCTTGCGGCGGACTGAAAAAGGAACACGCGGGCGGCGATTATAGGGCATTCGTCGCCCGCCCGGCATCGGTATTCGCCGTGACGAGGCACGCGAGTGCAGGACTAGCAGGCTACTTCAAGCGAGTGCAACGCGGCAGGACGGGCTGCTGGCCGCGCCCGGAGGGAAAGTCAACGAACCGGGCAAACAGGACACTAATCGGAGCCTCGATTACGTTGCCGAAGCCGGCGACGGGTGTGCTTGTCCGGTTTGCCACGCGTCATTGGCATTTGCAGCCGGTCCCGTCGAAGCTCCAGTATGCGCTGCTCTCGCCGCGTGACGCTCTCCCCGGTCTCCTCGTAGCAACTTCTTGCCTCACTGGCCGTTCCGCGGCGCGACGGCATACCCAGCACCGTCATTACGTATTCCAGTTGTTGCCGCTGCAATTTGATCTCGTCGCCCGTCCGCACCCGCGTCGCCGCGCGTGCGCGTTCACCGTTGACCCGCACATGCCCGCCCTGCACGGCGGCGGTCGCTGCCGTACGGGTTTTGTAAAATCGGGTAAACCAAAGCCACCGATCCAGTCTCAGCGAGTCGTTCGGCACGACCTATCCTCGTTTCGCTCCTGATATACTTTGCGTCCTTCCAAGCTCGAGGGCAACACCGTGCCGACAAACTTCCTGGAGTCGCTTGCCTCCAAAACCGAGGGTCTGCGATCCGAGGGACTGTTCAAGACCGAGCG
>JBFELT010000257.1:0-3830 GCA_041552015.1 Woeseiaceae bacterium
AACGGCTGTGGCCTGGGACAAGCAGCGCGCCCTCATTCAGAGCGAACTGCAGGCGGCACAGCTGCAACTGGACAAGCTGATCGCCTCCGAGACCTCCTTCAGCGAGGCATCACAGAGTTACCTCAAATCCTTTTTCCAGAAACGTCTGCAATGCGCCAAAGCCTGCGGCATGGGCCGGCGCGCGCATGGCGCGCAGCGTACCGCCGAGGATCGGTATCTTCACCAGCGACTTGAGGGTTTGTCCCAGCGCCATCACCGAGTGCACTAATTCCGAGCACTCATCCAGGGTGCTCGCTTTCCGGCATGCCAGGCAATAGTCGACTTCCGATATTTCTTCGGGCAACTGGCCATCGACGAGAAGGCACCGACAAATCGCGATATTGATTTTCAGCACCCGCGCATTCATCTCCGCGGCTGCCGCAATCGTGATGAGTGCCCGCAGCGGCAGCATGGTGGTAATCGCCGGGGCCGCTCGTTCCAGGTCGCGGTCCCGATCGCTGATGCCTACGCCGGCAAGGTCGCTCATGGTGAAGTCGATCGCCTCCGCATAGCCCTGTTTCTGATGCAGATCGCTGAAGAAGGGCAGCAGGTACTGAAGTTGCCAATGGGTAAAGCGATCGTAGCTGCGAAAGAAGCCCGGATCGTCAATGTACTCGATGTGCAATTCGTTGCTGCGCCGCATCTCGCGGCGAAACTTTTCTGCTGCCACTTTACGTTCGGAAATCTTCATCTCGCTGTCTTGTTGTGCATTCCATGAAAGTCTCATACGAGAAGCGTGGAGACGCTAGGTAGTAGTCCCGATTGACCCGCTGCCTGTGTCCGCCAACAATCAATTGCCGTTGGACGTCGTCTCAAAGACAAGGCCAATGCGAAAACCGCCGAGTAGTGTAACCGATCGTTTCTGCAATCTGCACAAGCGCTACGTATTGGGCCACCCGTTCATCGTTCTTGCGATCAGCGCGATGCTGGTCGCGGTGTCCGGCTGGCATGCGCGGGATTTCGGCCTGGATGCAACGGCGGATTCGCTGATCCTCGAACGGGATGCCGACCTGCAGTATTACCGCATGGTCCGGGCCAGGTACGGCTCCGACGATTTCCTGATCGTTACCTTTACTCCGCGGAAGCCGCTCTTTAGCGAGGCGGTATTGCGGGAGCTTGGCCAGCTGCGCTCCGAGCTGCGCGCACTCGACGGCGTTGAATCCGTGGTGAGTATTCTGGATGTGCCGCTGATCAAGAGCCCGCTTGTCGACCTCCGGCGCATTGCCAGCGAAATCCGTTACCTGGACGATCCCGGCACCGATCGCTCGCTCGCTCGCCAGGAACTCGTTGGCAGCGCCCTTTATCGCGACCTGATAATCAGCGCCGATGCCAGCACCACCGCTTTGCAGGTGAACCTGCGACAGGATCGGCGCTACCTCGAACTTCGCCAATCGCGCGACGAACTCCGTGAGAGCGCGTTTGACGGAACACTCAGCAGCGATGACGAGAAACGCCTTGCAGAGGTGAGCGCGGAATTCGCCGCCGCAAGTCAGCGAGTACTCGGCGAAGAGCAGGCGACCATTGGCGCGGTTCGAGGCGTACTCGAAGGCTACAAGGACATAGCGAGCCTGCATATCGGCGGCGTGCCGATGATCGTCGCCGATTCGATCGACTTCATTCGTCACGATCTTTTAGTCTTTGGCATCGCCGTTATTTCATTCCTGATCGTGATCCTGGTGATCGCCTTCCGACGGCCGCGTTGGGCCGTTCTGACGCTGTTGAACTGCCTGGCTACCTGCATTGTCATGCTCGGCATTCTCGGCGCCGCGAACTGGCGCGTGACGGTGGTCTCGTCGAACTTCGTATCTCTGCTGCTTATCCTGTGTCTTGCGCTGACGCTGCACATCATCGTTCGCTATCGAGAGGCGCATACGAAGCGTCCCCGCGCGTCCCAGCTCGAACTGGTTGCCGAGTCCATCCGGCGAATTATCGTGCCCTGTCTGTACACCACACTCACGACGATGGTTGCCTTTGGTTCATTGATAGTCAGCGGTATTCGGCCCGTTATCGATTTCGGCTGGATGATGGTAATAGGCGTTGCGATCGGGTTTGTTTTCTCGTTTACGCTGTTCCCGGCCGGGCTGATGCTGTTTCGCCCCGGCGAGCCGCGCGAGCTGCGAGACGTAACGGCGGCAATTACGGCGGCCTTCGCCCGCATGATCGATGGCCGGGCGAAGCAGACGATCGCTATATCGGTGCTGCTGGTTCTTGTCGGCACCCTGGGAATCACACGACTGACCGTCGAGAACCGTTTCATCGATTACTACAAGAAGAACACGGAGATCTACCAGGGCATGGCGCTGATCGACAAGGCTCTTGGAGGCACGACTCCGCTCGACGTTATAATCGACGCGCCGATCGCCGACGCGGAGAATTCCGTTGCTGACGTTGAGCTCGCCGACGAGGCTGGAGAATTGCAGGGAGAGGCCTTCGAAGGCCTGTTCGATGACGACCCGGGGGATGAAGGCGGAATTACCGCGACCAGCTACTGGTTCAACCACCCCAGGCTGGAAAAGGTCGCAGCCATTCACGATTATCTCGACTCGCTCGATGAAACCGGCAAGGTCATTTCGGTGGCGACAACGGCCAGGTTATTGAGTGAGATTGACGAGGACATCCTTAGCGACAATGTCCTTCTCTCCATCGTGTACAAGCGACTGCCGGAGGACGTTCGCGCGTCATTGATCAAGCCCTATCTGTCGCCCGATGGCGATCAGATCCGCTTCAGTGTACGCGTCTTCGAGTCCGACAAGTCGCTCAGGCGGAACGAACTCATCGAGCGCATCCGGACGGGCCTTGGCGACAGGTTCGACCTGCAAGCCGGCCAGGTCCATCTCAGCGGAATGCTGCTGCTCTACAACAACATGTTGCAGAGCCTGTTTCGCTCACAGGTGCTGACGCTCGGCGCCGTCTTCGTCGCGATCTTTGCCATGTTCATCGCGCTGTTTCGCAGCGTTCGCCTGGCGGCAACGGCGATCGTGCCAAACCTGGTATCCGCTGTCGTCGTGCTGGGCCTGATTGGCTGGCTGGCTATCCCGCTGGACCTGATGACGATCACCATCGCGGCAATCACGGTTGGCATCGCCGTCGACGATACGATTCATTACGTGCATCGCTTCTCCACGGAATTTGCGAGCGACCACGACTATTGGGGCGCCATTCATCGGTGCCACCGCACAATTGGCCGCGCCATGTACTACACGAGCGTCACGATCATGCTCGGATTCTCGATCCTTGCGCTCTCGCAGTTTACGCCAACGATTTACTTCGGACTCCTGACCGGAATCGCCATGCTTGTCGCGCTGGTGGCGAACATGACGCTGTTGCCCGTTCTGCTGGTGACCTTCGACGCGTGCAAGGTCAATCGAGCGGCAGACTGATGACGCCGTCAGGGTTGCGTGTACTTTGCAATCAGCTCGGGACCCGTCATGTCCTGGGTCTCGTTGGAAAACGCGTAGAAGGACGGCTTCTCGTCGATAAACACCTGGTGTGCAAAGACGAGCTTGTCGTCATCCTCGAATAGCCCGATGGGCACCCCATGATGGCCGTTTTCCTTGAAGCGGTAGAAAAGGTGTGTGCCGCAGCGCTTGCAAAAGCCGCGCTCGGCCCAGTCCGACGAGTCATAAACAGCGATATTGTCTTCGCCCTGAAACGAAACGCGAGTGCCGCATTCAATTTCCATGAACGGACCGCCGCCCCAGCGTCGGCACATCTTGCAATGGCAGGCGCCAACCTCGTTGCCCGTGGCTGCGGCTGTGATGCGTACGCCACCACACAGGCAATGCCCCTGT
>JBFELT010000258.1:0-3818 GCA_041552015.1 Woeseiaceae bacterium
CGACAATTGCACTGATGGCGCTGGTCGCCGGCCTGCTGCTCAGCCTGGCCTCGCGCCGGCTGCCGCGCAAGGAAAGCGACCTGGTGGAGCGAGTCAATGAATTGTTGCCGCAGACGCAGTGTGCGCAATGCGGATACCCGGGGTGCCGCCCCTATGCCGCCGCTGTCGTCAGTGGCGCCGCAGCGATCAATCTGTGCCCGCCGGGCGGCGACTCGACGGTGCAGCGGCTGGCCGAATTACTGGGCCGCGAGCCTCTGCCGCTGTCGAAGGCAGTCGAACCCTCGGTCGCCGTCATCGATGAGGCGCTCTGTATCGGTTGCCTGCATTGCCGCGACGTCTGCCCTGTCGATGCTATCGTCGGAGCTCGGCACTTCATGCACACAGTCATCAAAAGTGAGTGCACCGGCTGCGAGCTTTGCGTTGCACCGTGTCCGGTGGACTGCATCAGCATGAGACCCCTGAGGTGAGCGCGCCAACCTACGATCTTGGCAAACTGCACGGCGGCCTGCGCCTGCCGGGCCACAAGGCCGCGTCGACCGCCGAAGCTATCCGCGATGTACCGATTCCCGCGCAGTTAATACTGCCGATCACGCAGCACGTGGGCGACCCGGCTCAACCCGTCGTCGCGGCTGGCGAACGGGTACTGAAGGGGCAGCTGCTGGCCAGGCCGGAGGGCGCGCTGGGCGCTCCGGTGCATGCCTCCTCGTCGGGCAACGTCGTCGCCGTAGAACCCCGGCCCGTGTCGCGTCGCTACGGCGACCATGCGCCCTGCATCATTATCGAATGCGATGGCGAAGATCAGCCGCTCCACACGACAGCGGATGGTAATTACCTGGAACTCGAGCCGGAGGCACTGCTGGCGAAGATCCTGGATGGCGGCATCGTCGGGCTGGGTGGCGCCGTGTTCCCTACCGCGCAGAAGCTGATGCAGGCGCGCAGCTGCAAGATCGAGCACCTGATACTCAATGGCGTCGAATGCGAGCCTTACATCAGTTGCGATGACATGCTCATGCGCGAGCGCGCAATGCAGGTCCTGAGTGGCGCACAGGTCCTGATGCACGCCATGCAGATCGAGTCCTGCTTCGTCGTCGTCGAGAGTGACAAACCGGCGGCGCTGGCGAGCCTCGCAGAGGCGATGTCGGCTCTTGACGATGCGCGCCTGGTGCTGAAACAGGTACCCACGATTTACCCGTCCGGCGGCGAGGACCAGCTTGTTCAGCTGGTCACCAATCGCGAAGTACCGAGTGAGGGCCTGCCCAGCGACGTCGGATGCCTCGTGCAGAATGTCGGCACCGCTGCCGCGATCCACGACTGGATCATCGGGCATGAGCCCCTGATCTCCCGTGTCACGACGGTCGCGGGCGAAGGCATTGCAAGGCCAATGAATGTTCGCGCGCGTATTGGCACTACGATTGCGGACATCGTCGCTTTCACCGGCGGTTACGCGGAGCATGCGGACCATCTGTTCATTGGTGGACCGATGACGGGGAAATCCGTCAGCACCGATCGGGTACCTTTGGTCAAGGCGACCAACTCGATCCTCGTTGTCCGCAAGACCTCCTTTACCGGCCGCGAGCTGGCGTGTATTCGCTGTGGCGACTGTGCCGCCGTCTGCCCGGTGCAGCTGTTGCCGCAGCAGCTTTATTGGCACGCGCGTGCCGACAACGAGAACAGGCTTCGTGATTTCAATCTGGTCGACTGTATTGAGTGTGGCTGCTGCGATCTCGTGTGTCCGAGCCACATTCCGCTAACCGCAAACTTCCGCGTAGCGAAAGGCCGCATCCAGGAACTGGCCGATGAGAAGGCGCGCGCGGCCCGGGCGCGGACGCGATTCGAGGCACGCAAGTCACGCATGGACAGCGAACAACAGCAACGCGAGGAGGCACTGGCACGCCAGATAGCGACCGCAAAACAGGCGGGTCCCGCCGACATCACGAAGATCCTGGAGCGCCGCAAACACAAGAGCGAGGACGACTGAGTATGGAGTTTGCGCGCAGGTCGTCACCTTACTGGTCTGCCAGAGTGGCGGTGCCGTCGATAATGCTGCAGGTCCTCGGCGCACTCGTTCCGGCCGCGATCGCCCACGTGTGGTTCTTCGGTCCCGGTTTTATTTTCAACGTGCTGGTCGCCGCGATTTTTGCCATCGGCGGCGAGTACCTGGTGATGCGCGCGCGTAAGCGGCCGCCGGAAGCGGCATTGAGCGACTACAGCGCCCTGGTCGCGGCCGTGCTGCTCGTGTTTGCGCTGCCATCCCTGACACCCTGGTGGGTCACGGCGAGCGGAACGCTGTTCGCCATCGTCGTCGCAAAGCATCTTTACGGCGGTCTCGGCTTTAACATTTTCAACCCTGCCATGGCGGGCTATGTCGTCATTCTCATCGCGTTCCCGATGCACCTGAATCTCTGGACGGCGCCTCGAATGGGCGATATCGACTACCAGTACCTGACTGTCCTGCAGACACTCACGTTTACACTCACCGGATCGCTGCCGGATGCGCTGGGTTTCGACGCGATCAGCCGCGCAACGCCGCTTGACGTCATGAAATCGGGACTGAACGGTATGCAAACCGTCACCGAGATTCGCGCAAATCCGATCATGGGCGACTTCGGCGGCCGCGGCTGGGAATGGATCGGCAATTTCCTTGCGATCGGTGGCTTCTGGCTGCTGATCAAGAAGATCATCCGCTGGCACATTCCGGTAGCCGTCGGTGTCGGCTTGCTCGCGCCGGCGACGATATTGTACCTGGTCGATCCCGGCAGTCAGCCAAGTCCCGGGTTTCATCTTTTCAGCGGTGCAACCATTCTCTGCGCATTCTTTATTGCCACCGACCCGGTGTCCGGTGCGACAAGCCCAAAGGGTCGCCTGGTGTTTGGCTTCGGCATCGGACTGCTGATCTACTGCATTCGTACCTGGGGCAGTTACGCCGACGGCGTGGCGTTCGCCGTCCTGATCATGAATATGGCGGTACCGGCGATCGACCTCGTGACGCGACCGCCCGTCGTCGGCCACAGCAAATCGGGTGGCGAGCCGTGAGCGAAACCACGGTCATCAAGAGCGGCATGACGCTTGCTGTCGTTGCCGCAATCTGTACAGCGCTGGTCGCCCTGACCTACCAGGCGACCGAGAAACGCATCGAGGCAAATGAGAAGGCCCTGATCGAACGCAGCCTGCAACCTGCCCTGTCCGGACTTTTTTACGACAGCGGCGTCACCGAATCCAGGATCATCCTGCCACCGCCACACGAATTGCCGGGCTCGGACGCGGCCATCATCTATCGGGTCTATGCCGCAGGCGAGCCGGTTGCCGCGCTGTTTGTCGTCAGTGCCCGTGACGGCTACTCCGGCCCGATCCGGATACTGGTCGGCATCGAGACGAGCGGCATGGTCACCGGGGTTCACGTACTCGAACATCGGGAGACCCCTGGCCTCGGCGATCGCATTGAGTCGGGCAGGTCGGACTGGTTGAAGCAGTTCAACGGGCGCTCGCTGGTCGATCCCGCCCCGACGGGCTGGCGCATCAAGCGCGACGGCGGTCAGTTCGATCAGCTGACCGGGGCATCGGTGACGCCGCGCGCGATCATCAAGGCGATCAAGGAGACATTGATATACTTCGACACGCATCGTGACGATATCTTCGCCGACCCCAGGAACGAGCCAGGGACCGACGAACCCGGGACCGACGAACCGACGACCGTGAGCTCAGCTGACGAGGACCAGGAATGAAGCCTGCAGGAATTCTGGAACACCTCAAGACCGGCTTGTGGGACGAAAACCCCGGTCTCGTGCAGCTGCTGGGACTCTGTCCCTTACTCGCTGTCA
>JBFELT010000259.1:0-3811 GCA_041552015.1 Woeseiaceae bacterium
CCGGACAATTCGCCACTGCGGTAAAGGAACGCCAGAAGTGCTGCATGAAACGTGTCGCCGGCGCCTACCGTATCGATCACTGTCGCGACCGGATACGCTTCTCTGCTTACTGTCCCCTGAGCGCCGATCACGACGGCACCGCCAGTACCTTCTGTAAGCACCAGCAAACCGGAATTCATCTCGCCGAATATAATCCCGGCGCTTTTTCTGGCGTCCGAGTGAAGGCCGAACGCTTCGATGTCCTCGTCACTCGCCTTCACGATGTCCGCAAACGGCAGCAGTGAGCGAACGCCATCGAGGTACTTCTGCGTATCGATGCTGGCGCGAAGGCGGATATTGATGTCCACGCTGACGAGGACGCCTCGCTCATGCATCAGCTCAAAAAGCTTGTGAATCTTCGGCAGCTGACTCGGCGTTATCGCCAGCGATCCGGTATGAAATACACGCAAACCGTCGGGGAGGTTTTCGACAATGTCGTCAAACGAAGTGTCCTTGTCTGCAATTCCTTCACGATAAAGCCTGTAGGTTGGAAAGCCGGCCTCGTCGACGGTGACGAGCGCCAGTGATGTTGGCCATCGGGACCGTCGAGCGTGCGGAACGGCTACACCCTCACGCACAAGGGCGTCTCTCAGTTGGTCGCCAAACGTGTCGTCGGAGAAGGGCGAGAGGTAGCTGACGTCAATGCCCTGCCGCGCCAGCCCGATAGCGACGTTGTACGGCGATCCGCCGAGATGCGGGCGGTACGCGCCGTCATCGCCAATGATCAGGTCGATCAGGGCTTCACCCAAAACGGCAATTGTCATCTCTTCAGTGCCTCGTCTACTGCATGTATGGTCAATGTTATTTTAAAACGAAGGGTCCTCGGGGCCGTTTGCCGCGGTAGCTCGTCGCTCGTGCAGTTCGGCCTCCACGCGGCGCAACGTCGGCCTGTCGATCCGGTAGAAAAACATCATCAGGCCTCCAGCCAGGAAGAACAACGCGGGCAGTAAGTTGAACATCAACCGAATTCCCGTGATGGCCCATTCGCTCTGGTCCGCGTTTGCCACGAACCCGAACCACGCCAGCATGAAGCCGGGTAGCGCGCCGCCGACGGCGGAACCGAACTTCAGCGAGAACATCGATGCCGAGACGATCAGCCCGGCCGTGTGCTTGCCGGTCTTCCATTCACCGTACTCTGCGCAGTCGGTGTACATCGAGAACAGCAGCGTAATGATGATGCCGAACGTAAAGATGCCGAGGCTGTGTGCGACAACAATCAACGCGTACTCCTCCGGCGGTATGAAGTAACAAGCAAGCAGCAGCGCGACGTGCAGCAGATTCATGCCGATGACGAGATGGTGTTTCTCGAAGCGCGCCGCGAGCATCGGCGTCATGAGCGCACCGATCAATTGCCCGATCAAGCCACAGGACGTCAGGAAGGCCGTGCGATCGAAGAAAAGGAATATCCGGGAACCGTCGTCGAGTATGTAGTACTTCATATAGAAAACGATCGACGCGAAGCGCGCTATCAGACCTACGACAATCAGAATGCCGGTGATGACGAGGATGATCCACGATACATTTTTCAGCAGCGCCGAGAAGTCTTCGCCGACACTGGATGTGTGTGGCTTCGGCTTGATGCGTTCCCGGGTCGTAGCAAATGTGATCCAGAAGATCAGCACCGACAAGACCGCAAACAGTATGATCGTGAGCCGAAAGCCAAGGACCTCGTCACCGTCACCCAGCCAGCCAACCAGTGGCGTTGCGAATGCACCAACGCAAAGGGTGCCCAGGGACGCGAAGACGAAACGAAACTGTGTGGCCTTGGTCCGCTCTTCTGCCACCGGCGATATCACCGCCAGCAATGCCGAGTAAGGCACGTTGATCGCCGTGTAGGCCAGCATGACCAGCGTGTACGTGACGTAGGCATAGATCAGCTTGCCTGTATCGGAGAACTCGGGCCCGAGAAACAGCATGTAGCCGAGAATTGCGTACGGGACCGCGACCCAAAGAAGGTACGGCCGGTACTTGCCCCAGCGCGATTTGGTCCGGTCGGCGATCAGGCCCATGGCAGGGTCGCTGATGGCATCGACGATTTTCGTCAAGAGCAGCATTGTCGCCGCCCCGGCTGGCGAGATACCGAAGACGTCGGTGTAGTAGTAGAGCAGAAACAGGCCGAAGAACCCCATGTAGAAGTTGGAGGCCATGTCGCCAAGACCGTAGCCGACCTTTTCGCCGAATGACAACGGTGCCGTATCGGATTTCTTGTTCATGCATCCCCCAGGTTGCGCTCGTTGAACGCCTCGCCTTGTACGAGTTATTTTTCGTTGAGTTCGAACTGTTGGGATTCGCCGGCTTCCGAGTAGTCGATCGTCGCCTGCCTCGTTTCCAGGTCCACTCGCAGCTCTGCATAGTCAGCATGGTCATCCCACCTTAAGACCAGCTCGCCGCGCGGGCATTTCGGAATCGAGAATTCCCCGTCGAACGCCGTCAATGAATTCCGGAGACGCATAAGCGCTGTGAGCCGCCTGACAACCGGGCGCTCAAGCGCCTCACGAATCTCGTCCGGCGTGTAGTAGTGCCGATTGATGTCGCGGCCGACGCCGGTTTTTTCCACGAGGTCCATGTCATTCTCCCCTGCCAGCAGGCCGACGTAGTAAACCTGAGGCGTACCCGGCGCAAAAAACTGGATCGCGCGCGCGATCAGGTAATCCGTATCGCTGCGACCGAGCGCGTCGTAGTACGTCGAATTGACCTGGTATATATCAAGATTCGACGCCGCGTGCCCGCTCGCTCGCCGGCTGGCACCACCCGTTTTTTCGTGAATCGATTCGACGAGCGTGTCGATCTCCATATCCGCCAGCAATCCCTCGAGTTCGCCCTGCCGCGCAACATCCATGATGCCGATACCATCATGTGTATCGAGTACCGTCACACAGTTGCGTGGAGATATCTCGAGCCAGCGCTTCAGCGCCCCGGCATCCGACGTATACAGCGAATGCAGCACCAGCGGCGGCAGCGCGAAATCGTATACACGACCGACACTCGAGGCGATGGCGATCTGTGTCTGGTAATAGGAATGAATTTCGACAAGTGTCTCGATGTCGAGCGAAGCCGCTTTTTCAGACAGTGCACCGATGAACTCGAAGGTCTCCGGCAGCATGAAACACGGCGTGCCGCGACGCTTGATGGCGTATCCGGCGGCGTCGAGCCGAATCTCGCCAACGCCTGCCTTTGCAAATTGCTCGAGAATCGACGCGAGATAGGCTCGGCCGGCGGAACCCTCCACGTTGATGTCCAGCTGTTGCGGGCTGAACGTCGTCCAGAACGCGTGCTGACTTCCATCGTTTAGCTCGACGGACGTAAATGGCGCACCTGGTCGGGGACGATAGATGCGTCCGATCTCTTCGGCACTCTGGTCCGCCGGTTCGCTCTCGGGAAATACGTCGTCTTTGCGCAAGAATAGATCCCAGTACCGGGAAGACTGTCCGTGCTGTTGGACATCGGCGAACTGCGGCGAATCGGCCGAAACGTGATTAACGATCAGATCAGCCATGACCGAATAGTCGCCCGCCAGCGACTCGATATCCTTCCAGTGTCCGAGCCTCGGATCGACGCGAGTGTGGTCGACAGGATCGAAGCCGGCATCCGCACCGTCGATCGGGTCGAAAAACGGCAGGAGGTGGACGCCCGTGAAGAGGTCCTTGAATTCGTTGTTTAGCAACGAGTGCACCCCGGCGATATTTCCGCCAAGACGATCAGCATAGGTCATTAATTGAATGGCATTACGCACGACGTTGTTCCGTAGCCTGTGGACACACACGATTCCCCG
>JBFELT010000260.1:0-3799 GCA_041552015.1 Woeseiaceae bacterium
CGCTTATCGGGTAGACAACAATGCGCTGGCTGTCATGTCCGGCCAGGGCCATTGACGCCCCGGTACGAAACGGCCTTGCTTGTGTCGTGCCGCGCCAGAGTACGGCGCCGTTCCAGATCGGCGCGCCTTCGTCCGGATACATCTGGCTCCGGATCGCGGAATGAATGCCGTCCCCTGCGACGATGAGATCGCCAGCAACGGACAGCCGCTCCGTGCCGTTTTCAAGATGCAGCACGGCTGCGTTGTCCGCGTTCTCAAACCCGACGGCACGATGTCCTGTTACGACGGATTCCGGACCCGCACGCTCGAGCAAAGCGGCCAGCAGTGCCATTTGCAGGTGCCCGCGATGAACTGAATACTGCGGCCACCGGTATCCCGCCCAGGTGCCGCGCGGTTCTACCCATATTTCATGACCGAACTTGGAGTAGAAACCGTACTCCCGGGTGCGAACGCCAACGTCGTCCAGCATGGCTTCCAGCCCAAGATCGAGAAGTTCTCGTACGGCGTTGGGCTGTAGATTGATGCCCACACCCAGGGGAGTCAGCTCTGCCGTTTTCTCGAAAATCCGAATGGCACGCCGATCTGGTGAAGTGTCAGGCCCAGGGTCAACCCGGCAATACCCGCGCCGGGAATCAGTACAGTCATGTGTCGACCAACGGTAGGTGAATCGGCTTGTGGTTCGCTATTTCAAGAAGTTACAGGCAAACATTGGTGCTCGCAAACCAGGAAATAGCGATCTCGACTCACTTCTCACTAGAGCGTGTCCCTCGCCCGCTGGCGGATGTAATGCTGCAAGGCATCCAGCTGCGCATCCGTGATGCCGGGCGTGCCGGGCATTCCCCGCACTACGAGTGCACCGTCACGAACCACGGCCGAAAAACTCTTGGCGTCCAGTGCTACCGTCGAGGCCCTTAGATCCGGCGCCATTCCCGACGCCAGCACGTCAAGCCCATGGCAGGCTGCGCAGGCACCGAATTCCACTTCCCCCTGCGTTGCGAGTTCCGGGTCGATCTCGAAGTCGGGGGCCTCGATTGGCTTTGCAAAGTAAGGCGGCGGCAGCGCCGGCATGTCGGCCGTTCCTTCCAGCGAGAAAGTGACGAGGCGACGCAAGTGTTTGCCGTAATCCCACCCCAAGTGACGTGCGCTGTACTCATCCGTCGAAAACATCGAGCCGAGGCCAGCGGAACCGCCGCCCCAGCCCACGAGGATCGAGACGTATTGCCGGCCGTTGAGCTCGTAGGTAATCGGGGCGGCAGTCATGCCGAGCCCGGCATTGAAGTTCCAGAGTTCTTCCCCTGTCGTCGCGTCGTAGGCAAGGATCCGGCCGTCAGCGCGGCCCTGGAACAGCAGGTTTCCAGCGGTTACCAGCGTGCCGCCATTAGGACCGCTCTTCTGCGGGATTTCCCAGGCGGCTTCCTGCTTGAGCGGGTCCCATGCAATCAACGAGGCCGGGTAATCACGCGGTTGCTTTGCGACCAACGCGTCCACCCCGAGGCCGCCGACGAACGCCTCCATCTGAAAGCCCTCGATGTCATAGCCCTGGTCCGAGTAGTTGGAGGCATAGTGTTGTGACGGGATATAGGCGAGGCCACTTTGCGGGCTGTAGGACATCGAATGCCAGCTGTGTGCCCCGTAGGCATTTGGTGTGATGTAGGCCGCATCGACTTCGTAGCGGGCCCCCGGAACTTCGACCGGCCGGCCCGTTTCGATATCGATATGCGACGCCCACGTGGTTTCGACGAACGGCTCGGCGGATACGAGCTTGCCGCTTGCACGGTCGATCACATAAAAGAATCCGTTCTTGGGTGCATGCAAAATCGCCTTGATCGGTTCATCGCCAAGCTGCAAGTCGGCGAGAACGATATCCATGTTGGAGTTGTAGTCCCATGACTCGCCGGGCGTGGTCTGGTAGTGCCAGCGGTACTCGCCGGTGTCCGCGTCCAGCGCCACGATCGAGCAGAGGAACAGGTTGTCGCCGCCTTCCGGGCTGCGAATCTTGCGGTTCCAGGGCGAGCCGTTGCCGGTGCCGATGTAGATGGCGTTGAACTCGGCGTCGTAGGTGAATCCGTGCCAGGCGTTGCCGCCGCCGCCATGTTTCCACCATTCACCTGTCCAGGTTTTGGCGGCCATTTCCATGGCCTCGTTTTCGAAGCCATCGGCCGGGTTGCCGGGAACGATATGGAACTTCCAGGCTTCTTCACCAGTGTCCGCATCGTAGGCGGTTACCCAGCCGCGTGTCGGGCCGGCCTCTGTGCCGCCGTTCCCTATGAGGACTTTGCCATTGAAAGCTTTGGGTGCGCCGGTGATGTAAAGGGCCTGGTCGACGTCAAAGGTCCGCACCGTCCAGATTTCCTTGCCCGTTTTTGCATCGAGCGCAAACAGCCGGCCATCCCAGGTCGCCGCGAACAGCTTTCCTTCATAAAAAGAAATACCGCGATTGTGCTTCCAGCCGGTCTGTCGCTTGCCTGCGACCGCTTTGGCGACCTGCGGGTCGAACTCCCAGAGCAACTTGCCGGTCACCGCATCAACCGCGCGTATCACGTTCATCGTGCCGGTGAAGTACAGCGTCCCGTCGACCACGAGCGGCGTCGAGACGAGCCCGACATCCCGGGGCAGGTCCAGGAACCAGTCGACCTTCAGTTTGGCTACATTGCCCGTGTTGATCTGGTCCGAGGGGCTGAAGCGGCGTTCGTTATGAGTTCGACCGTAAGCGAGCCATTCGCCCGTCTGGGATTCATTCGCAAGGGCAGCGTCATCGTAAACAATACCGTCGGGCGCCTTTTCGCAGGCGCTGACCAGCAGCAGACAAATACACAGTGACGCCGTCAGAGACAGGTTTTTCATTCTTGTTAGACCTCGAGTGCGTGAACCATCCGATTTGGATTTGGGCTACAGGTCTGAAGTTTGCAGCATGCGGGCCACGACGATCAATGCGCGAGGCTACAGCTTTAGTCGATCCTGGGAAGGGACATCGGAATAGTCCGTACGCCACCTTCCTGCAGGCAAATGATCGAGCGTTTCATGCCGCGTGATCCGACCGCTCGCCGCAGCTGGGTCGCGGCGGCCTCCTGAACGTCTCCGTGCATTCATTTATTAAAACTCTTTGTCTAATCAACGATTTTTATTAGTTGGCTTTATTACGCATTCGCGCCTACAGTCACTCTTGGATTAGTACGGGTTGCCGTTGTTCGCGTTGCTCGGCGTATTGTCGCTGTTGGTGGCGGCTTCACTGCGTCTGATTCGAAGACACATCAAAAGTCCCGTTGTCGAAGCCGCGAAGCGGGTTCGGCCGGCAATCCGCCGACATGCGTCGAATTTCTTTCAATTGAATTGAATTCGGAGACTACGAAAGCAACTACCTGGAGAACGAAATATGAAACTTGCCATATTGTCCTGCGGACCGAAGTCCTACAGTACCAGGCGCCTTAAAGAGGCAGCGCTACAACGTGGGTACGACGTCAAGGTCCTGAACACGCTGAAATTCGCCATCGATCTGCAGCAGGGCGTGCCGGATCTGTACTATCGGCAGAAGCATCTAAGTAATTATGACGCAGTGCTGCCACGCATCGGCGCGTCGATAACCTACTTCGGCAACTCCGTCGTCAGGCAGTTTGAGGAGATGGGCGTGTTCTGTGCGAACACGGCGAACGGTATCGGAAACTCTCGCGATAAATTACGCAGCCTGCAGATTCTCAGTCGACACAACATCGGAATTCCTCGAACAACGTTTGTCGCCGACAAGAAGGATATCCTGCCCGCTATTGAGCGGGTCGGTGGCGCGCCGGTAATCATCAAACTC
>JBFELT010000261.1:0-3764 GCA_041552015.1 Woeseiaceae bacterium
AGCCCCCGCAAAATGCGCAAGCCTGCGAGGTGGACGAGCCCCGCAAGGTGCACAGGACTGCGAGGTGTAGGAGCCCGCCCAGGCGGGCGCAGCGCAGCCGCAGCCGTCAGGCTGCAAACAATCGGAAAAAGAATCGCGCGCCGGGGCGCGCTCCTACAATGACCTGCGGTCAAGTACACTACGCGCCATGAAATCCATACCTGCGAACGGTTTCCGGCCGCAACTGGTCCGTCAGCTCCGCAACTACGGCAAGCTGATGCGGCTCGACAAGCCGATAGGCATCTGGCTGTTGTTGTGGCCCACACTCTGGGCGCTCTGGCTCGCGGGCGAGGGTTCCCCGGACCAGGGGCTCTTCGTCATCTTTGTGCTTGGCGTCGTCGTCATGCGCTCCGCCGGCTGCGTGCTTAACGACTATGCCGATCGCAACATCGACCCCTATGTGGAACGCACACGAACGCGGCCGATTGCCTCGGGCGCGGTCGCGCCGACCGAAGCGCTGACCCTGTTCGTCGCACTCGCGTTGATTGCCGTTGGCCTTGCCAGCCTGTTGAATACGCCCGCACGACTGCTCGCCGTGGTCGGTGCGGTGCTGACCATCGCCTATCCGTTTGTCAAACGCTACCTGTCCATTCCGCAATTCGTTCTCGGTGCCGCGTTCGGCTGGGGTGTACCGATGGCCTTCGCGGCGCAATCGGGAAATACGCCGGAACTTGCCTGGCTTGTCTTTGGAACGGCCATGATATGGGCCGTTATCTACGACACGTTCTACGCGATGGTCGATCGCGCCGACGATTTGAAGGTGGGCGTCAAGTCGACGGCCATCCTGTTTGGCGAAGCCGACCTGTTTGTCATCGGCGGCCTGCAGGCGCTGATGCTGATCGCGCTCGTGTTGATCGGCCTGCGTGCCGGGCTGGGTTTCTGGTACTACCTGTCGGTAGCGGTTGCTGCCGCACTGATGGGCTGGCATCAATGGCTTGCGCGCGATCGTCAGCCCGCCGGCTGTTTTGCCGCATTCCTGCACAATCACCTTATCGGCATGGCTGTCTTTATCGGGATCGTGCTGCACTACACCTTCAACACCTAGCCCGAATATTTCTTCGCCTGGCACGGGCTACCGCCAGCACGCTCACTTGCGGCACGCCGCCGTCGATGAGCGCTATTGCCAGCTGACGCGTCGTCTCGCCGGTGGTCACGACATCGTCGACGATCACGATGTGTCGGTGCCGGGTCGTGCCTCGAATGCTGAAAGCATTGCGCAGGTTCCTGTGCCGCTCCGCCGCGCTCAGGCCTGACTGGTAGCGTGTATGCCGGCGGCGCCGGGCGACATCGGTGATCGGCAGACCGAGACGGCGCGCAAGTGGCAGGCAAAGCTCCCTCGACTGGTTAAAGCCGCGCAGCGCCTGGCGCCGCCAGTGCAGGGGTACCGGCAGCAGCGCGTCGACCGTCGATGGCAGTCGACGCCCTTGTGCGGCGAGCAGCTCGGCAAATGCCGCCGCGTAGTGCAGGCGGCGACCGAACTTCAGCGCCTTCAGGGCAGCGTCGACCGGAAACTCGTAGTGCAGCGGGGCGATCGTCACGGCGACAGGCGGCGGCCGTGCCTGGCAGCGCCCGCAGCAGACGCCGCTCGGGATACAGGCATCCAGCGGCTCCGCGCATCGGCAACAGGCGTTGCCTATCCAGGGCAAATCGAAATAGCACGCCTTGCAGACGCGCCTTTCTGCGGGCAGCAGGCGCACTCCGCAAAACGCACAGGCGATGGGCATGATCGCGCGGTCAAGCCGGCGGACGGCCTGGCCTAGCTTTTTCGCCCATGCCCTGTAGTTCAAGGTGCGTCGCATGCGTTCAGGATCGTGCAATCGTGTCACGGCGCACCAGCCGCCTTTCCCTGCAATCGACGGTAAAAAGCGTGATAGCTTTGCTGCAATCCATGCAACGGTCCGATCGAAACGTGAACGAGCAAGCGACGCTGAAGCTGCGCGACGCACGGCGCCGCGCCGACAGCGCGGCGGCGACGTTCGATGCGGCTGACTTCGTGCACGCCGTTACGCGTGATGGTCTGATGGAGCGCCTGCAGCCGCTCGTCGTCAGGCCGGCGCATATCGTCGATCTGGGCGCGGCCACCGGCAGCGCGACGGCTCCGCTCAGGAAGCGCTTCAGGCGCGCGCAGCTGGTTTCGCTGGATATTTCCCGAAACATGTAGCGACAGGCGCGCGGCAAGCTCGCCTGGTATTCCCGGTCGCGTCCCTGCTTCGTGCAGGCGAATGCGGGCCAGTTGCCGTTCCAGGACCAGAGTATCGACCTGGTTTTCTGCAACCTGCTGCTGCCGTACGTCGATCGGCCGGCGCGGGTCTTCGAGGAAGTTTCACGCGTGCTTAAACGCGACGGCGTGTTTATCTTCGCGACGCTCGGGCCGGACAGCCTGTCGGAAATCCGTCGGGCATGGCGCCAGGTCGACAGCGATGGGCACGTCAACGATTTTCCCGACATGCATGACCTCGGTGACGCGCTGGTACGCTCCGGCCTGCGGGACCCGGTCCTCGATGTCGATCGTCTCGCGGTCGAATACGAACATGCGAGCCGTCTTTTCGGCGATCTGAAAGACGTGGCTGCCGGCAACACGCTCGCGCAGCGCCGGCGCACGCTGACCGGCCGGCAGCGATTCGCCCGTATGCGGCAGGCGCTGACGGCGACCGCCGACAGCGGAAGGATCCGGCTCGATCTCGAGCTCGTTTACGGGCACTGCTGGGGCGGAGGTCCGCGCAGGGACCCGGCAAACATCCGGATTGACGCGTCACGCATTCCGCGCCGTCGGGGCTGATCGCCCGCTACGCCCCTAATTGTAACTTTTTCTGCGGGAAACCAAGTTTAAGCCATTGTTAAATAAGAATTAATCTCACTAAGGTTTGGGGATTTCGCGTTGCACGGTCGTCGTGATTTAAGTACACTGCGCTTGCTTTTTTGACCGGCCTCGTCGGTCAGGGCGGCCAACAGACGACTTCCCGGGGTCACCGGGCCAGGGCGAACCTAGCGATTCGCCAGTAGTCACATCTGACATCCAAAACGTAATGCGATCGTCGCGACGATCCGCAAGGTGAATGAGTCATGTTAAGAAAGTCATTATCAGGCCTGCTGACCCTGGGTCTTGGCGGGGTAGCGAGGGCCGAATGGGGCCTGAACATGCCCAAGGGCGTAACGGAGCTCAGCCTCGAGACCTACAACATACACATGATGATTTTCTGGTGGTGCGTTGCGATCGGCGTGGTTGTCTTCGGCGTAATGATCTACTCGCTATTCCAGCACAGGAAATCGAAGGGCGCGAAACCCGCGGACTTCTCACACAGCACGCTCGCCGAGGTGATATGGACCGCGATTCCGGTCGTGATCCTGATGCTCATCGCAATCCCTGTCGCCGAAACCATGGTGAAACTCGAGGATTCACGTAATCCGGATCTTTCCATCGTCGTAACGGCATACCAGTGGCGTTGGCACTACAAGTACCAGGACGAGGATATTGCCTTCTTTTCCAGCCTTGCGAAGCCAAGCGTCGAGGCGCGCCGCAAGGCCTCGGGCATCGATCCGTTCGCCGTCGATAATTACCTGCTCGAGGTAGACCGCCGCGTGGTGGTACCCCGCGACGCCAAGGTTCGCCTGCTCATCACCTCGAACGACGTCGTGCATTCCTGGTGGGTTCCCGACCTCGCCATCAAGAAGGATGCCGTGCCCGGTATCGTCAACGAAACCTGGTTCAAGGCAACCGAGGCAGG
>JBFELT010000262.1:0-3734 GCA_041552015.1 Woeseiaceae bacterium
CGCGCGACTCGGAAACTGCCGAGCAGGCACGTCGCATGCTCGCCGCCCAGTCTGCCCGGGACGCGCTCATCGCGATGGCCGATGACGTGATCGACAACGGTCGCGGCCTCGAAAAGACCCGACGCCAGGTGCGGGCATTGCACGAGCGATTCCTGAAAATGGCAAAGCGACCTTAACCCGGACAATTTCCATTACTGCTCCGGCTGCGCGTCGATTTGTGGGGCACCATCTGCCGCCATATCCTCGCGCACGATGGACTGGAACCTGTGCACATCGCTCTCGGAGACCCGGGCGCGACCGACGATGCCCTGCTTCTCCACGTCGAGTTGTGACAAGGCGATATCCGACAGGTAAAGCGCCATCTCGTAGTATCCCTCCGTCGCCATGTGTGCGGCCATGATCATCGCATGCGAAGAACCCGGACGAGCGCGTAGCGAATCCTCGAAGGCGGCAAGCGCGAGTCCCGGCTCGCCCGCATAGGCGTTGACGAAACCAATGAAGTACTTGATCTGGGCGTAGCTCAGGGAGTCCGGTCTGGCGTTTCTCGAAACGAGCAGCATGTTCTCGAACAGGGCCCTTAGATTTGTCAGCGTTACCTCGGGGCATTTGCCCATGATCACCGACGAGGTCAATGAAGTATACGGCTCGATCAATCGGGGGTCGTAGATACTGCTCGACAACAGCGTGGCGACCGACTCGAAGTCATTCGCGGTTAGAATGCCGAGCTGGCAACGGATAGTGAGTCGGCTGATCAGCAACAGTGCATTATCGCCAGGAATATTGTCGACTGCCCGCTCGATGACCTGCAGGGCCTCGTCGGGGCGCTGTGCATTCAGGAGCTGCGCAGCATGTTGCGCCTGGGCTCGCGCGGAGGTTGGCGCCTTGTGCGCCGACGCCTCGACGATACCCGGAAACGTCTGCCAGACGGTTGCCGAGTAGCGAGTGAAGCCGCCGAGTAACAGCATCATCCCCACCCCTGCGAGCAGGAAAGTCCGGGTACTGGTCTTTTGACGCAGCAATACGACCAGTGGCAGAAATAGAAATGTGGCGGCCAGGTAATTGCGATGCTCGAAGTACAGCTCCAGGTTGATGACGCTCGATTCCAGCACATGCCCGGCGTAGAAGAAAAGCGCCACAAAGGCGAACAGCGGCCACTTCTTCCGATTCACAATCGCGATCGAAATGACGGTGCCGTGCAGCAACACACTTAGCGCGGTGCTTGCGGGCGAGAACAGCCCCGTCGACTTGATGAAGTGGTCCTGGAATACGCCCGTCGTATACAGTTCGGGAATAAACCAGTGCCTCAGGTAATCGACGAGAACGCGCGGCTGCGTGAGCAATCGTTCGAATAAGCTGAAGTCTCGTGGCGGCACGACCTCGAAGAATGTCGGGCTGAATAATTTCGACGCGAGATACACCGCTATCACGATCGATGGCAGGACGATAAAGGCTGCGGACCAAAGTCGATGCAAGCTATGCAGCCGTGGTTTCTGACTTGCGACCACCGTTGCTTCCAGCACAAGCACCAGCAGCGGCAGAAGGAGGCCATTCTCCTTCGAGATCAATGCCAGCAGTCCGAACATACCGATCGCGACGCTCATGACCAGGTAGGCTTTCACCGCATTGACGGCGATAAGCGATCGGCCGTACAGATAGGAAACGAGGCCTGCCAGGACGAACAAAGTAGACAGCTGCGCCATGCGCTGCACGACGTAGAGCGTGGTGGATACGAGGAAGGGATGCAGCAGCCAGCATGCCGTTGACAGCACGGCGATCCATTGCGCGTCCTGCCTGTCGAACTGCAGCAGTCGCAGGATCTGCACGGTCAGCAGGCCCAGCAGGGCGCCGTTGATCAGATGGATGGCCAGGTTGGTTCGTTTGAACGGCCATGGATCGGTCGGCCAGTTATTGCCATCGATCAGGAAACTCAAGAGCGCCAGCGGGCGGCCTGTCGGGCCCGAATGCCCGCCGAAAACGAAGGCTCGGAACGTCTCCCAGTTCCTGATTCCACCGCGATCGCCGAGGGCGGCAATCGTGCCGAAATCGTCGAGCATGAATGGCCCGGCTAGACCCGGCCAGTAGGAAAAAAGGCCCGCCGCGAATACGGCCGCCCAGCCAGCCATTAGCAGCAGGCGATTTCTGCGGCTATCTGGGCCGTCGGTAACAGGATCGATCATTCAGCAGCACGCAGGTACATTTCGGAGTCGATCATTCTAGCTTGATGCCCATTGCGTGTTCATGCGTATTCCCGGGAACTGGGACCCCAGTCACACTCATTTGCCAGCCGTCATCGGGTGGCGCAGAATAGCGCCATGGCCAAACCCGCCGAAGAAATCGCCGTCAAGCCCTCGGCTCAGCCCACGCATTACGAGCAGCCGCTGTCGGAACGCATGCGTACCTTTCTGAGGCTCGAGTTCCTGTACCAGCAAATGCTCTACAACAGCGAGAAAGAGGCGGATTGGGCCACTCGGGCCACGATCTCGACGCTGCTGGAGATTCTCGCCATCCTGTCGCGGGGCGACGTCCGCAGCGAGGTCCTGAAGGAGCTGGATCTGCAGCTCAGCACCCTGCAGCGATACCAGAGCCAGCCGGGTGTCGACCGGGGTCGCCTGGACTCGCTGGTGAACACCCTGCTCGCTAATCGCGATCAAATCGGCCGTATCGGTAGCGCGTTCCTGCAGCCGATCAAGGACAGCGAATTCCTGAATGCGATCAAGCACCGCAGCGCCATACCGGGTGGCACCTGCGAATTCGACCTGCCCGAATACAACCACTGGCTGCGCCAACCGATCGCCCGCCGGCGGGAGGATCTCGGGCAATGGGTAGGCGCCATTCGTCCGCTTTGCGACGCCGTCAGTGAATCGCTCTGGCTTATCAGGGAAAGCGCACGACCCAAAGACCAGCTTGCGATCAACGGCATGTATCAACACAACATGCAAAAGGACGGCAACTGCCGCTTGTTGCGGGTTAGCATTGTGGGCAAGAACTCGCTGTTCCCCGAGATCAGTGGCAGTCAGCACCGCTTCACCATTCGCTTTCTCGACTGGTCGACGATCGAGTGCCGCGCCGTGCAGACCAAACAGGATGTTCCCTTTCAGCTGTCCATCTGCTGAAGCGCGGAAACCACCGGCACATCGGCTGGCAGGAGTCTCTCCAAGCTCAGCTGCTCACGAAGAACCCAACGCAAAGCCTGGCCCTCGCGACCTGCAGGTGCCCTGTCCCATTTGTCGACAATAAAGAACTCGATCGTGACGATGCGGTCGTCGTATTCGTGGCGCAGATTCATGAACGACGAGCACGCCGTCACCTCGATGCCGATTTCTTCGGCCAGTTCGCGGTGAAGCGCATCGTGGGCGGATTCACCCGGCGCTATCTTGCCGCCGGGGAATTCCCACAGACCGTGAAACGGACCGCCACCGAGCCGCTCTGCGATGAGGACGCGCCCGGACGAATCGATCAGTATCCCTGCGGCGACATCGAAATGCTGCATGGGCTACTTGAGCTTGCCGTGGCACTGCTTGAATTTCTTTCCGGAGCCGCAGGGACAGGGCTCGTTGCGACCGATCTTGCGGCCGTCACGGACGAACGGTAATACCGCGGGAGCAGCCGGTGACGTCGGCGGACCGCCCAGCGGCGCCGGTCTTGCACCGAGTGCCGATGCCTCCGCGTGCTGAAACTTCATCGCGTCCGCGGCCTGTCGCCGCCGCGCCATTTCGGCCAGATCTTCCTCGCCC
>JBFELT010000263.1:0-3712 GCA_041552015.1 Woeseiaceae bacterium
GCCGGGGCGCGCTCCTGCAAGGCGTTCTCCCTGCCGCGTCCCTGCGGGTCGCGCGCCGGGGCGCGCTCCTACAATGCGTCCTCCCTGCCGCCGCACGGCGTGGTCGCGCGGCAGGGTCTGCTTTCAGGCGTCTTTCTTTTCGAGCTTCGCGAGTTGCGCCTCCAGCGCCTCGAGCTTCTCCCGCGTGCGAAGCAGCACGGCCTCCTGCACCTCGAACTCTTCCCGGGTGACGAGATCGAGCTTGCTCAACGAGGCACGCAACACGGATCGGAAGTTGTTTTCCAGATCCTCGCGGACGGAACGCAAGCCCTCGGGAACGGAGTCCACGAGTTTTCTCGCCAGGTTTTCGATTGATTCATCGCTCATGCCGATTTGATACCTGACGCCGGCGGGAAACGCCAGCCGCATTTGCCTGATCACCGCGGCAAAACAGTACTTGCCACCTGCCCGACCTGGGGTCGCGGCTTCCCCATTTCGGAGCAGTGCCGGTTATCGCTGCACCAGGACGGTGCAGGCCCTGCGACCGCAGACTTATAACTGACTGTTTTGCATCATGTTTTCAAAACTGGCACGCAAACTGCTCTAAACAGGTCGATACCGGCCGACCTGGCCTCAATGACACAGGGAGCAAACAGCAATGACAGCAAGAAAAACCGCGTTCGTCGCGATCGCATTACTTAGCAGTGGCCTGGCGCAGGCCGGCTGGTCCGCCAACCTGGGCTATGCCAGCGACTACTACTTTCGCGGAATCTTCCAGGCAACTTCCTCGCCCAGCGGCGGTGTCGACTACGAGACCGGCGGGTTTTATGCGGGCGTCTGGGCCGCCGACGTCAAGGACGGCCTGGAGGTCGATGGCTACTTCGGTTACGGCGGTGAGGTCGAGGACTTCGGCTACAGCATCGGCTACACCGGGTACTTCTACACCGGCGACTTCGACGATACCTACCAGGAGATCAACCTTGGCGGTTCCTACGGCCTGCTGAGCCTGGATGTTGCCGTCGGTCGCTACGACGCGTTCACCGCCCCCACCCAGGATTACACCTACTACGCGCTGACCGTGGAGAAGGACGGCTTTCATGGCAAGTACGCCGGCTTTGCGCAGGATTTCGATGGTGACTACTTCGAGGTCGGCTATGGCACCACCGTGGCTGACGTCGACCTCGGCATCGTGCTGCTCTTCAATGACTCGACCCTCAGCGGCACGGGAAGCAGCGACGAATCCCTGATCTTCACGATCGGCAAGTCGTTCGATCTGCAATAACACGAGGAGCGGCCGCGCGGCCGCTCCCCTTTTCAAATCCGGAGGGGACCAACAATGAAAATGATCACCGCGATCATCAAGCCATTCAAACTGGATGATGTGCGACAGGCTGTCGCCGACATCGGCATTCAGGGCATCACCGTCACCGAAGTCAAAGGCTTCGGCCGGCAGCGAGGGCATACCGAGCTGTACCGGGGCGCCGAGTACGTCGTCGACTTCCTGCCCAAGGCAAAAATCGAACTTGCCGTTGCAGACGACATAGCCGAACAGGTTATCGAAGCCATCGCCAATACCGCACGCACCGGGAAGATCGGCGACGGCAAGATTTTCGTCACCGAACTCGTCCAGGCCATTCGCATACGCACCGGCGAGACCGGTAGCGAAGCCGTATAAACAGAGGGGATTTTGTTGTGGAAGAAACAGCTCAAATAGCGGCGCAGGTCACCGAACTTTCGTACGCGCTCGACACATTTTATTTTCTCGTCATGGGTGCGCTCGTCATGTGGATGGCGGCGGGCTTCACGATGCTCGAAGCAGGTCTCGTTCGCGCCAAGAATACCGCGGAGATCCTGACGAAGAACGTCGGCCTTTATTCCATCGCCTGCATCATGTACATGCTGTGCGGCTACGGAATCATGTATCCGGGTGATGCAAGCAACGCTTTCTTCCAGTTGGGCGACGGTTTGTTGACGTCCGCCGACAACTCGGCCGAAGCGGTCCTCGCGAGCGGCGGCGACACCTACTATTCCGGCCTGTCGGATTTCTTCTTCCAGGTCGTGTTTGTTGCGACGGCCATGTCGATCGTGTCAGGCGCGGTCGCGGAACGCATGAAACTCTGGTCGTTCTTCGCGTTCGCGGTGGTCCTCACCGGTTTCATTTACCCCATGCAGGGCTTCTGGAAATGGGGCGGCGGCTTTCTCGATGCGGCGGGTTTCCTCGATTTCGCGGGTTCCGGCATCGTGCATCTCTGTGGCGCCTCGGCGGCGCTCGCGGGCGTCCTGCTCCTGGGCGCGCGCAAGGGCAAATACGGCAAGGGCGGGCAGGTTAACGCCATTCCGGGCAGCAACCTGCCACTCGCCGCACTGGGCACGCTGATCCTGTGGCTCGGCTGGTTCGGCTTCAACGGCGGCTCGGAACTCAAGGTCTCCGATGTCGGCGAAGCCAACGCCGTGGCGCTGGTCTTCGTCAACACCAACATGGCAGCCGCCGGCGGTCTCGTGTTCGCCCTGCTGTTATCGCGCTTCTGGTTCGGCAAGGCCGACCTGACGATGGCACTCAACGGCGCGCTGGCCGGCCTGGTCGCAATTACCGCCGAACCCCTCACACCGGCACCGATCACAGCGACGATGATCGGCGCGGTCGGCGGTCTGCTGGTGGTTGGTTCCATCGTCCTGCTCGACAAGCTGAAGATCGACGACCCGGTTGGCGCAATTTCGGTTCATGGCGTCGTGGGCATGTGGGGCCTGCTGGCGGTTTGCTTTACCAACGACGACGCGAAATTTCTCGTACAGCTCATGGGACTCGTCTCTATCTTCCTGTGGGTGTTCGTTACGAGCTTCATTGTCTGGTTCGTGATCAAGAAGACCGTCGGTATCCGGGTCTCCGCAGAGGAGGAATACGAGGGTGTCGACATCAGCGAGTGCGGCCTGGAGGCCTACCCCGAGTTCACCTCGGCCGAGTAATTACCCCCCCGGTGGCGTCACCCGGCTTTGTCATAACGAAAGTCGGGTGGCGTCACCACCCCAACTCGTTTCCGCTGGGAATTTTCCCTATAAGCAACGAGTTACTGAGCGGGCCTTCCGGCCCGCTTTTTTTATGTTGAAGAAACCCCGTCCGGAATCCCGCGATCGACTGTGATCATGATCACAACAAAACCGCGGTTTTGGTGGTCTAATGTTCGTAGATTCAGTATCTTATGTCGGGCCTCGACGGCTGTGGAAGAACCCTTATGAATAGCAAACGCTTGCTGCTTTGTTTCGCTGTATTCGCTCTGACCACGGGCGGTGGCGCCATGGCGAACGAAATCTATAAATGGGTCGACGACCAGGGCAATATCCATTATGGAGACCGCCCCGCCGGCAACGAAGCTTCGGAGCTCGTAGCCCTGAGCTACCAGCGAGCCAACCCGGGCAAGGTGGCAGAAGGTGCCGCTGCGCAGGACGCGCTCTCCGCGTCGCTGAAGGACAAGAGAACGGCACGAGAGGAAGCCAAGAAGACAGCCGCGGAACAGGCTGCTGCGGCTGAGGCCAAGCAGAAGAAGTGCGACAGCTACCGGGCGCGCCTGGAATCCATGGTCCAGTCTCGACGGCTGTATCGTGAAGACGCCAATGGTGAGCGCGTCTACCTCGACGAAGATCAGAGGAACGAGGCCCGTCGGCGCGTCGAAGAGAGCATCGCCGAGCACTGCACCTCCTGACACGAGGCACAACCCTGCAGGCCGCGGGGCGCCGC
>JBFELT010000264.1:0-3710 GCA_041552015.1 Woeseiaceae bacterium
GCTCATGCAGGTGCCGTGGTGCAGGTGGCACACGGCGCCGACCGCGTGGCCGATTGCGTGCACCAGTCCGACCATCGAATTCGAGAATGCGATACCGGCCATCGTTGCGGCTTCGGCCAGGTCGAGACGCGCGCTGCTGTGGTCGGGATTTGCGAGCACTACAGGAAGCGCCGTCACGATCTTTCGTATCGCCGCCGACGCATAGGCGTCGCTGATCGGGTTCTTTGCGAGGCAGGTAAAGGCCTCTACGGCATGAGTCAGTGCGTCCATCGCCGTCGCGGCCGTGATGCCGGGCGGCACGGTCAGGGTCATGCGCGGGTCGATCACGGCCACAGCCGGGTAAAGGTGCACTGACTGGAACGCGTCCTTCTTTTGCTTGTGCGTGTCCTTGATAACGGCAACGGACGTTACTTCCGAGCCGGTGCCCGCGGTCGTGGCGATCGCAACCAGCGGTTTCAATGGCCGTGTCAGTTTTCCCGCGCCAGCGTACGGGCGCAGGAACTCGCCTCCCTCCGACACGAGAATATTGGTGGCCTTGGCGGTGTCCATCACGGAGCCGCCCCCCACGGCGATCAGGGAATCGCAGCCGCGTTCGCGGAACAGGCGTGCAATCTGTTCCACCACGTCGGTCGAACTGTCCGGTGGGATGTCGTCGAACACCGGCCCGATCGACAGGCCGGCCTCCTCGAATGCGAGCTCGATGTGATCGATGAGACCCGCCTGCCGAACGCCTTTATCGGTCAATACCATCGGCGCCGCACAGCCGCGTTCGGCGAGCTCCGCGGGCAGGTGCTCGAGCGCCTTGAGTCCGGCAAGAATCTTGACCGGGCAGTAGAACTCGTAATATTTCGACGTCATAAGGCGGATCTTTTCCTTTCGAATGGCAGGCGCAGGTAAATGGAGGCGGCCAGGCGCAGCTTATGCGGCAAAGCGATGGCGGGATAGCGCTTCATGGCCCGTTTCGCGATCGGGCGCGGCAGTATCAGTGCGAGCAGTCGGGCCAGGCAGCGATTGAAGACGGTCGCGTGCGCCACCTCCCCGTTGAGCACGATGCGGTTGCGAGCGAATGCCATCGGCGTGTTTTCCTGAAACGTGTACAGAAGCCATGCGTGCTGCAAATGCTTGAATATAATCTCCATATCGGCTGCGCCCGAGTCGTGTACGCCCAGGTAGCTGAGATCGGAATGGGTCCTTTGCAGGAAACAACAGGGGCCGTTCGGATAAACGCGCATGGCAATCGTCATCTCCACCGGCAGGTGCGAGATTTCGTGCGCGACCTGGCTGTCGATGCGGCTGGCAATCGCCAGTCCGCGGCCGACGATCCCCATCATCAAAGCGACATACGCGCGTTTCAGTGTGCTTCGTGTTCGCATTGACAGGTATCCGAAAATTTCGCCGCCAATGTAGCAGACGCGGGCGGGAATTTTCCAAAATGACGGCGCATAATGACAGTATGTCCCGACGCTACGTGAGCTACAACGGTCCGAAATTCGAGTTTTCCGGCACTGCGCTGAAAAAGCGCTGGGCCGGGCTTCACAGCGGAAACCTCGAGCCCTTTCCGGATTCCGCCAGTGCGCGAAAAGCCTGGCAGGCTTATCACGAAGGGCGATTCGGCGCCGCCGTGCGCGCCGGAGAAAAGCACGGCGACGCCTGCCTGCTTCCCGCGGCGTTTGCGGCAACCATGTACGCGCAATACCTCGAGAAAGATGACGATGAGAAGCTCCGCGGCTTCGAACTTGCCGTGGATCTTGCTGAACAGGCCGCGGAGTTTGATGCCGAAAGCGCGAATGCGCACTACATGCTGGCCGTCGCACTGGGGCGCTACAGCCAGTTCATCAGTATCCTCGAGGCCCTGGCGAAGGGGGTCGGTCCGAGGATCAAGGATTCCGTTACGCTGTGTCTCGAACTGCAGCCCGCGCATGCGGAGGCTCATACGACGCTCGCGACCTGGCACGCCGAGCTCGTGGACAAGCTTGGCGGCATGCTGGCCAGTCTGAAATACGGTGCGAAAAGGAAGATCGCGGAGGAGCACTATGACGCCGCTATCGAACTTTGCCCGGAACTCCCGTTTGCCTGTATTGAAAAAGCTAACGGTCTCTTGCTGATGTACGGCGACGAGCGTCTGGACGAAGCTGTGGAGCTACTCGAGAAGGCCGCGAATATGACCCCCGCGGATGCGATGCAGGCGCTCGACATCGACAAGGCCAGGCGCCAGCTCAGCGACGAGAATTGTGCAGAGGCTACCTAGCGATTGCGCCCCATCTTCTCGTGGCTGCTAACCCACTCGTGGGCGAGTATGGCGGATGACAGAGACACGTCTCCGGCCAAAACGACGCCGGCGATGATTTCGGCCAGCTTGTCCGCCTTGCCGGTGCCGTAGCAATCCATCATCTCTAGGCACTCGCGCTGCGTTGGCAGGCCTGTGCCCCCGCCGTAGGTCGCGCATATCAGCGCCGGCAGGGTTACCGCCCAGTAGAAATCGCCGTTGTCGAGCAGCTGTCCGTAGTTCAGGCCCGCATGGGATTCGGCCACATTGGCTGCATCCTGCCCGGTGGCAATGAACATCGCCGCAATGCCATTCGCGGAATGGGCGCCGGCGTATGCTGCACCGGCCTGCATTGTGCCAACGTAGGCTATCTGCCGGAATCGGTACAGCCACTCCGTATCGATACGCAGAAGCTTCCTGGCGACGTCGCGCTTCAGGACGAACTCCGCGACGACGCGTTTCCCGCGCGACTGGATCATGTTCATCATCGAGTGCTTCTTGTCCGTGTCGGTGTTGCCGGAGAGGACAAAGCGCGGCTTCAGGGGGTGATTCGCGCGAATCCATTCGCAGGCATAGAGCGTGGCTTTGCCAGTCATGTTCTGCCCCGCCGCGTCGCCGGTCGTATAGCAGAATCGCGAGTACAGCATATTGGCAACGATGTATTGCTCGATCTCGGTCAGCCTGGCCGTGCGTGAGGAGGTCTTCACGACAGCGCGGATTTCGTCTATATGCTCGTTGAGCCATTTGCCGAATTCGCGTGCCTCCAGCGCGTTGTCAAAAAGGAATACGGGCGCCCTTTGCATCGAGTGTTTGACGACCGTGGTCCTGACGCCGCCGCATTCGTTGATGACCCGCATGCCGCGGCTGTAGCTTGCGACCAGGGTCCCTTCGGTGGTTGCCATCGGAATATAGAATTCGCCGTTCGCATGTTCCCCGACCACCTTCAGCGGCCCGGCGATCCCAAGCGGCACCTGCGCGGTGCCCGTGAAGTTCTCGATGTTGCCACGCGTTGCCGCCGGATCGATCGTATAGCTGGATACGGTATCCAGCGACGCACCGGTCACCTCCGACACGAACGCGGCTCGCTGCGAGGCCATGTCGCGCGAAAAATCATTGTCTTTGTCGCGGGGAATTCGGGGGGAGTCTGACATTGGCTTTCTCCAGTCTACTTGCCTGCGGCCTACACCAAGGCCTCAAGCTCGGTCAGCGACTGCTCCAGGTAATCGACGAGACGCTGCACGCGGGGTACCGAGCGCCGGCATGCGATGATGCCGAAGTCGAGCTTGCCGTGGTAACCGACGAACGTGATGTTGAGTGCGAAGCCGTGAAAGACGGCCATTCGCAAGGAGCCGATACACATGCCCTGATGAAAGACATAGCCGGGGCGGCAAAGGCGCTGTCGGAGCAAAAGGACATTGCTTCAGCCCGCGAGCAGTTCGGTAAA
>JBFELT010000265.1:0-3644 GCA_041552015.1 Woeseiaceae bacterium
ACCCGCATCGAGCACGTCGCGGACGTCGTCACCCAGGCGGGCAAAATCGGCGGAAAGAATAGAAGGGGCGATTAGTGGCGTCACGGTCATTCCTGCTGGCTTTTATCCGACTTTAACTCAAGGCCACCTGATCGGACAGATCATCGTATCGATCGACGCGCCTTGAGCATTTCGTAGGCTACCCGCACTTCCCGCGTGCGCCGCTCCGCCTCGGCCAGCATCGCGGCGTCCGGATTGCTGCCCGCGATCTTGTCCGGGTGATTGCGGTTCATCAGGCGCCGATAGGCCTTCTTGATGTCCTCGTTGCTGGCGTCGGGGGACGTGCCGAGCGCCCGGTAGGCGTCACGCAAACGGGCCGCATCGGCATCACCGGCGGGCGAGCGCTTGAAGCTTTTTTGCGCGCGTATCATGGCCTCGAGTTGCGCCAGCTCGACGCGACCGACGCCGAGTTCCGTACAGACGGTCCATAGCAGCGAACGCTCCTGCTTTTTGAGGGCATCCTTTGCCAGGACAACCTCGAGCAGCAAGCGCACGAACAACGTTCGCTGTGCAGCCCCGCGAGCGCCGACTCGTCGGGCCTCACGAATTGTCTGCACAAGCGGAAAACCCGGGCGCTTGCCCTCATCAAACCAGGCGATAGCACGGCGCACGTTGGCCGGACTCAGACCGAGACGGTGCATGATCAGACGCGCCGCTCGAATCTCTTCCTCGCTTACGCGTCCGTCGATCTTTGCCAGATGGCCCATGCTTTGAAACAGCGCCCGAACGAATGCATCCGGGACGCGGCCTATATCGGCGCCCCGCTTCTCGAAGTCACGAAAGCGATCAGCGAAACCACGATCAAACTGATGGCCGAGAAACAGGCCCAGCACCGCGAACCACGGCTTCAGTGTCACGAGCCCCGCTAACGTGCCAATAATCTTGCCCCAGTACAATTGAGATTCCGGATATCAGGTAGTGTGCAGGCCATCAATCCTAACGGTTGTTCGCGGGCATTCCTATGTTCCATGCTTGCCTGCCCGAAGCGAAGAGGGGATCATCGCGGAACTAACAA
Source organism: Woeseiaceae bacterium (assembly GCA_041552015.1). Classification (GTDB taxonomy): domain Bacteria; phylum Pseudomonadota; class Gammaproteobacteria; order Steroidobacterales; family Woeseiaceae; genus UBA1847. The sequence goes on from JBFELT010000265.1 coordinate 1,055, forward strand.
CGTAATCACGAGCATCTGGCGATGAGCGCTTCCGACGTATTATTCGAATCCTCTGTTCCTGAATTGCCGTTGCTGGGCCGCGGCAAGGTAAGAGATATATACGCCGTTGACGACCATCATCTGCTGATCGTCACGTCGGATCGTCTGTCCGCCTACGACGTTGTGATGCCCGACCCGGTCCCCGGCAAGGGCGAGATACTCACCCGCCTGTCGCTGTTCTGGTTTCGCATGATGGCAGACATTATCGACCATCAGCTATCTGATCGAACAGTGGACGACGTGGTAAAGGATCCGGCAGTGCGTCAGCAACTTCGCGGTCGCTCGCTGGTTGTCAAACGGCTTCGCCCTCTGCCCATCGAGGCTGTCGTGCGCGGCTACCTGATCGGCTCCGGCTGGCGTGACTACCAGGAAACAGGCCAGCTTTGCGGCATCGAATTGCCCAAAGGAATGCAACTGGCGCAGAAGCTGCCGCGCCCGCTTTTTACGCCTGCAAGCAAGGCGCCCTCCGGCGATCATGACGAAAATATCAGCTTCGAAACCGTCGTGAACCTGGTCGGCGAAAAGCTGGCCAGCCATGTGCGTGAGGTTTCCATTCAGATTTACGAACGCGCCGCCGAGTACGCGCTCAAGCGCGGGATCATCATCGCCGATACGAAGTTCGAGTTTGGATTGGATGAAGAAGGCCGATTGCACATCATCGATGAGGTGCTGACACCGGATTCCTCGCGATTCTGGCCGGTGGACGGTTACGAGCCGGGCAGCAGTCCGCCAAGCTTCGACAAGCAATTTATTCGTGACTATCTCGACACGCTGGATTGGGACAAGACGGCTCCCGGCCCGGACCTGCCCGCCGCTGTGCTCGAGAAGACGGCGCAGAAGTACCGTGAGGCGCTCGAACGCCTGATGGGGCCCTGATAGTCCTGCGAACCGGAGCACATGGTGCGCCACCCTGCCCGATGTACAATGCGACGATGTTGAATCAGTTAAACCAGCAGGTCGACCGGGTCCTGTGGGGCGATGTGCTGAAAAGCTACGGCGTTCCGGGAAAAATACTCAGGGCTGTATTGCGCAACCTGTATGCCGTGCTGCGGGATATGTTTGCGGGGCAGCTGACACTGCGAGCTATGAGTCTCGTGTACACGACGCTGCTATCTGTCGTTCCCCTGATTGCATTCAGCTTCGCTGTCCTCAAGGGCTTTGGCGTCGACGAGTTGCTCGAAAACGAGATGTACCTGATCCTCGAGCCTCTCGGCGAAAAGGGCAGGGAGATTACCGACAACGTGATGCGGCTGGTGCAGAACGTCAATGGCGGGCTGCTCGGCGGCGTCAGCCTGGCGTTCTTTATCTACACAGCGATCTCGATGGTGCAAAAGGTCGAAGAGGCTTTCAACTACGCCTGGTACGTGAGCAAACCGAGAAGTTTCGCAAGACGCTTCACCGAATACGTTTTCGTTTTGACGATCGGCCCCGTGGCGGTCGTACTCGCGCTGGGCATGATTGGCTCACTGCAGGACGAGAGTTTCGTGAAGTTCTTGTTGGAGAACCAGGTCGTCGGACCGCTGTTTGTCGTGACCAGCAAAGTGGCGCCGTTCCTGATTGTCACCGGCGCTTTCGCCTTTCTCTATTGGTTCATGCCGAACACCCAGGTACGCATTGGATCCGCGCTGGTCGGCGGCGTCGTCGGTGGATTTCTCTGGGCGACGCTGGGCGTCGTCGTTGCCACCGTTATCGTAAATTCCGCGCGGACCATGACCGTCTACGGCGGCTTCGCCATCGCCATTATCGCCCTGATCTGGTTGTACCTGAACTGGCTCGTACTTCTGGTCGGCGCGCAGCTGGCTTTCTATCATCAGAATCCCGCTTATCTGCGCATCGGACGGCGCGAACCGCAGTTATCCAGCAGTATGCGCGAACGGCTGGCGCTAAACGTCATGCTGCTTGTCGGCACGGCTTTTCGCGACCCGCAGGCGACAATGTCCGTGACAGATATCAGCGAAAGGCTGAGAATCCCGTCGATCACGCTGGAGCCGATTGTCGCCGGTCTCGAAGAACATGGCTTGTTGACATCGACCGAGCGCGAGGAACTCCTCCCCGGCCGCGACACGTCGCACATCTCGCTCGGGGACATCCTCGCAGTCGCACGCGAATTTGGCGAGACCGGCTCAATCAGCGCGCCGCGATGGTCGCCGGCCATCGAGGAACTCGGTGCCCGGCTGGACGGCGCCGTTGCCGCCACCGTCGCAGAAAAGACGCTTTCGGAATTGCTCGATCAGGCAGAGAACTAGCGGCCTGCCCGAATCGGGCGCTCCCGCGACACGCATGGAACAGCGGCGCTGAGTCCGGGCTAGCAGTCTGTCGGACCTAGGCGCCCGCGATCGTCATCTCTTCGACAAGCAGCGAACCGCAACGAATGCCGCCGCGGACATCCAGGTCATCCCCTGCAGCGACGATTCGCGGGTAAAGGTCCTTGAGGTTCCCGGCGATCGTTACCTCGTGTACCGGGAACTGAATTTCGCCGTTTTCGACCCACTGCCCCACCGCGCCGCGTGAGTAGTCCCCGGTTACGCCGTTGACACCCTGGCCTATCAGT
>JBFELT010000266.1:0-3562 GCA_041552015.1 Woeseiaceae bacterium
CTGCCGAAGCCGGTGGTCTTCTGAAATCCGCGCCAGCCAAGCCAGGCCGTGCCTATCAGGTAGACGATGAATAACGCCCAGGCAAAGCTCAAAACTACGGGCCCTGCAGCGAGTCGATGGTGGCCTTTATCGCTGCTACCTGCGCACCGGATTTGGTCGCGTAGTCATCGCCGGTATAGCCCCACCAGTCCCAACAGCCCAACGGGTTCAGAGGCGCGATCTTGCTGCTGGCCACCTGCGGATAAAGTACCAGGAAACGATTGCTCTCCGCCCACTCGTTATATCCGGCACCGGCGGCGAAGGCGTCGCCGACAAATTCGACCGACTGCTGGCAACCATGCAGCGCCACGTGCACACCGCAGGTCTCGCCGGCCGCGCAGCCTGACGGCACATAAAGCAGCGCCGACTCCAGCATGTCGGCGTCAGAGGCACCTGGCTGCGGCACGCTCAGCAGTTCGCCGACTGCCGTCGTCCGTGCATTCAGTGGACCGAACAAGGCCTGCAGCAATTCGCCCGCCGCATCGTAGCGGCAGGCGTTCAGAAATGGCGTCTTGACGGTTTCGCAATCGACGCCAACGTCCAGTGTCGGCATGCCGTGGGGTGCTTCCACGTCGGTAAGCAGCGTGATGTTTTCCGCGGCGACAAGGCCCTCGTAGAAGGCTTTTGCGGCCTCCGGCACCCCGCCGTCGACTATCGTGTCCAGCGCACCGTGAAACAGCCATACCTTGTCATCGCGCAGGTTTTCCAGCGGGTCGACTGCGGCACTCGCCGCCTGCCCGGCCGCGTAGTCACGCAGGGAATCCATGCCCATGTCACCGCCCTTCATGCAAGGCCCAAGGCCCTTTTGCATGGCGCCCGAAGCGCACCAATAGGGTCCGCCGGCGATCAGAGCCGCGCCGGAGAACAGCGCCGAATGTGCGACGTGCAGCTGACCGGCCATGTACGCGCCGGACGAGACTCCGGAAACGGTGACTCTCGACGGGTCGATCGCGAAGGTGGGCATCGCAACGGCTTGAACTTCCTTGTCGCCGCCGCAGGATGCGAGCAGCAAGGCCGGCAGGACCAGGCTAAGGTGGAGCCGCATCATCGAACCCTCTGCAGAAAACCATCGATTGCGGCCAGGCACTCGGCCTCGTCGAGCAGGGGAACATGACCGCGATCGGCAACGGCGACTACCTCCAGGTCCGGTTTTCGAGCTTTCATCTTGTCCACGATATCCTTCGTCAGTATGTCGGACATGACGCCCCAAAGCAGCAGCACCGGCGTGTCCTTCAGGCTATCAAACAGGGCCCAGGGATCGCCCTTTTGCGGACCGATCTTGCGTACGGCCTCGCCGATGTTCCTGTCGATATCGAGTTCCGGAATGCCCTCTGCGTTCTCACGGTATCCGCGCCAGGCCATCTTCTGCCAATCCGCATCCGTCAGACCAGGCAACCATTCGCCATACAGCTGTCTCGCCTGATCGGCGGCCTCTTCCCAGCTTCGCACGGGCGGCACGCGCCCGGCGTATTCCTGCACCCGCTTGATACCGGCCGGATTGATCTCGGGGCCGATGTCGTTCATCACGACGCCGGCAATTCTCTCGGGATGTTGGGCCGACATCGCCATTGCGCAAAGTGCGCCGAGAGACGTGCCGACAACGATGACCTGTTCGATACCCAGGGTATCCAGCAGCGTCCAGGTGTCCTGCACGTATGTTGCCGGATGGTAATTTTGCCAAACGGGATCGTGCTCCGAAAATCCGCGCCCGCGAAAGTCCGGCGTAATAACACGACGGCGATCGCTGAGATAGTTCGCCAGGTCCTCGAAATCGCGACTATTGCGCGTAAGACCCGGCTGGCAGACGATTGGGGTTCCCGGTTTGTCTGCCCCGAAGTCCCGGTAGTAGAGCTTCAGTCCGTCGGTGCTGTTGAAATAGTGTTCGTTGCTCACGGCTGACATGCTTGCCCCTTTAGAATTTGATGTCGGCGAATCGCTGACGCAGGTCCCGCTTCAGCACCTTGCCATTGGGATTTCTCGGCAACTCGTCGACGAATACCGTCGCCGCGATACGTTGCTGTTTGCCGAGCCGGCTGTTCGCCCAGGCGGTCAGCTTCTCTTCGTCGATCGTTGCGCCGGTCGTCTTCACGACTACGGCGAGAGGCGTCTCGCCCCACTTGTCGCTGGCAACGCCGATGACGGCAACCTCGTGGACGGCCTCGTTCTCGAAGAGAGTGGCCTCGATATCGGCCGGGTAGATGTTCTGGCCGCCGGAAATAATCATATCCTTCTTGCGATCCACCAGGTAGAGAAAACCGTCGTCATCCAGCTTGCCGATATCGCCGGTGCGCAGCCAGCGAACGCCGGACGGATGCGTCCACGTGTTGGCCTCGTTCTCTTTGTCGTTGTTGTGGTAACCGGCCATCATGAAACGGCTGTGGCCGACGATCTCTCCCGACTCGCCGGCTGGTAGCGCTCTGTCATCATTGTCCAGGATGACGACGTCCTGGCCGGGACAGGGCCGGCCGACCGAGTCGATCTTGTCGAGCATGTCTTCCGGCTCGAGGACCGTTACGAGCCCTTCCGTCAGTCCGTAAAGCTCGATAAATGCGCCGGGCATGCGCTCGATGACCTGCCGCTTGAGTCCAACGGCGAGCGGCGATCCACAACACATGTATGCGTCGAGACTGCTGAGATCGTAGCGATCGAAATCGTCGCACTCCAGGATCATCTGGAACTGAAGAGGCACCATCGCCGTGTGAGTGATCCTGTCGCGTTCGACCATTTCGAGAAAACCGGCGGGTGAAAACTTGCGATCGATAAAGATGGTTCCGCCACAGAACATCGTCGACAGCATCGCCACCCAGCTGATGTTCGAGAACAGTCCGAGATTGCAGACCGTGCGCGCACCTGAGTGATAGCGTAGCGCAACGGCCATGTCGCTGGCCCAGGCCTCGCGGCAGGCGTGGTCATGAACGATTCCCTTTGGCAGTCCCGTCGTGCCCGAGCTGTAGATGATATTGCACTCGTCGGTCGCCGTGATGGTGACCTGAGGTGCATTGGCCGAGCCCTGTTCCCGCAGTTCGTGATAGGCCTGCCATCCGCTGACGTCGGCATCGAGACTGACAAAACGATCGCCGACGTGTTTCTCGATGGCGGCGCGAATTCCGTCGACGCGCAAGACGTGTTCGCCCGAGGCGATGACGGCGCGGGCACCGGCGTTGTCGATCATGCTGGCAATGGCATCATCCGTAATCGAGACATTCAAGGGAACGGCGACAAGACCGGCGCGGATAATTCCGAACATGGCCTCGGCCATCTCGTAGCTGTTCTTCATCAGCACGACAACGCGGTCGCCTTGCAGCAGACCGCTGTCGAGCAGCGCGTTGCCGATCTTCGCTGTGCCTTGTGAGAATCCGGACCAGCTCACGACCACGCCATCGCACACCCACGCCGGCTTGTTGGGCATGTAGCGCGCGTTCTGCGCAATGATTTCAGGCAGTATCAGTGGTTTAGGCGAGAACCAGGCCATCGTTAGCTCCCCGACAAGACGGCTTCTTGAATTTCAACGATCGTTTAATAC
>JBFELT010000267.1:0-3554 GCA_041552015.1 Woeseiaceae bacterium
GGCCTCGTCGGTCTCGTGCGTCTTCGTGTAGGCAACGCAAAGATTTACGTGGTCGACGAACTTGCTCCCAAAACGACTCTTGCGCGAAGTTATACGTTCGATCGCTTGTTCGTATTGACCCCTGGTAACCGCTTTGCCTTGGGCCGAGTCAAGGAGAACCGTCATCGTAAACGACTCGGTCCCGGGACTCTCCGCTGACACCGTGGCGGATAGCGTAACAAGCAGCAACAAGGCAGCCAGGGCTGAACGAGTGTGTTTCGATTTCATTTCTAGTGACCTTTCCATAACAATTTCCTCAATGCGAATTGCAGATTCGACGATGCAGGGAGTGAGCTGTCCTGCGTCGTCGGTTGCCACAGTAGTTTCGAAGCCTCGGGCAGGCAAACGAGAAAATTTCGAAAGTGAATTGAATTTTTTTCAGCTATCGTCAGCGAAGTTCCGTAACGCCCAGTCACGGAACAGTTGAATATCTGCATCATCCCGGTCGTCCGGCCGGTACACCAGGTAGTAGGTATCTGTCGTGACGAGCTCATGATCGAAGAGTTGCACGAGGCTATTGGATTCCAGCCACGACAGGCTCAGCTGTTTGGGGATCAGCGCTGCGCCGAGTCCGCGTTCCGCGGCTCGCACGACGGCAATCATCGAATCCATGCGGATTACGTTGTTGTGGTCAGGCACCCTGATACGCGAAGAACGTTCCCATTTCGGCCAGGCCTTCGGCCTTGAGTCATGCACGATCATCGGGAAATCACTGATGATCTTGCCGGCGCGTACTTTGATCTTGTCGTAGAAATCCTCGGTTCCGACGGGTACCAGTCGCAACGGGAAAAGCGGGTCGAACGAGAGACCGCCAGGTTTGGACTTGAATATTCTTATCGAGACATCTGCCGTTGCCGGATGTTTCTCCATCGATTCGTCACTCGTATCGATGCTTATATTGATGCTCGGATGCCGATCGACGAAATCCGGCAGCCGCGGGACGAACAGTTCGCTGGCGAAGAACGGCTGCACCGAAATTCGAAGCGAACGCGCCGGAGATGCCTTCGAGTGTCGTGCCAGTATGGTGTCGAATTCCACGATCAGTGGATAGACGTCCTCGTACAGCGCGCTGCCGTCCGCTGTGAGCTGCAAGGCCCGCGCGGACCGCTCGAACAGGCGGGTTTGCAGTTCCATTTCGAGCTGCTTGATCTGATGACTGATGGCAGATGAGGTCAGAAACAGGGCTTCCGCGGCCTCGCGGAAACTCTCCCGTTCGGCCGCCGCGCAAAAGACCCGCATTGCGCGCAGCGAGATATTGCGATTGCCGGTGCTCATACCATTGTCGAGCTGCAGTTATCGTGCCAAGCGAGCGGCCCTGGCGGTACCGTTGAAAGCCCTGTTGCTGCACGGGTGGAGAGCCTGGTGCCCTTGTCTTGACGGGTCGTTGCGCGCCGTTTGAGTGCACGCGCCGATACGCGTGAGCCTTTATAGGGCAGCGGCGAAGGCGTCGCGCGTCAGGTTTTCCCGACCGCTGGCCATTACGCGAACGTTGTCTTCTATGCGAATGCCGCCGTAGGGTCTCAACCAGTCGACCGTGGCCCAGTTCACGTGGTTCTCGGCAGGCGTACCACGCAGGTTTTCCAGCAGCATGTCGATTGCATACAGGCCGGGCTCGATTGTGAGGACCATGTCTTCTTCGAGTACGCGAGTCAGGCGCAGGAAGGGATGCCCGCTGGGAGGATCGATCCTGACGCCCGATTCGTTTTCCATGAATCCGCCCACGTCATGGACCTGGATACCGAGAAGATGCCCGAGTCCGTGCGGGAAGAATGCCGAGGTAACTCCCGTTTCCAGCAGGGTATCCGGATCGCCGCTCGCCAGTTCCGCTTCGACCAGCACTTCGGCCAGCATGCGGTGGGTATCGATGTGCAGGTCGCGATAATCGACGCCGGCCTCGACCCGCCCAACGATATCCTGCTGCATGACATCCATGCGATCGATCAGGTCCTGGAATCGCCGGTCGCCGGATGAGTAGGTTCGAGTGATGTCTGACGCGTACCCGTGCACTTGCGCGCCGGCATCGATGAGGAAGGAATGAGTCACCTCGGGCGATGCTCGTTCGAGGTCGGTATAGTGGAGGACGGCACCATGCGCATTCAGGGCGACGATGTTGCCGTAGGGAAGCTCGCTGTCCGTGTGACTGACCGCTTTGCAGTAGGCGCGGTGGATGTCGAACTCGGAACTACCCTCACGGAAGGCGGTCTCCGCTGCGCGATGCCCCAGCGCGCCACGCCTTGATGCGAGGCGCATAGCCGCAAGTTCATAGTCAGTCTTCGAACCCCGTGCAAAGTGCAGGATGTTGATTGCCGTTCGCGGATTAATGCGCTCTATATCGAATGCCATGGCGTCGTCATCGATCTCGCCGATGAGAATACATTTTTCCCGTTGAGGAGGAAGATGATCGGCGATGTCCTCGATCTCGTTCACGATGCGAATGTCGAAATGATCGGTCCAGTAGCCATCAGGCGCGCCAGGCACGACGTGCCAGTAATCCCGCGGCTGAAAGTAGATCAGCACCGGCGTTTCGCCGGGCGCATAGACAATGTAGGACTGCGGCAGCTTCAGCAGAGGCATCCAGCTGACAAAGTGCGGGTTGGCCTTGAATGGATAATTATTGTCGTCCAGAAAAGCGACTTTAGGGTTTCCGGAGTAGATCACCGCATGGCTGGCTCCCGCTTTCTCAAGCGCATGGTCATGCCGCGCCATGACGGTTCGAATATGGCCGCCATACAAGGCGCCGAGTGATGGGTTCCTGTCCGTATAGTCACTGTTCATGCGACGATCATACCCTGTTGCTGGCGCTGCCGGCGAGTGCCATTATTAGCGGCTGCCGAAGGCCGGGCCTTGCGGGATAGCGGAGAAAAGGATGAGACGAATTTCATGGTTGATATGCGGCGCAATACTTGCAACGGGAGTCTCCGCGATGGCGGCTGAGCCCGGTTACGATCGCGTCGCGGGGCGCGCGTTTGCATCTCGTTCTGAGGTCATTGCGCCCCACGGGATGGCAGCCACCAGTCAGCCGCTTGCGACACAGATTGCGCTCGACATATTGAAGTCGGGCGGCAGCGCTGTGGACGCAGCGATCGCAGCGAATGCCGCGCTTGGCCTGATGGAGCCGACCGGCTGCGGCATTGGCGGCGACTTGTTTGCCATCGTCTGGGATGCCGGGAGAAAGGAGCTTACGGGACTCAACGCGTCTGGGCGTGCGCCGAAAGCAATGACGCTGGAATATTTCCAGGAAAACGGTATCGACGAGATTCCGCCTTTTGGTCCGCTGCCGGTGAGCGTTCCCGGCGCCGTGGATGGCTGGTTCGAACTGCACGGCCGTTACGGGCGCTTGCCGATGGCGAAGATCCTGGCACCCGCGATCGGGTATGCGCGTGACGGATTCCCGGTGTCTGAGGTGATCGCCAACTACCTGCAGGCCAATGCTCGCCGTATTGGCGACTACGCGGGTTTTGCCGAGACCTTCATGCCGGATGGCCGCATGCCGAAGAAAGGCGAGATGTTCAGGA
>JBFELT010000268.1:0-3526 GCA_041552015.1 Woeseiaceae bacterium
ATCGCGCTAACCACGCGCAGCTGATCGTGGACGCGGGCGAAGGACGATTTCGGATCAAGCTGCAGCCGCTGCAGTCCGCGGTTTTGAAAGTCGGCGCGCCGAATATCTCACAGGCTACGGATAGCGACTTTCGCTGAGCGGGCGGGCGTTTCTGCATTCCTGCCGCCGGTATAGGCAGCCATCGGCGGTTTATCGCGCCGCTTTGCAGGTCTCCTCGAGATCGATCATCGCATCGGCAAACGCGGCGCCAAGACGCACGAATCCCTGCGTGTCGTAGTGCCAGCCATCGTCGAGGTAGGATAGCTCGTCGGTCACCGTCACATATGCCGCACATTCGTCGTTCGCCACGAACGCCTGCTGGGCGCTCTGCACGGTAGCGATATAGTCCATGACCGAGCCGTCGTCGGACATTCCCGAGTCGGTAATCCGGCCGACAGCGACCGGCAGGTCATCCACACGCATCGACGCTCGCAGCAGATCCATCAACCTCTCGATGTTGGCCCGGTATTGATCGGCGGCTGCCTGGCTATCGTAGGCATCCGCCTCACCCTGCATCCAGACAATGCCCGAGGGAACCAGGCGATCGGGCGCACCGTCGCCGTCGATATCCGCTACCGCGAACGCATTGCGCAAGGTCTTCAGCGCGTGGTCGTACTGGTTGAGTCCCGCGCCTTCCGAAAAATCCGGATGCCAGTTGCCGAAACCGACGCCTTCGGCCAGCCCGGAACCTCCCAGTGCGTATTTGATGATTGCGATCCTCGCGTCTGGCGCAGCTTTCGCCAGCATCTGCCCGAAAGACAATTCCGGGCCGAAGCGGTCCGACAGCCAAATGGTCTTGCCGTCCGTTTTGAAGCCCGTGCCGAAACCGGGCTGCAAGGGCTGCCAGATGCCGACGCCCGCGTGGCCCTCGTTGTCCAAGGCCATCTGTCCTGAAAAGATCATGACACGGTCGGAGACCACCGCCATCTCCCCGGGCAGCTCGTCGGTGTAACCGAAGCCCTCCATGTTGGATTGACCACCCATGAAATAGACCTTGTATGTCGTGGGTCGCGGCTCCGGGTTTGCGTTGCCGGCCTGCACGAAAGCAAGCCCGCACAGCAGCAGACACGGAAGCAAGCGCTGACTACTCATGACTGCCTTGTATGCCCTGACGATTATTTCCATTGCGTGCCTGCCGTTGGAACCAACCGTCGCGCGTTCTTGCGGTCGATTCATAGTTGAAGAAATCGAACTCTGCGTAATTCCTGGTGTCCCTCCCGTTCGAGGTCGCGTAGAGACCGAGATAAACGCCGGTGTAGTTATACCCCTCGATTTCCGCAGGCGACAGCGCGACCGCGTACCAGTGGCCGTCGGCAAGCTCAACAAGGTCGGCATGGCCCACCCCGGTTATCGGGTAGTCGTAGCTAAGCTGACGATGACTCAATACCGGGTTTCTCGGATTGTTCCGATACGGCCCGGCAATGTCCCTGCTGATCGCTATGCTGACGGCATGCTCGTAGGCCGTGGCACCCACCGAGATCATCAGGTAATAGTAGCCGTCCTTCTTGTAGATGTGAGGCCCTTCCGCCCAGACGCCGCCGCAGCAGCCGCGCCAGAGGTAATGGCGCTCACCGATCAGTGCCATGTCCTCGATATCGACTTCCTGCAACCAGGTCTCCGCCTGGCCGGGAAACTCCGGATCCGGCGGTATGTGATTGCCGACGTACCAGGCTCGCCCGTCGTCGTCGAAGAACAGTGACGGATCGATGCCCGGCGCTCCCTCGATGATCTGCGGCACCGACCAGGGACCGCGCGGATCCGTCGCCGTGACGATGAAGTTGAGCATGTTGCCATCGACGTTGTTCGTCGTGATGATGTAGAACCTGCCATCGTGATGGCGAATGGTCGACGCATGGGTGCCGTCGCTCGACTTGATTTGGCCGAGGTCGACTTGCGTCGGGTCGGTCAGCGCGTAACTGAGCAGCTCCCAGCTCACGAGGTCCCTGCTGTGATAGATCGGTATGCCGGGGAAGTACTCGAAGGTCGAATTGACCAGGTAAAAGTCATCGTCGACACGAACGATTGACGGGTCCGGTGCGAAACCCTGAATGATCGGATTGCTGAAAGAGGTAGCGGGCGCGTGCATTGCGCGCATGCCTTGTGGTGCACACGCTCCGGCAGCGAATACGACCAGGACGACGAGCGCAGGCTTCGCGGCTCTAATCATGGCAACCGATGATGATGTGGAGTATCAGCCAGCGCTGCAAAACATCTCCAGGAATTCGTCGTGGCCAGGTATTTGCGACATCGGCTGCATCTTGGTTTCTTTCGTCTTGGCCAGCTTGTCCAGCAGCTGCGCCTCGCTCAGCGTATCCGCCAGGGGGTGATAATCCCGAGGCTTGATTCCCTGACCCAGCATGACCTGCAGCCACGATGACTCGAGGAAGATGTCGAGATTGTCTTTCGTCAGCGTGCCGTTGGCCCGGAACAGATCGGCTTTTTGCGTGATGCGTTCCGGCACGTCCATATTGCGAACGCCGCGCCAGAACTCGCTGTCGTCGCGCTCATTCAAATGGTAGTGCAGGATGATGAAGTCGCGAATATATTCGAACTCGTATTGCGACTGACGATTGTATTCGTCCATCAGTTCCGGCGTGACGCCCGCGTGCGGAAACAGGGTGATGAGACGTACGATCGCGGACTGAATCAGGTGAATGCTGGTCGACTCCAGCGGCTCCAGGAAACCGCTCGAGAGGCCGACGGCGACGACATTGCGGTTCCATTGCTTGCGTGCCCGGCCGGTTCTGAACGGAATAATCTTCGGCTCGGCGAGCGCCTCCGAATCCAGGTTATTCAATAGGATGTCGGCCGCCTGGTCATCGCTATAGTGCGCGCTGCTGTAGACCAGGCCATTACCGTTTCGGTGCTGCAGCGGAATGCGCCACTGCCAGCCGGCAGAATGGGCGATCGAACGCGTATACGGCACAGTCTTCTCGAATCGATTCGAGGGTACGGCCATCGCACGATCACACGGCAGCCAGTGACCCCAGTCCTCGTAGCCGGTATCGAGCTTCTGGCCAATCAGAAGCGCCCGGCCACCCGAACAATCGATGAAGAAGTCGCCCGTGATCTCCACCCCGCCTTTGAGGAGCAGTTTTTCGACGTACCCGGTTTCGGCATTCAGGACGGCATCTTCGATCAGGCCCTCTGTTCGCCGAACGCCCAGCGCTTCGCTGTAACGCCTGAGGTATTGCCCGTACAAAGTCGCGTCGAAATGATAGGCATACTGCATTTCCCAGACCGGATCATTGACCTTGAGCTTGGCGAATTTGCCGGCCTCGGCACAGAGATAATTCAGGTCGTAGTCCCACAGATAGGAAGGGTGGCCGGCGAGCTCGGCCCTCGTCCAGTAGTGGTGGAAGTGACAAAAGGCCTGGCTGCGACCGGGCGATCCGAAGGTGTGGTAGTAGCGTTCGCCGGGGACACGCCAGTTCTCGAACCTGATCGCGAGCTTGATGCTTGCCTTCGTCTCCCGCAGGAACTCCGC
>JBFELT010000269.1:0-3524 GCA_041552015.1 Woeseiaceae bacterium
AGGTGCCCTGCGCCGCGAGCTGGGTAATTACGACGAGGTGTTCGAGTCGATCGAGGCCGAGGCATTTGCTTCAGCGTCGATCGGCCAGGTGCATCGCGGTGTCTTGCGGGATGGCCGAGAGGTTGCCGTCAAGATTCAGTACCCGGATGCAGACCGGATGGTGACGGCGGATCTTACGAACCTGAAGGTCTTGCTCGGTAACCTGGTCGGCCTGTTCACGGACATCAACTTCGAGCCGATCTGGGAAGAAGTGAAGGAGCGCCTGGTCGAAGAGCTCGACTACCTGCAGGAGGCCGAGAATATTCGTCGCAAGGCGGCGATGCACGCGGACTTCCCGAAAATCATCGTTCCCGAGGTCGTTGCCGAGGCGACCACCCGGCGCGTTCTCACCATGGAATTTGTCGAAGCGATCCCGCCGAACGAGGCGGCCTCGGATCGCTACCCCCAGGAGCTGAAGGACCGGTGGGGCGCCACGCTGTTCGAGTTCACGCTGCGAGGCCTCTTCAGGCATCGGTTTCTGCACGCGGATCCCAACTTCGCCAACTTCGCCTTTCGCGAGGACGGCTCAGTGATCGTTTATGACTACGGTTGCATGAAGCAGATACCCGATAACATCGCGACGGGTTACGCCCGGCTGATGGACGCGGTGATGAGACGGAAAAAGACGGCCATTCCAACGCTGCTGCGCGAGATGGGCGTCTACAAAGAGGGCGGCACTTTGCTATCGCGAGCCTCGACGGATCCGTACGTCGACCTGATGCAGGACATTGTGCGGGCGTCACCGCCCTATACTTTCGGCAATGACGACACGATCTACAAAGCGCTCTACGACCTCGGCATGAGCAGCTGGCAGGAGGCCAGCGACATCCGCTTTCCCCGCGACATGGTATTCATCGACCGCACGCTCGGCGGCCTGTTCGGCAACCTGGCAAGACTGAAAGCGACCGGCCCGTGGAGAAAACTCCTGCGCGAATACACGGCACCCCTCTGCGAGGCGTAAGAGAACCGGGGTCGGAGCAAAAAGACCAAAGGCTCGGACCCGGGTAGTACATTTGCTGATTAGTCAGAGTTGCCTGCGCCGAAAGTGATTCGCCGGCAATGTCTGTCGCATCTGCTCGGCGGCACGGTTCAAGAGTCTCTCATCGCCAGTCGCCCGAGCGAGAGCAAGTTCGGCTTCCGCAATCTGCCAATCGGTGAAGTGGGGAATCGACTTTCGAAGCTCCAGGCTCGCGCGCGCCTGATCGGCGGCGCCAGGTGAGTTACCGAGCGCCAGATTCGCTTCTGAAAGCCATAGCAGCGCATCCGAGCGCCAGTACGGTGTTAGTCCCTGCAGCGAATCGTCGATCAGCCCTTTTGCTGTTCCTGCGTCGCCACGTTCCAGGACGACTCGACCAAGTATTGAGCGGATGCGACCGGAGGCAGGATGCGATGGCCCGACCGAACGTGCCATGCGCTCCAGCAGATCACGCAGATTCGTCTCGGCGTCGTCCAGTCGCCCCGAGTGCCAGAGTACGACGGCGAAGTTGATCTCGACGGCCATGCGCTCCAGTGACATGGCGGGCAGTTTTGCCTCAGCTATCCGAAGCGCTTCCAGGTAGGTTTCTTCGGCAGCGACCAGGTCACCGAGCCGAATATCAAGCGCCCCCAGGTTGTTCAGATTCGCGACGTTCGCCGGATGATCGACGCCGAAGCGCTCGACGGTCAGCTGATTGCAGGCATGTTGAGCTGCGCGGGCCTGTTCGTTCTTACCCAGCGTGCCGTAGTCAAGGGCCAGGTTGCAGCGGATGGTCAGTATCTCCGGCGCAAGGCGTTCGTTGTTTGACTCGGCAACGGCAAGGGCCTGTTCATGGTAGGCCGCCGATTCTTCGATGTTTCGTTCGGCGCGATAGCCGGCTGCGACATTGCCAAGACTGCGGGCAAGCGCCTGCTTGTCGTCGGGCCTGACCTGGAGGGTGATCTCGTGGGCATGGAGCATCGCCTCCCTGGCCCGGCGCGGATCTGTCTGAACCAGGGATGCACCCAGTCTCGTCCAAGTATCGCTGGCGGTTCCGGATACTGACAGGCCGAGTCGGTCCAATATATCGATAGCCTCTCGATGCAAGGCTTCTGCTTTGTCGTATTCGCCGCTCTTCGTGTAGTCGGAGCCGACGGCGTTGAGAGCATCGATCAACCGCCGGTCCGGAAGCAATCCGCTCCCGCGCCAATGAGCCAGTGCTTGTTCATGGAAGCTCAGGGCCTTGTCGAAGTCGCCCAGGCCGAAATACGCGTTTCCCAGCAATTGCGTGAGTTCGGCGCGAACGTCGGGTAAATCGTGTAGCTCATGGTCGAGCCGCGATGCCGCGTCATCGACGACTTCGCGGAGCGTGAGATCTCTCTCTCCCGCAACAGACGGGTTGGCTTGCGCAAAAATACTGGTCAGGAAGTCTTTGACCTGCTCGGCCCGGTCAGCCTGCGCCCGCGCAATGTCATATTGCCAGAGGGCCGTGGCGAGGCCTGCGCCCAACGATACCAGCACAGCCAGTGTCGAACCGACGAGCAGCTTGTTGCGACGAGCGAACTTGCCGGCTCGGTACAGACGAGTGGGTTCACGTGCCGATACGGGGTAGCCGTCAAGATAATGGCGAACATCATCAATCAGCGCGCCGACGTCCTCATAGCGCTGGCGGGGATCGGTTGCCAGGCAGCGATCGATAATCGCCGTGATATCGCGCGGCAGTGGCGGGGTGGACTTCGTTTCGGTCTTTTCCCGTGTTTCAGACAGAAGTCGCCGGAGTACAGCGCCGAGCGAGTATATGTCCGACCGAATTGTTGCTCCGTCGCCGCGCCGCTGCTCGGGCGCGGCGAATTGCGGTGAATACGCATGCAGTGTGCTGGCGGAGTCCTGGCTGTCCCGCTCCTCCAGCAGCTGCCCGATGCCAAAGTCGACGAGGCGAACACGGTCATCGGAAACGAGGATGTTTCCGGGTTTGATGTCACCATGCACGACCATTGAGCGGTGGCAATAGGCGACGGCGTCGCAGAGCTGGAGAAAGTAACCCAGAATCTGCCGGCGCCGCGCCCCGACATCACGCACATACGCATCGATGGTGACACCGTCGATGTATTCCATGATGTAGTAGGGGGTGTCCTGTTTCGTCACCCCTGCGTCGATAATTCGGGCGATGTTCGGGTGTTCCAGGCGTGCGAGGTACTGTCTTTCGCTCTCGAACAGTGCTCGTGCGCCTTCCCCGGCAATAGACGCCGGGATGACCTTGATGGCGACACTTTGCTCAAACGCGCCATCCGCCCGCTCGCCGCGAAAGACAATACCCATGCCGCCGCGGCTTATGATCTCGACAACGCGATAGGGCCCCAAATCTTCGCCCAGGTGCGCACGCGCATCTTCTTCGGTCAGCGCTGAGAAAAGATCGGGGGCGACATCACCAAGATTGCCAGGCAATACCGTATCGTCCAGCGCGAGCTCGAGAAGCGCCTCGGCGCGACTCGCCAGCGTCTCGTTGCGAACACGCAGCGACGACAGAATC
>JBFELT010000270.1:0-3515 GCA_041552015.1 Woeseiaceae bacterium
CGGCCGGATTCGAGATAGGGCTCGCAAAGATAGTGCGGAAGGCGGCTAATGCCCAGTCCTGCGAGCGTCGCCTCGCGCGCCTCGAGCATTCCCGATACCAGGAACCTTGGCTTGACGGTTACGGTCGTTACGCCGTTTTCCCATTCGAATCGCCAGGAGCCGCGGTTAGCGTCTGCCTTCTCGATAATCAGATCGTGCGACTGCAGGTCGAACGGTGTCGTTATCGCATCGTGACGCGCCGCGTAGTCGGCATTCGCGTAGATCGATTGCCGCAGGTATGCCACGGGCGTCGACCAGCCGACGTCCACGTCGAGCGGCGCCAGAGCAATACCGAAGTCCACGGACTCTACCGACTTGCGGGACCAGTCGGAGATGGGTTGTCGTTCGATTCGAATGCCGGTGTTTTCCGCTTCGAATTCGCAGAACAGGCGCTCTAGATAGCGATCTATGATGTCCGGAGGCGCGCCGACCACGATCGGTGCTTCGCAGACCACCTCGCCGACAGTCGCCAGCGAATAGGCGTTTTTCGCCGCATCGAGCAGCATTTCGCATTGCTCGAGACATCGCCGACCGGCGTCCGTTACCAGCATGTGCTTGGGCGAGCGATCCAGAAGCTTCACGCCAAGTTCGCGCTCCAGCGATCCGAGACGACGGCTGATCGTGGTTCTTTCCATGCCCAGATCCTCGGCGCAGCGCGAAATACCACCCGTTTGTACAATTTTCGCAAACAACGCCAGGTCTGCCACCTGCCTCAACTCGCCTTGCATATCGTCGTCCCCCGGCAAAATAACGAATCCCTTGATATCTGATGTCCCGCGGTATCGTTTGGTTGTGGCAATCCGTGCGCATTTCGGGAACTGCATGCGCGAAACGTGCTGATGCCCGGATCCCGGGCATTTAATTCGGCAAAAGTGAACCAAGGAACCATTGCCGCGGTCGAAGTTGTTGATATTGCGGGATATCGCAGGGGGAGCGGTGTGAATATCAACAGGCGACGAGCACAACTAGACAAATACGATGTCGCAATCCTTTCGGCACTGGCTACTAACAATCGGCTGACGACCGTCGAGATTGCGGGACTCGTACACCTGTCACGGACAGCGGTGTCGAGACGCCTGGCGTCCCTGAGAAACATGAATGTCCTCGAGGACTCGGCGTATGTGCTCAACTATGAGGCGATTGGTTTCTCCGTTCGCGCATTTGTTGAACTCTCCGCCGCCAGCCACATGGCCGCCGCGGTCAGAACGAAACTGCTGCTCGCACCCGAGGTATTGTCGATCTCCGTGATTGTCGGCGATGGCCGGCTGAGCCTGGACGTGATCGCCGTGGACATGCAGCACCTGCACGGATTCGTAGACTCGCTCAGGGACTACGGCGAGACCTCGACCAAAATAATCTTCGCCGACGAGAAGTCCAGGCTAACCCTGATCGATCGTATGCGAATGCTGGATGAGGATATAACGTCGCGCATTGCGCGAGTCCCGTAGAGCCATTCTTAACGCGTCTCGCGGCTGCACGCACATTTGATACGCCTTCCAGTCGCTCTCCGGCCTGTTAAGCTCCCGTCATGACAACAGCGGACGTGATTATCATCGGCGGCGGCGCCGCGGGTCTGATGTGCGCAATTACGGCCGGCGATCGCGGCCGTCGCGTCGTCGTACTCGAAGCCTCCAACAAGATCGGCAAGAAAATCCTGATGTCGGGAGGCGGTCGATGCAACTTCACCAATCTTCATTGCGAGCCGTCGCGATTCATTTCGCACAATCCTGATTTTTGTATTTCGGCATTGTCGCGCTACACGCAGTGGGATTTTATTGCGCTCGTCGAGAAGCACCGCATCCCTTACCATGAAAAGACCCTGGGCCAGTTGTTTTGCGATAACTCGTCAAAAGACATCGTTGCGATGCTGCTCGCCGAATGCGAACGCGTCGACGTCGAGATCACGACACACTGCAAGATCGACTCGGTCGAATTCAACAACGACTTTCGCGTTACCTCGAACAAGGGAGAATTCAGGTCCGCATCGCTGGTGGTCGCTTCGGGCGGCCTGTCGATCCCGAAGATGGGCGCCTCCGGATTCGGATATCAGCTTGCGCGCCAGTTTGGCCATACCGTGCGCGATACCCGTGCCGGACTCGTGCCCTTCACTTTCAGCGGTGCGATTCAGGACATGACCGGCCGCCTGTCGGGTGTGAGCACGACGGCGACCGTCAGTACCAACGGTGTTTCGTTTAGCGAGGATATACTCTTCACGCACCGCGGCCTGAGCGGCCCCGCCATCTTGCAGCTGTCGAGCTACTGGTCGCCCGGCAACGAGATTTACATCGACCTGCTGCCCGGCCAGGATGCCGTTGCCTTCCTCCAGGGTAGCAAGCGATCGCAGCCGAAATCGCTGCTGCGAACCGTGCTGGCGAGCGTGCTGCCTCGCGCCCTGGTCGGCGAAATCCAGACGCTTTTCTGGGCCGACCTGGCAGAGACACCGTTGGCGGAAATATCGGACGACAGGCTGGCCCGCATTGCAGCGACGCTCGGCCACTGGTCGCTGAAGCCCGCCGCCACCGAGGGCTACCGCACGGCGGAGGTAACGCTGGGCGGTGTGGACACAACGGAATTGTCCTCCAGGACCATGGAATCCGCGCGGCAGCCCGGACTCTACTTCACAGGCGAGGTGCTTGACGTGACCGGGCATCTCGGCGGCTTCAACTTCCAGTGGGCCTGGTCGTCGGGCTGGGCGGCGGGGCAAGTCGCCTAGCCCGGATATTTCACCGGTTGGCGCGTAAGATCGGTAGGGGATTTGATTGCCTGGGGGATTTTCCGAGCGAGCGGAATAACGGTGTCTATTGCCGAGGGAGGAGAATTCCTCAGGCAATCAAAGACGCAGCGAGAGCGCGTCATACTGGTGAATTATCCGGGCCAGCCCGCCGTGCGTGCAGGACCCTGATCCGTTAGAGTCGGACCGATGAGAAACCGCATCCAACGTAGCGCCCTGGTGGCCACACTGTTCTTTTTTGGCTGCATGCTCCCGGTCGACCGCTTCGCATTTGCCGCCATAGCCACTGAATCGCCGATCGTCGCGGTCATCGGGACAGGACGCATGGGTGGCGCGCTGGGGCCACGCCTCGCTGAGCTCGGAATGCGCGTTGTCTGCGGCTCTCGCGAACCGAATCGTGACGATGTGCAGCAGCTCGTGCGGAAGACCGGCGGCGGCGCCAGCGCAACGTCAACACGGGTCGCGGTTGCAGACGCAGGCATCGTGATAATCGCGGTACCGTATCGCGCGCTGCAGACTTTGTTGCCGGAAGTCGGCGATCTCGATGGCAGGATTGTCATTGACGTCACCAACGCACTGATCCCCGCTGGCGACGGCCTGATGAAACCGATAGACAGCGGCTCGGCCGGCGAACAATTACAGGCCGTCCTGCCCGCCGCGCACGTGGTCAAGGCATTCAACACCGTCGGTTTTCACGTGATCGCCAATCCGGCTGCGGCCGGCGGCCCGGTGACCGTGCCGATAG
>JBFELT010000271.1:0-3489 GCA_041552015.1 Woeseiaceae bacterium
CGGTATCCACCTGCAGGAACTCCTGCTGCGGATGCTTGCGCCCGCCCTGCGGCGGTACCGAGGCGATCGTGCCCTCGATGAGCTTCAGCAGGGCCTGCTGCACGCCCTCGCCCGATACGTCCCGGGTAATCGAGGGATTGTCCGACTTGCGCGAAATCTTGTCGATTTCGTCGATGTAGACAATCCCGGTCTGCGCCTTGTCGACGTCATAGTCACATTTCTGCAGCAGCTTCTGGATGATGTTCTCGACATCTTCGCCCACGTAGCCGGCTTCGGTAAGCGTGGTCGCGTCGGCGATGGTGAACGGCACATTCAACAGCCGCGCCAGCGTCTCGGCCAGCAGCGTCTTGCCGCAGCCCGTCGGGCCAATGAGCAGGATGTTGCTTTTCGCGAGCTCTATGTCGTCCTTGCTGCGTTCCTTCTGACGATCGTTGAGACGCTTGTAGTGGTTGTATACGGCGACCGACAAGACCTTTTTCGCGCGCATCTGGCCGATGACGTACTCATCGAGTACATCCTTGATTTCTTTCGGCTTGGGAAGCTTGTCCTGGGCGGTATCGCCCGTGTCCTCGAGCTCTTCGCGAATAATGTCGTTGCAGAGTTCGACGCACTCGTCACAGATAAAGACAGACGGGCCGGCGATCAGCTTGCGAACCTCGTGCTGGGATTTGCCGCAAAAAGAACAATAAAGGAGCTTGCCGTCCTCGTTCTTACCGCGGGAATCGTCGCTCATGCTGTGCCGGCCTCTGTGTCCAAAAAAATCAGTCTGTTACGCGCACTTAACGAGACTGGGGATGTATATAACATGCGCTCTTTCGAGGTGCAAAGCGCCACGTCTCGGAAGTGACAGCTGCTGTGCTAAGTTATTGATTTACTGACAATCAGTCGTCGTCTTTGTCGGCGATCTGCTGGCGCTTTTCGAGCACATTGTCAACCAGCCCGTACTCGCGGGCCGCTTCCGCGCTCATGAAATTGTCGCGCTCGAGATCCTGCTCGATCCGCTCGATCGTCTGTCCTGTGTGTTTCGCCATGATCTTGTTGAGGCGGCGCTTCAGCTCAAGCACTTCCTGGGCGTGAATATGAATATCCGTCACCTGGCCCTGGTAGCCGGCGCTCGGCTGGTGAACCATGACCCGGGAATGCGGCAGCGCGTAGCGTTTGCCCTTGGCGCCGCCGGCGAGCAGCAGCGCACCCATGCTCGCCGCCTGACCAACGCAGATCGTCGACACGTCGCAGTTGATGAACTGCATCGTGTCATAGATGGACAGGCCAGAGGACACCACGCCGCCGGGCGAATTGATGTAGAGATGAATGTCCTTGTTGGCGTTCTCGGATTCCAGGTAGAGAAGCTGCGCAACGACGAGGTTGGCCATCTGATCCTCGACCGGACCGACGATAAAGATCAGGCGATCTTTCAGGAGCCTCGAATAGATGTCGTAGGCACGCTCGCCACGCGCCGTCTGTTCGACAACCATGGGTACGAGGTTCAATGCTGTTGCGCTCATAGTGGTATTTCCGTTTTGGCCGACAGTTCGGCATTGCTGGCGGACATTATCTCACGGCGAGGGTGCGTTCATGTAGTCCTTGAAGGAGATCTTCCTGGCCTTGACTTTGCCATTCTCCAGTAGCCAGTCGACCGCCATCTGTTCGACTACCATAGGCTCGACCTGTTGCATGACCTGCGGGTTGCTCAGGTACATTTCAACCATCTCGTCAGAATTCTCGTAGCTCGCGCACATCTCCTCTACGTGCGCACGCAGCCTGGCATCGTCCGCCTTGAGTTCCTTGTCAGCAATGACCTGGCGCAGCAACAAGCCCAGGCGTACGCGTTTTTGCGCCGCCTCGAGAAAATTCTCGATCGGCGGCGCCTGGTCGTGGTCTTCTATGCCCAGGCGACGCATGGCATCGTGCTGCAACGAGTGCGCCTCCTGGTCCGTGAGGGTTTTCGGGACCTCCAGCGGGTTGGTCGCGAGCAGCGATTCCATGACCTGCTCGCGAACGTCGTTCTTGACCTTCTGCGCGGCCTCGCGCTGCATGTTCTCGCGCACGTCCTTGACGAATTGCTCCAGGCCACCCTCGGTGACGTTGAACATTTCCGCAAACTCGTCGTTGAGCTCGGGGAGCACACGCTCTTCAACGCGGTGCGTCTTGATGGAGAAGTCCGCCTTCTGCCCGGCCAGATCGGCTGCGTGGTAGTCCTTCGGGAACTTGACCTTGAAGGTCTTCTCGTCACCGGCCTTGATGCCTTTGAGTCCCTTTTCGAAATCCGGCAGCATCTGCCCCTCGCCCAGGATGACGGGAATCTCGGTACCCTGGCCGCCCGGAAACGCTTCGCCATTCAGCTCGCCTGAGAAATCCACGATCACGCGGTCGCCGTCCTTGCTCTTGCGATCGACGCTTTCCCAGGTCGCCTTCTGCGTACGCAGATTCAGGAGCATGTCGTCGACATCGGCCTCGCCTATTTGCACGTCGGGCCTGTCGACCTTGATCTTGTCGAGGTCCTTGAGCGCGACCTCGGGCATGATTTCGAATGTCGCCACGTAGGCAAAGGTCTTGCCGTCCTCGCCCTCGGTTTCGATCCTGGGGCCCCCGGCGGGATGCAGGTTTTGCTGCGTTACGGCGTCGGAATAGCTTTTCTGGAGTATCTCTCCGAGCACTTCTTCCCGCACCTGCTTGCCGTAGCGCTGCCTGACAACCTTCGGCGGTACTTTGCCGGGACGGAATCCCTTGATTTTCACCGTGCGACCCACCTTCTGCAGGCGTGAGTCCACTTGCTGTTCGATCGGCTCGATCGGGAGTTCCACGCGCATGCGGCGTTCCAGAGCGCCGGTCGACTCGACAGTGACGTTCATTGTATAAATTCTCTTTAAATTAGTGACTTATGATGCATTCCAGGATCGGGCGGGACTTGGTGCGAAAGGAGAGACTCGAACTCTCACGGGTTACCCCACTGGCACCTAAAGCCAGCGCGTCTACCAATTCCGCCACTTTCGCACGATGTGTGCGACGCCGAAACCCGCACTACCTGTCCAGCCGGCCATTATATAGCGGTCGCAATCGGCAATGCACGCCCGGCGTTATCTCTGTCGACAACCCGAGGCCGCGGCGGCGGCGCACGGCGTCCGGGGCTCAGGCGAGGAAGCGAAACCGATTGGAAAGGCGCTCATCGAGGCTGTGCGCCCGGCCAGCATGCACGCTTGCCAGCACGACGAAAATGACGAACCAGATGGCGTCGTGGTTCTGCGCATCGAGAAACCCCTGGCCTTTCGCCGCCCAGAAGGCCGCCACCATCAGTGCGCCGGCCATCGATGCCCAGCGCGTAGCCAGTCCCATGATCAGCGCAAGACCGATCGCGAGCTCACCCCACGAGACCAGGAACGCGAATACACCCTTGTTGGGCAGCACCACGGATTCCAGAAACGGCCGTATGAAGGCGGCGCTGCCATCCAGCCGCCCGGACACAAACCCGGCAAGCCCGTTCGCGAACTC
>JBFELT010000272.1:0-3443 GCA_041552015.1 Woeseiaceae bacterium
TCGGGCAGCGAACGCATGTTCTTGATGCCGCCGAGGCTGCGCTCCAGCTTCTCCTGCTCCCTGCTGAGACCGAGGATTTCCTTCTTGGTAAGCCCTTCGAAACCGCCCTCTTCGGCCATCTTTTCCAGCGTCACGAGGCGCTTTACGGATTGGCGAATGGTCTTGTAGTTGGTGAACATGCCGCCAAGCCAGCGTTGACTGACGAAGGGCATTTCGCAGCGTCTCGCGTGGGTCTGAACGGCCTCTCGCGCCGCGCGCTTGGTACCCACGAACAGCACCGTACCGCCATCGGCAACGGTCGCCTTGACGAAGGTTGCGGCTTCTCGAGCCAGCGGCAGGCTCTTCTCAAGATTGATAATGTGGATTTTGTTACGTTCACCGAAGATGAAGGGTGCCATCTTCGGGTTCCAGTAACGGGTCTGATGACCAAAATGCACGCCAGCCTCTAGCATCTGGCGCATGGTTACGTCTGCCATGTTATATCTCCGGGTTAGGCCTCCGCATACCCCATTTCGCAACCCCTTTTTTTGTGGGGCACCCTGCGAGATGTGACGGTACACGTGTGTCGTTTTAGCTACCGGCAGCAACTAGTTGCCTCCGGCGCGCGCGCTTTATACCATAGCCCGCCGCTGCCAACAACGCGGAATTGCAGCACAATTGGCACAATTCGGGGTCGCACCGGGAAATCGGAGTCGAACCCCGGTTTCCCCGATCTTCCTGTTTCCTGCCTAATCGGCCCACAGACCACCGAGCTCAGCGAATCGAATGACAGTTACGATAAAAACCCCTGAACAACAGGACAAAATGCGTGTCGCCGGGCGACTTGCCTCCGAGGTCCTGGACATGATCGGGGATTATGTAAAACCGGGTGTGACCACCGGCGAGCTGGATCGCATATGCCACGACTTCATCACCGGGCAGCAACAGGCGATCCCGGCACCGCTGAACTATCGCGGCTTCCCGAAATCGATCTGTACGTCGGTCAACCACGTCGTGTGTCATGGAATTCCGGGCGAAAAGACGCTGAAGTCGGGTGATGCGCTGAATATTGACGTCACCGTCATAAAGGACGGCTTCCACGGCGACACCAGTCGAATGTTCTTCGTCGGAAAACCCAACATTCAGGCGCAGAGGCTTTCCGAGGTCGCTTTTGAAAGCATGTGGCTGGGTATCGCGGAGCTGGCACCCGGCAAGCATCTGGGCGACGTTGGCGCTGCCGTGCAAAAACACGTCGAAAAGAATCATTTCTCCGTGGTTCGGGAATACTGTGGCCACGGTATCGGCCAGGTGTTTCACGAGGACCCGCAGGTTCTTCACTATGGCAAAGCGGGCACCGGCATGGAGCTCAGGGAAGGCATGACGCTGACGGTAGAGCCGATGGTGAACGCTGGAAAAGCGCAGGTGAAATTGCTTCCGGACGGGTGGACGGTGGTGACAAAGGACCACAGCCTGTCGGCGCAATGGGAACACACTGTCCTGATTACCGCTGACGGTTTCGAGGTCCTTACCCTTGGCGCAGACGATCGCGAATAATCCGCAAGCGTTCGGCGAAATTCGCGCAGCGATAGCGGCTTTTGGCGAAGACCTCGAGCGGCGATTCAGGGCCGGAGAATCGGTGGTCGAGCTGGTGCATGCCCGCGCCACCATGATCGACGAACAGCTGATTTCGCTTTGGAACGAGGACGTTGCCGCCTCCGGTGCCGCCCTGATTGCGGTCGGCGGCTACGGTCGCGGCGAATTACACCCCTGCTCCGACGTCGACGTGATGATTCTGTTGCCGGACGAACTGCCCGCCGGAGCCGAAGATGCTTTGTCGGCATTCGTCACCGCGTTGTGGGACATCGGCCTCGAGATCGGTCATAGCGTTCGCACCGTCGAGCAATGCGCGACGGAAGCCAGCGGCGATCTCAGTGTCGCGACGACGCTGATGGAAGCACGTTTGCTGGCCGGCCCTGCCGCGCTTTTCGAGGCAATGCAGGAAACGATTGCCCCGGACAGGATGTGGCCGTCGACCGAGTTCTTTGCGGAGAAGCGCAAGGAACAGATCGCCCGTCATCACCGCTATCACGACACGGCTTACAATCTCGAGCCGAATGTCAAAGGCAGCCCCGGCGGACTCAGGGACATCCAGATGATCGGCTGGGTCGCAAAACGGCATTTTGGCGCCGCAACGCTGGCGGAACTGGTCGACCATCGATTCCTCACAAAGGGCCAGCTGCGACGCCTCGAGGATGGCCAGACCTTCCTTTGGCGAATTCGATTCGGACTCCACATACTGACGGGGCGACGCGAAGACCGCCTGCTGTTCGATCACCAGATCAAGCTTGCCCGCCTGCTGGGCTATGAGGACGCGACCTATACGCTGGCCGTCGAACAGCTCATGCAGCGCTACTACCGCACGGTCATGGAGCTCAGCCGACTGAACGAAATGCTGTTGCAGCTTTTCGAGGAAGCCATCCTGATGGATCCGGGCGCAATGCCGGAGCCCCTGAACAGTCGATTTCAGATCAAGAACGGCTACCTTCAGACCGTCAACGATCGCGTGTTTCGCAATCAGCCGTCCGCGCTCCTCGAGCTGTTCCTGGTATTGCAGCAGAATCCGCAGATCCGCGGCGTCAGCGCCTACACCGTGGGGCTCATCAAGCGAAACCTCGATCTCATCGACGACGAGTTTCGCCAGAACCCTCGCCACCACCGACTCTTCCTCGAGATTCTTCGTGCTCCCCAAGGCGTTACGCACGAGCTCCGCCGCATGAACCTGTACGGCGTTTTGGGCCTGTATATACCGGCTTTCGGTCGCATCGTGGGGCGCATGCAGTACGATCTGTTCCATGCCTATACCGTCGACGAACACACGCTGTTCGTCGTGAGCAATCTGCGCCGATTCGCGCTGTCGAGATTCAATCATGAATTCCCGGAATGCAGCGCCATCATGCAGTCGCTGGAGCAACCCGAGATCGCCTATCTTGGCGGCCTTTTTCACGACATCGCCAAAGGGCGCGGCGGCGATCACTCCGAGCTTGGCGCCGTCGACGCCAGGGCCTTCTGCCTCGAGCACGGCCTCAGCAAGTACGAGGCGGGCATCGTTGCCTGGCTGGTGCAGAACCACCTGATCCTGTCGACCACCGCGCAGAAGAAAGACATCGGAGACCCGGACGTAATCAATGAGTTTGCGACCATTGTCGGCGACCCACTGCACCTCGATTACCTGTACCTGCTCACCGTCGCCGACGTCAGGGGCACGAGTCCGAAACTGTGGAACTCATGGAAGGCGCAGCTGTTCCGCGATCTCTACGAACTGACACGCCGTGCGCTGAATCGCGGCCTTGAGAATCCGATCGAAGGCGACCAGCTGATTCTCGAGAAACAGGAAAGAGCTCGCGAGTTGCTCGCGGCGGCCTCGATCGACACTAACCGCACTGATGCACTCTGGGCGCTATTCA
>JBFELT010000273.1:0-3394 GCA_041552015.1 Woeseiaceae bacterium
CCCGGCCAGTCGAATCCTGTCCAGCCTTCGAAGAAGACGATGTGGGGCGTGAACAGGAAAATCGTTGCGAACAAGCCGATGTGCATGACGTACGCCATGATCTTCGGATACAGCGTCGCTTTCTTGAACGGCGCGGCGGTAAATGCGCGCGTGTAGATGACCTTGAGCGCGGCGCCCAGACCGCCCCGTGCGCGTGGCTCCGAGTAGTCCGGCTTCTTGCCGAGAAACGCGATCCCGACGATGCGCCAGATCGTTCCGGCAACGAGCACGAACGCGGCAAATTGCAGTGCCGGTCCCCTTGCGAATTCCAGAAGGTCCATATCATGCCTCCTTTGTGTACTTGTTTTTGCGAGCACGCCCGGCGGCGGCGGCAACCGCGCCCAGCGCGACACCCGCCGCGGCAGCGCCGGCAACGGTGGCGCCACTACCGAAGTGGCCGGTCGACAGCGGTTGATAGAATCCGCCCTTGTCCCAGAATCTCGGTTCGGAGCAGCCCAGGCAGGGGTGACCCGACTGTATCGGGAAGCTCGTGCCCTGGTTCCACTTGACGGTTGCGCAGGCGTTATAGGTCGTCGGGCCCTTGCAGCCGAGCTTGTAGAGACACCAGCCCGCCTTGGCGCCCTCGTCGTCGAAAGTCTCGGCGAATTTGCCCTGCTCGTAAAACGGCCGGCGATAGCAGCGGTCGTGGATGGTATTGCCGAAAAACGCGAGCGGCCGGCCGTGTTTATCGAGATCCGGTATCTGGCCGAAGGTGAGGAACTGGGTCAGTACAGCCGTCATGACCATCGGGATCGGCGGGCAGCCCGGCACGTTGACTACGGGTTTGTCCTTGACGAGTTCCTGTACCGAAACCGCTCCCGTCGGATTCGGCCTGGCGCCCGGCAGGCCGCCGAATGCGGCGCAGGAGCCGATTGCAACGACGGCGGCCGCGCCCTTGACCGTATCCATGAGCATGTCGACGTTGCTGATGCCGGCAATCGTCGAG
This sequence comes from Woeseiaceae bacterium, assembly GCA_041552015.1. Taxonomy (GTDB): domain Bacteria; phylum Pseudomonadota; class Gammaproteobacteria; order Steroidobacterales; family Woeseiaceae; genus UBA1847. The sequence continues at coordinate 986 of JBFELT010000273.1, forward strand.
TAGCCAGGATTCGCTAAAGGTATTGAACCATCGACGAGGACGAGATAGTTGCCGTCGTTCTCTTCCATGGCCGCGTGTCGGGCAGCTTCCGCCTGGTCGCCGGCGGCGGCCTGCAGCGTGTGATGGTAGTCGAGCGATATTGCGTCGAAGATCAGGCCCTCGACCGTCGGCGACGCCGACCGCGTCAGCGATTCCGTGCAACCGGTGCATTCCTGGAACGACAGCCATATGACCGATGGGCGTCGTGCATTTTCGATCGCCGCCGCGATGCGCGGGATCATGCTGGGCGGCAGCGCCAACAGCGAAGCCGTTGTCGCACAGTACTTGAGAAACCCGCGCCTCGATACGCCTTTGGCTTGCAGAATCTCTCCGACGGTCGGTGTGTATTTCATGCTGTATTCCTCCCGCTTGATTACTCGAACATTTCCCCCAGGCGTGCACGACCGGCACCAATGTCCGCGTCCTGTGAGCAAAGAATTTCCGGAAGCCGCGTCACTTCGAGATAGCGACCGACGACTTCGTCATTGACATTGCGATGTTCAATCCACCAGACACCGGGGTATGCCGTCTCGCGAATACGGCTGTTTCCCAGGGCATCAAGCTGTGCAACGAGTTCGCCCTGGCCCAGCGTTTCTTCCAGGTGATCCAGCTCGCCCGGGCCAAACGGCAGGCTGGCGAGGTCGATCGTCGTTGGGATGCCGTCGTCGAGCAGCCTGTCGAGCGCGTGCAGGATTTCAACGAGAACAGGCCGCACGTTTCCGTAAGCGGCCTTAACCCGGACCGGGATTTCGTCAACCGAGTTCATGCGACGGCATCCATCGGATTCGCCGTTTGCCATCGCCGCAATAATGTCCGCGCCTGGTGCACGGCTTCGGGCAGCGACGCTGCGACGGCCGGTGTCGGCCAGGTCCCCCAGCCCATTTGCTCGGGCTCGATGCCGACGAGTGCGCGCTGTCGGGGAATGTCGCCGCGCAGTCGCAGCGCGTCCATCAGGTCCGACAGGCCGACCTCGTGGACGCTGCCATGCTGATTGCGGAGGTGTGCATCCATGGCATCGCCCTCCAGCACGGTGACGGTTCCGCAGCGAAGACCGAGTTTCATGGCATCGAGAACAATCAGGCCGTCGAGGTTTGACAGGCGGTCGAGCAGTGCAAGCCCGACGGTGCCGCCGTCGAGACAGATGACATCGTTGTCGACGTTGTTTTCGGCAAAGCGCTCAAGCGCGTGGATGCCGGCCCCATCGTCCGTGAGAAGACTGTTGCCGATGCCAACGACCGCAATTGTTCTTGTTTTTGCAGACATTCTCGTTCCCAGTATTAGCAAATCCTAATGCAATAGCTGCCGTGTCGATATACTGGTATCTACCGATTACCGGCAACAGCCGGCAAGTCGGTCGTCACTGCCTGCGATGCTTCCACATACCGTTAATCGACTAGGTAGGAACCACAATATTTTCAGCTAATACCGCGGCGCATCATGCTGGAAGCTGCGTGGCTATGTCGGCAGCAACCTAAGGAATAACAACGCAGGATTGCGGCACGCAGTACCTCCGACAGGCGACCAGCCCTATTGCATCCGAGCCTTAAGGGGAGAGTCGCTATGCCTGCCCATGAAACCTTCTACGACGTGATGCGACAACACGGCATCACGCGCCGGAGCTTCGTCAAGTTCTGTAGTCTTACCGCCGCCGGTCTCGGCCTCGGCCCGGGCTACGCCAGCAAGATCGCGCACGCGCTGGAAACGAAACCGCGCACGCCGGTGATCTGGCTGCACGGCCTGGAATGCACCTGCTGCACCGAGTCCTTCATTCGCTCCGGCAATCCGCTGGCCGGCGACGTCGTGCTGTCGATGATTTCCCTCGACTACGACGATACGCTGATGGCCGCTGCCGGACACCAGGCCGAGGAACTGCTGCAGCAAACGGTCGACAAATACGATGGCCAGTACATCCTCGCCTGCGAGGGCAATCCGCCGCTCAATGAAGACGGCATGTATTGCATCCAGGCCGGTAAACCCTACGTCGAGAAACTCCGCTACATGGCGGATCACTGCAAAGCGATCATCGCCTGGGGTTCCTGCGCATCCTGGGGTTGCGTGCAGGCCGCGCGACCGAATCCGACGCGCGCGACGCCCATTCACAAAGTGATTACGGACAAACCGGTGATCAAGGTGCCCGGCTGCCCGCCGATCGCCGAGGTCATGACGGGCGTCATCACCTACATGATCGCCTTCGATCGTTTGCCGCCGCTGGATCGCCAGGGCCGGCCAAAGATGTTCTACGGGCAGCGTCTGCACGACAAGTGCTACCGTCGGCCGCATTTCGATGCCGGCCAGTTCGTCGAGCATTTCGACGACGAGGGCGCGCGCAAGGGCTACTGCCTCTATAAGGTCGGCTGCAAGGGCCCGACG
>JBFELT010000274.1:0-3362 GCA_041552015.1 Woeseiaceae bacterium
GCAATGTTTCTGTGAACGCGCCGCAGTTAACGGCTATAAACGGCTGCCGTGCTCTTGGTGAAGAATAATGAATGGCGCGAGCAACCAGTTCCTTGCCAGTACCGCTTTCGCCGAGCAGCAGCGTCGTTACGTCGGTGGGCGCAACCTTCTCGATCATCCGACAAACGGCGAGCATCGCTTCGCTCGCCGCAACGATGCCATCCAAGGGCGACTCGTTGACCTGGTGCTGCAGGCGACGATTTTCGGTCTCGAGTTCGGAAATATTGAAGGCGCGATCGACCAGCAGTTTCAGCGTGTCAGTATCTACCGGCTTCTCGTAGAAATCGTAAGCGCCCTGGGCGACCGCCGTAAGCGCATTTTGCTGGTCGCCATTGCCGGTGACCACGATCACCTTCGTGTGCGGCGCGAGGCGCAGCGTTTCGGCGAGTGTCGCAAAGCCCTCCTCGACGCCTTCCGGCTTGGGCGGCAGACCGAGGTCCTGCAGGACGACGGCGGGCTCGTGCCGCCGAAGCTCGGCTATCGCGCTTTCGCGGGTATCGGCGGTGCAGACGTCATAGCCCTCGAAACACCACTTGAGCTGATTCAGTAGACCGGGGTCATCCTCGACAATTAGCAGTTTGCGGGCTTCTTCTGTCATCGACTCTGTTGTTGGGGCGCGGTCTCCACAGGGGACCAAGGCGCGGAACATCCCATGTTGCCACGAAGCGACGCCTCTGTGCAGGGGGATGGTTCTCATGCACGCATGTGGACCAGTTCCTTACGGATTGGCCACAGGCCGTGACCGTACTCCGATCGAGCCAACCGGCTGTAGGAGCGGCCCCGGGCCGCGACCGTGAATTGATCACCCCTAATCGAGACGAAAACCCAAAGCGGTCTGACGACCGCCGCTGCGCTTCGCGGCCTGGGGCCGCTCCTACAGCTCCACGATTCATCGGCTTTCTGGTGGCCTGACATCGCTCCTAGAGCTCCACGATTCATCGGCTTGCTGGCGGCCTGGGGCCGCTCCTACAGGGCAAAGCGTCGGTCGCGGCCGCATGACCTGCGAGTGTCAGCGGTACACCACATTCCCTCTACGTAATTACCGTAGTTGCGAATCATTCTCATTTAGATTACCGTTGCCTTATCACTCCACCTTTGACGCTGAAATCTAATGAACATAATGACTTACGCGCCACTTGCCGCGCTCGCCATTCTTTTCCTGCCGGCGAAGCTGCCGGCTAAAGATCAACCTGAGAGCTCCAGGGCGATAGATACGGTAACGATCATCGGCAAGCCTGCCGATGCCGCCGACGTACCGGGCTCCGCGCACGTGATCGATGCACAGGAGCTCAAGACCTATCTCAACGGCGACATCCTGCGCGTGCTGCGCACGGTGCCAGGCGTTTACATCCAGGAAGAGGAAGGTTTCGGCCTCAGACCCAACATCGGAATACGCGGTTCAGGTCTGGATCGCAGCGCGCGTATCGCATTGCTCGAGGACGGCGTACTCATAGCGCCAGCCCCGTATGCGGCCTCCTCCGCGTACTACTTCCCGACGCAGCGGCGCATGAGCGCCGTCGAGGTGCTGAAAGGCCCGGCGGCGGTCACCGTGGGTCCGCGCACCACGGGCGGCGCGATGAACCTGATCTCGACACCCATTCCCGACGCGATGGCGGCCAACCTGGACGTGCGCGGTGGCGATCACGGGACGCTCGACGCGCACGTGAATATCGGCAACCGGGGCGAACGCGTTTCCTGGCTACTGGAGACCGTGCAGGCAAACGCCGATGGCTTCAAGACCATCGACGGGCCGGTCGGCGGCGACACGGGCTATGACATCGAGGACTACATCGCCAAATTGCAGATTGACAGTGATCCAACGAGCGAGCTGTATCAAAGCCTGCGCATCAAGCTGGGTTTTACGGATCAGATCTCGAACGAGACCTACCTCGGACTGACCGACGCCGACTTCCTGCAAGACCCTGGTCGCCGCTACGCGGCCTCGGCGAACGATCGTTTCGTCAGCGATCACCAGCAGTACCAGGCGACTTACGTCGTCGACGCGGGCAAGAACTGGCGCGGTGAAGTTACGGCGTATCGCAACGAATTTGCGCGCAACTGGTACAAATTGCAGTCGGTCGGTGGCGAGAGCATCCACGACGTGCTGGTCGACCCGGGCACTTTCGCCGCGGAATACGCGTTTATTACAGGCGCGACCAGCCCTGACGACGCGATCCAGATCCGCGCGAACAACCGCGACTACCTGTCCCAGGGCGTACAGGCAAAGATCGAATGGGACCTGGGCTTCGGTGAGACGGACGTATCCCTGAACACAGGCGTACGCCTGCACCAGGATGAAGAAGACCGCTTTCAGCACCAGGATGGCTATCGCATGGAGGACGGCGTACTGGTGCTGACGACCGCTGCGGCTGCCGGCTCGCAGACAAATCGTGTGTCTGACGCGGACGTGACTTCCGTGTTCGTGGATGCGGAAGTCCGCAGCGGCGACTGGATTTTCACGCCGGGTGTGCGTTTCGAGGATATTTCCATGCGTCGTTTCGACTACGCGACGAGTGATCCGGGCCGCGCACTGGGCCCGATGCAGCTGCGCGAGAACTCGGTCCAGGTATTTATCCCGGGCATCGGGGCGCTGTATCGCCTGAGCGAAGGCTGGCGCTTGCTCGCCGGCGTTCACAAGGGCTTCAATCCGCCGGGGCCGGGTAGCACCGCCGGCGAAGAGGACAGCATCAATGTCGAGGCTGGCGCACGATTCGACAACGGAAATCTGAACGTCGAGTCCATCTACTTCGTTAACGACTACGACAATCTCGTTGGCACGGTCACCGAGTCGACCGGCGGTGGCGGCCAGGTCGGTGACCAGTTCGATGGCGGCGAAGTCGTCGTCAGCGGGCTCGAACTGAGTGCGGGTTATCGCTTCAGCCTGGGCGCGTTCGATGTGCCGCTGGCACTCCGCTATACGTGGACGAATGAAGCGGAGTTCAGGAACGCCTTCGAATCCGATTTCGAGCCCTGGGGCGATGTCGCCGTCGGCGACGAACTGCCTTACATTCCCGAGAACCAGTTGCGCGTGACGGCCGGGCTCGAGCATGAAAGATTTCGCGTCAACCTGGCCGCAAGCTACGTGGGCAAGATGCGCACGCAGGCCGGTCAGGGCGCTTATGCGCCGCTGGAACGCATCGACTCACACACCGTCTGGGACCTGGTCGCCGCATACAATGTCACCGAAAAGCTTTCGACCTACGTAAAAGTCGATAACCTGCTAGACGAGACTTACGTTGCGGCGCGACGTCCGGCGGGCGTCAGGCCGGGTCTGCCGAGGACAGCGTACCTGGGTCTGACCTATCGCCTGTAGGAGCGCGCCC
>JBFELT010000275.1:0-3352 GCA_041552015.1 Woeseiaceae bacterium
AGCATCTTTCTCGATGGCGATATCCGCTATGGACTTGCCGCCGGCGGTGAGCAGCCCTTGATCGTCTACGATGGTATCGCCCAGGGCGGGAACGCGGGCGACAACCTTGAAACCACGGCGGTCCGCCCGTCGGCGAATCGCCGAAATACTGGCAGCCCGGGCGCCGGCCCCGTAGACCAGAGTATTACGGCGAAACACGTGCGCGTCGACTGTCCGCACGAAGACATAGCGCACGACCAGCACCAGAAGCAGCGAGTAGCCGATGGCGAGTGTCGCCACATCGCGCGTGATCATCAGCGGCGGAAAGGCATAGAAAAGAATCGCCAACGCCAGTGAGCCGAGCGCGAGACCGACCAGCACCCTCACAACCGCCTCGCTGAAGTAGAGACGCTGATGGTATTGGTAGAGACCCATCGCGACCAGGCTCACCATCGCGACAATGGAAACCAGCGCCGCTTTCGGTGCAACCGGCCCCAGCACCCGGTCACACTCGGCAAGACCGCCAAGAATCGTTACACCTGCAACATAAACCGACGAAAAAAGGATCAGGAACTCCGCCGCCGCCAGGAGCATCAGGGGCGTTCGAACCTGACTTTTTGTTGACCGAATGGGCATATTTCTTCTGGGTTTCCGCGCGGAGCGTAATTCTACGCGAGTGCCCGGCTATTTATGTTACGAATTAGTGACAGGTGTCTGATTTCGGCGCAGCAACGTGAAATCCTACAAATAAAATGCCTGGGCCGCGGTGACCGGTTTCTCATCAGGAAGCTTGAACTGTTGAGCGGAGGAGCCGGCGACAAAATTGCTATACTGCGGCGCCCCGCCAACAGACGGTATCCACGTTGACCAGAATCCATCTCATAGCCGCCGCCCGACCCAACTTCATGAAGGTCGCGCCGCTGTATCACGCGCTCAAGGCGAGCGACTGGGCAGAGCCCCTGCTCGTCCACACCGGCCAGCACTACGACCACAACATGTCCGATGCGATTTTGCAGGACCTGCGCGTACCGGCGCCGGATTTTCATCTCGGCGTCGGCAGCGGTTCTCATGCCGAGCAGACGGGCGGCGTAATGATCGCTTATGAAAAAGTGTGCATGAAGGACCGACCCGACTGGATCGTTGTCGTCGGTGACGTCAACTCGACGGCGGCCTGCGCAATGGTGGGCGCCAAGCTCTGGATCCCGGTCGTTCACCTGGAAGCAGGCCTGCGCAGCGGCGATCGACGAATGCCCGAGGAGATCAACAGGCTCGTCACTGATGCCATTGCCGACGTACTCTGGACACCCTCGCCCGACGCCGACGAAAACCTGCTCGCCGAGGGGGTCACGAAAGACAAGATCGACCTTATCGGCAATATCATGATCGATTCCTTCGAGATGCTGCGCGAAGGCATCGAGAAAGCGAACACCGCCACAGAGCTCGGCCTGACGCAGGGTGAGTACGCGCTCGTTACGCTGCATCGTCCATCGAACGTCGATGCTCTCGAAACACTGAAACCCATCGTCGACGCGTTACTGGAAGCGTCGAAATCCCTGCCAATCGTCTTTGTCGCCCATCCGCGTACGATCAACGGCCTGGAAAAATTCGGACTCAAGGGCGAGCTGGACGACGCTCCCAACATCCGCTTGCTCGAACCGGTCCCGTACATTCGCTTCATGAGCCTCGTTACCGGCGCACGCGCCGTCATAACCGACTCGGGCGGCCTGCAGGAAGAGACGACCTATCTCGGGATACCCTGCCTGACGCTGCGCGAGAATACGGAACGTCCGATCACGATGACAATGGGCACCAACAAGCTGGTCGATGCGCGCTGTCTCGCCGAAAACCTCAAGCTGGTTCTCGACGGCAAGTGGCACAAGGGCAAGTGCCCGCCGCTGTGGGATGGCAAAACGGCGAGTCGCGCCGTCGCTGCCCTGAAGAAACGCGCCGGATTGTAGGAGCGCGCCCCGGCGCGCGACCGCTTTACGATTCCAGGATCGCCAGTACCTCGGCCGTCTTCGCCTTCAACAGCGCCGGGTCCGCCCGCGTCTCTACGTTGAGCCTCACTACCGGTTCCGTGTTCGACATGCGGATATTGAAGCGCCAGTCGGAAAACTCGAAGCTGTAGCCGTCCGTGTCGTCGACCTCCAGCGCGGCCTCGGCATAGGTGTCGTGAAGTTTCCGCAATGTCGCCGCCGCATCCTCGACCTTGCGGTTGATCTCGCCGCTGGCCGGGTACATCGCCATGCGCTCGCCGACGAGTTGCGACAGCGACTTGCCGGTCGTTGACAGTAATTCCGCAACCAGCAGCCAGGGGATCATGCCGCTGTCGGCGTAGGAGAAATCGCGGAAATAGTGGTGCGCGCTCATTTCGCCGCCGTAGACGCCATCGACCTCGCGCATTGTTTCCTTGATGAAACTGTGTCCCGACTTGCTCTTGACCGCTTCGCCGCCGGACGCTTTAACGATATCCAGCGTGTTCCACGTCATGCGAGGATCGTGAACGATCTTGCCGCCTGGATTCTTCTTCAAGATGCTTTCCGCAAGCAGTCCGACGATGTAATAGCCCTCGATGAAAAGGCCATTCTCGTCGAACAGGAAGCAGCGATCGAAGTCCCCGTCCCACGCTATGCCCATGTCGGCCCCGTGCTCGACCACGGCCTGCGATGTGACGGACTGGTTTTCCAGCAACATGCGGTTGGGGATGCCATTGGGGAAGGTGCCATCCGGCTTGTAGTTCACGTCTATGAACTCGAACGGCAGAGCTTTCTTCAGGCCATCCATGGCGATGCCGGCGCCACCGTTGCCAGGATTGACGACCAGCTTCAGGGGCTTCAGCGCGCCGACCTCGACGTAGCCCAGCAAGTGATCGATGTAAGGTTTGAATATGTTGACCGGCGCACGGATGCCGCGCTTTTTCGCCTTCCTGCGCTCATCGCTTTCCGCCAGCTTGCGAATATCGACAAGGCCCGAGTCGGCACTCACCGGTCTCGCCTCTTCCCGCACCACCTTTAGGCCGTTGTAGTCGGCCGGGTTGTGACTGGCGGTGACCATGATGCCGCCGTCTGCCTCGAGATAGGAAGTCGCGAAGTACACCATCTCGGTGCCGCCCAGACCGATGTCCATGACCTCGGCGCCAGCATCCTGAATGCCCTTCGCGACAGCGTCGGTCAGTTCCTTGCTGGACAGGCGAATGTCGCGCCCGACAACCATTTTCTTTGCCTTCAGGTAACTGGCGGTCGCATTGCCGATACGGTAGGCGACATCGGGGTTCAGCTGGTTCGGGATCTGCCCACGGATATCGTAGGCCTTGAAGCAGTCAATTGTTATCGGCATGTTTGTCCTTCGTCTTGCGCGGTCGCGCGGCAGGCCA
>JBFELT010000276.1:0-3323 GCA_041552015.1 Woeseiaceae bacterium
CGACCGTGCGGTCGGTTTCAACCACGACACCCTTGCCATAGGCGCCGCCGAAACCGAAGCCTACTCGCGTCACCGACGGAAATATTGCGAAGCCATACGCCTGCTCGAAATACTGTTCGGTCCGCGGCAGCCGCTCGCGGAAATCGGCGATCGCTTGCTCTGCCTTTACCTGGACCTTGTCACCCGTATCAGCCTCCCAATCGGCAGACACGGGCAGACCCGTCAGTAACAGGGCGGCCAGGCCGACAACAGATCGCTGCATCACTGTATGCACTCCAGGTGCGCCGTAATCCAGTCGGAGCCGCCCGACACGTCACCCAGGAGGTCAGAGGTGCCAAAAATCCCTGAGCGATGCACGATGGACAATCCCGCATAGCAACGCTGAAGCCACCGCGTCTTCGTGACCCTCCGCAGCGGAAAATCGACGGTCATTTCGAGATAGTTCAGGAAGTGTGCCGTGTTGTCGCCCTTGGCAGCCTGCTTGCGCTGCTCGGCGATCGGCACGGTTTCGGCGTATGACATGCCGAAGCCGAAGCCCCAGCGGAACATTTCCTGCTTGCTCCACGGCGAATAGCCTTTGCCCATCGCCATGATGTAAGCGGCGTAGCTCGTGAAGTTTCCGTTGCCCTCGTCCTCTTCATAGTGCCGAAACAATGCCACGCGCCCGAGGAAGTCAACGCGATCTCCCTGGGACAGCAGTTTACTGAACGTGAGACCCGCAATATTGGTGTCGGCAACCGAGCTTTTGCTGAAGTCGCCCTGGTCGATTTCGCTCACGATATTGCCGTCGGCCTGGTAGCCGTAATTCACCCGCCACGACCATTCGCCGAAACGTTCCTCGTCCATGATGTAGTCGGGCTTGCGCGCATTGCCGAACAGATAGGTGCCGCCGACGAACACGCTGGAGAAACTGTCCTCCTCGACGAGTGGACTGTCGACGACCGCGGCATCCGCGCCGCCGAAAGCAACGTTGCCGAAAAACACGATGCGATCGGTAAGCTGCCAGGAAGAATTCAGCCCGAAACCGACCCATTGGGACTCGCCCGGCCGGTACGCAGGGCGTTCGAGCGTTGCTTCCGAATCGCTGACGCCGAAGTAATAGTCAGTCAGGTTAGCGTCCTGCCAGGTCCAGCTGACAAACGGCGAGAACGACCATGGGCCCATCTCGAAACGATAGCGGTACGCGAACCGCAGTTCCTGGCCATTATGTCGATTGAGCGTATCAGCCACCCAGTCGAGCTTGATCTCTCCCCAGCTCTGCCTCAGAGCGACTTCAACGCCGGCATCGAGCGACTGTTTTCGCTCTTCGAGACCCGCATAGAATTCGTTGCTGTCAGGATCGAGTTTCTGGAACCGGTAACGCGTATAGAGGTTGACCTCGAACGCGTCGTTACGGATGACATGCACACCACCCGAGGTCCCCCTGGCGAACAGGTACTTCCCCTCATAGAGGTATAGCGGGATCAGGTCGAACTGGCGCTGATCTTCGTTATCAGTCGCTAAATACGGACTCTGGCCGAAGCGCAGGCCGCCGCCGAGTGCTGCGGTGCCCGCCGGCGCGCCGAAAAACGGAATTTCGGTGACTTCCTGCCCGACCGCGGGACTCGCGGTAACAAGCAACCACGCCGCCAAGAGCCGCTGCGGCTGAAAACGCCCTGGGAACTTCATCACGTGTTGCCCCTGAATTGCCTGGCGCTCAAGCACCTGCCTACATGGGCGGGAAACCCTCGAGGACAGCGGTTACGGCCGCGTCAACCGTCTCGTCCATCTTCTTACGATCCGATTCCGTTATCGACTTGGTCGCAACACCGTGCCACATCGGCCTGCGCTCGGCGACGTCAAAAATATCGACTGCGAGCATGCCCTTCTGGTACTGGCGAACCGTGGTCTCGGTGCCATAGCCCATGCCGTAATACGCACCGCCCCAGCCTCGCGGATAACCGTAGCCGCCGTACATCGAGGGGTAGGTGTCGACCTTGATTTCCTCGCGCGAGCCAACCGTAAACGCCACGACGAAGTCGGCCGATTCGGGGTCGTCAACCTTATTGAAGCCTTTCACGGCAAGATTATCCTCGATCGCCTCCATGATGCGGGGCTCGAGCAGAGGATTCGGGATGCGATTGGTTGCGCCGACCGTCATCGGATTCTTGGAAATCCAGGCCCAGGACTGGTGGCCGGTGAAGTCGTGCGCCGGATCATAATCGTATGTTGCCTTGAATCCGGATGCGCAGCCCGTTAAGGACAACGTGACCGCCGCCACCGCTACCAGGAAGGCTGTTTTTATAGCCATCGCCATAACTCCTTGATCAGTGATTTGCATATTGACTGCGGGCGCGCAGCCCCTGTTGACCGCATACTACCTGAAGCCCATCCACACGCAAGGTACGGCGCAATTTCGCCGCCGGCGTTCCCACCAATAATGCCGGGGCGAACGAATTCGGTATACTTGCCGGCCATCACTTTCTGGACCCTGTGGATTTGGAGCGGTAACAATGCGACGGATTTTAATATTATTGACAGCCTCACTCGCTACGCTGGCCGGCCTGCCGCTCATGGCGGATACGATCGAACTTGCCGACGGCACGATACTCGAAGGTGATTTTGTCGGCAGCAGCAACGGCATCATCATGTTCGACCCCGGTGACGGCATCGAGGCCTTTCCGGAAAACCAGGTCATCGGAGTTTATTTCAGCAGTGGCGTCGAGACCGCTGCTGCGGCCGCGCCCCAGCCTGCATACATTACGGTACCGGCCGGCACGCGGCTCGTCATTCGCACCGTCGAAACCGTCGACACCCGTCAGCACGGTGCCGGCCACCGCTTCCGCGGCCAGCTCGAGGGTGCGATCGTCGTTGACGGCGTCACGGTTGCGCCGCGCGGAACCTTCGTGCACGGCGTCATTTCGGCAGCCAGCCGGTCCGGTAACGTGGCGGGCTCATCGCAGCTGTCCATGGAGTTCACCGACATCATGATCGACGACCAGTTGTTTCCGATAGCGACCACGGCACTGAATTCGCAGACGAGTGGCGAAGGCGGCCGCACCGTGGCACGCACCGCGCGGGCTGCTGCCATAGGCGGCCTGATCGACGGCAGCAAGGGCGCAAGAACCGGCGCGAAAGTTGGTGCTGGCGTTTCGATTCTGACCGCGGGCGCAAGCATAAATGTGCCACGGGGCACATTGCTCGAGACAACGCTCAGGACGCCGCTCGTTCTCCAGTAAAACAGCAGAACCGGTCGACAACGCACAGTTCGGGACGGGCTCATCGTTCCCCGGTCGTTGCAATCGGCGACCGCCGGACTCCGAATGCACAGCGCTCTCGCCAAA
>JBFELT010000277.1:0-3319 GCA_041552015.1 Woeseiaceae bacterium
AGATGCGCGCACACTGGAATATCGTGTCGTGCGAGATGCTCGACGATTTCGATCTGCCCGTCCCCGCCCTCGAGCTTGACCATCATTGCACCGCCCTCCTGCATCAGGCGCACGGCGTTATCGAGCGCCTGGCCCGGCTTCGAGTAGCTCATGAACGGCATATCGGCCATCAGGAATGCGCGCCGCAATCCGCGCCTGACAATGCGAGAGTGGTAGACGATATCGTCTACCGTCACCGGCACGGTCGTGTCGTGCCCCTGAATGACCATGCCCAGCGAGTCGCCTACCAGCACCAGGTCGGTTCCCGCGGCATCGACGAGCGACGCGAAACTCGCGTCGTAAGCCGTCAGACAGGCGATCGGCTCGCCCTCCTTTTTCATTTTCCTCAGCGTGGAAATATTGACGGGCGGCTCCGGCATGCTGCGTTGTTCGAGTTGTGTATACATTTCGGGTGCCTGTTACGCGATTGCGGCAGCGACGGGATTGAAGAAATGCCGCCCACCCGTCGTTCGCTCAATTTGCTGGAATAGCTGCTCGTAGTCGGCCTCGTTGTTGACGGGATCGATATCCGAGGCATTCACAATCAGCAGCGGACCTTCGTCGTAGGCATGGAAAAACCGCGCATACGCCTCGGTGAGCCCCTCGACGTAATTCCGATCCACGAACCTGTCGTAACGCGAGTTGCGCCGTGCCAGTCTACTCATTATCGCATCGACGGACGCCTGCAGATAAATGACGAGATCGGGTACCGGCGCATCGACACCCAGGTTTTCGACGATCTGGTCGTAAAGTTTGAGCTCCTCCGAATCGAGGTTCAGCTCCGCAAACAGTCGGTCCCTCGTGAACAGGTAGTCGGATATCTGAACACTGGCAAACAGGTCGGATTGCCTCAGATCTTCGATCTGCCGCGCCCTCGCGAACAGGAAGAACATCTGCGCGGGTAGTGCCGCCGCGCGGCCATCGCGGTAGAAACGCTCGAGGAACGGGTTTTCCTCTACTTCCTCGAGAACCAGATGTGCCGACAGACTGTCGGCGAGTCTGCGCGCCAGCGCGGTCTTGCCAACGCCGATCGGTCCTTCGATCGCGATATATCGCGATGAACCTCCGGATTGTTGCAGCTGGCTTAGGGGCACGGAATTCCTTCAGGCGATGCGCGATATTCTTGGTTCATCCAGGTTTACCGGAATCTTATCGATCCGGCCCAGCCCGACGATCACCAATCCGGGCGCTATCTCCCTGAGCGGCAACAATACAAAATTTCGCTCTGCAATGCCCGGGTGGGGAACGACCAGGTCCGGTTGCTCGATCGTCTGACTACTGTATACCAGCAGGTCCAGATCCAGCACTCTCGGTCCGTAGCGCACGTTGCCGCGTTCGCGGCCTCGCCGCGTTTCGATTTCAAGCAGCGCGGCGAGCAATTCCATGGCCGGAAGCCGAGTCAGTAATGCGGCGGCGGCATTGACGAAGTCGGGCTGCTCTATGCCGCCGAAAGGCGCCGACCGGTACAGGCCAGAACGCGCGATAAGCCGCGTTTCCGGTATCGCTGCGAGCAGGTCGAAAGCGCAGTCGAGCTGCGCGGCAGGCCCCCGCAAATTGCTGCCGAGACCGACGTAGGCCGGCAGCCAGTGGGTGTTCTCCACGGTAGACATACCCGGGCGCTCCTGCTCAGGAGTCCTGGGAGGACTTCTTGCGCCGCCGCCGACTTCTCGGGCGACGCTTCTTTTGAGGCTGCGCGTCGAGCTGAAAAATCTCGGCTCGCTTTTCGGCCGATTGCGTCTGCGCTTCCGTCCAGAACCGCGCCACCTCGGCATCGATCTCGCCTGTTTCGGCCCGCAGCAGCATGAAATCATAGGCCGCACGAAAACGACGATGCTCGAGCAGCTTCATCGCCCGTCGGCCGTGCATCTGCAGAAAACGCGGCTGCAGCGCGAGCATCTCTCGCATAGGCGCGGTAAAGCGACGGGGTATCGAGATACGCCGCTGTTGCTGGGCAACGATGTCATACGAGGCAAGGCTGAGCGACTGTGTTTCTGGCACTTTTTCCTCGGCACGGCGAATCGCCGCGAGCTTCTGCACAGGCAACCAGAAAAAGACGCCGAGCAGGAACATCGGTGTAATCGATTTTCCTTCCTGCACACGACGATCCGTATTCTTTAGCGCGGCACGGACGAACTTCATGAAGCCGTCGTCCGCCAACAGCTCCTGTTCCGTCGCCGGGAACATCTCCGCGAAAAGGTGATGCTCGCGCAGCAGATCGAAGGTCCGCTCGGCGTGCCCGGACTGGAAAAGCTTGAGGAACTCGTCGAACAGCCTTGCGGCCGGCACATTGGATAGCAGCTGCGCCTGGTGGTGTATCGCCTGGATGACCGCCGCATCGATCGTAAAGTCCAGCTTCGCCGCGAAGCGCACGGCTCGCAACATTCGCACCGGGTCTTCGCGCAGCCGCTGCTCGGGATCGCCGATCAGTACCAGCTGACGGCGCTCGACATCCTCGACGCCGCCGGCATAGTCCCAGATCGTGAAGTCGGCGATGTTGTAGTACAACGCATTGCAGCTGAAATCGCGACGCCACACGTCTTCGTCGATGGTGCCATAGACGTTGTCGCGGAGAATACGGCCTTCGTGATCGTGCTCCACATCGTCATCGGCGTGATTGGCTGCGGCGCGAAACGTCGCTACCTCGATAATTTCCCGACCGAAGCGGACGTGTGCCAGCCGAAACCGGCGACCGATCAGGCGGCAATTACCGAAAAGTGCGCGCACTTCATCCGGCGTCGCATTCGTCGCAACGTCGAAATCTTTCGGGTGCAGCCCGAGCATCGCGTCGCGCACGCAGCCGCCCACCAGAAACGCCTGGTAGCCGGCCTTGTCCAGCCGGTACAAGACCTTCAGGGCGCTCTTGGAGAACTCTTTTCGAGAAACGTTGTGCGCGGCCCGGGGGATGATCTTCGGCGCTTTGGATTCCGGATTCCCGGTGTTCTTCAAATGGTTTTCTGCCTGCGGACGTTAAAATTCGCCGTATCATAGCAGCCCACTACCGCGACGTACCGGCTGGCTGGCAATATTCGCCCAAAAGCCGCTTGAGCATTTGACATCGGGCCGTATAATAGCGCCCCCGGTCGGCAGCACCGGTGACGACTCCGCTCCCTTCGTCTAGTGGTTTAGGACGCCGCCCTCTCACGGCGGTAACAGGGGTTCGAATCCCCTAGGGAGTACCAAACAAACAACGGACCCGCCTTGTGCGGGTCTTTTGTTTGTTTTGTAGTTCCTGTGGAGGAATCGGACAGCTGGTTCGACAAAACGCGCCAGCGTTTTGGAC
>JBFELT010000278.1:0-3272 GCA_041552015.1 Woeseiaceae bacterium
AATGTTGAACAAAACGTCAGCCGGTTGAATTGGCTGCTCGCCATAGCTATAACCGAAGCGCCAGGTATTCTTGGCGTCGGACTGCCATGCAAAGCCCAGCTTAAACACGGTCATGTCGTCCCAGCCGAAACCCGCACCAGCAGCGCCGCCGAGGCAATTTTCCAGGTTCGTGCCGCCCTGACCTGCAGTCGGGCAGCCAAGAATATTCACCAATGGATTACCTACCGAGCCGATGTCGCTGTACCCGATATGCTCTATATCGAAATTGACCCGTAGCGCATCGCTGGCGACGAACGAGATACCCGCCTTGATACTGGAGGGAATATCGAATCCGCCATCTTCGGCAAACAGGTCCGAATAGTCGTCAAACTCACCCATCGACATTTTGGATTGATAGGCGAGACCGACACTGACTGTGTCGGACAGGCCGGCCCAGATGCCGCCGGCCAGGCCCCAACCGACAGAGGTATCGTGGCCGTTGTCCGTTAATGTAGATACAGGGACCGGACCACCACCACTGACGATCGATGAAGCAAACGTGTGGGTAAAGCCAGTGAAATTTGCGACTCCCTTAGCTTCGAAAACCTGGAACGCGAGGACCGGGCCAATGCCCCACGCGAATTTGTCGGACGACATGCCAGCGTAGCTCACGCTCAAAAACGCCTGCGATAAGTCTACGCCTGCCTTGCCACCGCCGAATGTTCCCGGCAATGAAATGCCTGTTCCGCCGGCACCCGTCGGGTCCAGCAACGCCGTTGCGTCCGAGTTATCCCAATCGGTGTTCATACCTCCGCGGCCATAGAACAGGAAGGTAAGTGTGTTTTCGTTAGCCATTCTCCAGCTTTTCGCAACATACGGAATCGGGAACCACTCGCTGCTGCTGTCATACTCACCTGGACCGATTGTAAAGGCCCCAAAACTGCCGTTGACCTGGCTGGGTGACGCAACATAGCTACGACGTGGACTAAAGATGGAAAGACCGACTTCCCAATCATCCCCGGCAAAAACTGTCAACGCCGGATTGGAGGCACCCATGATCGGACCCATATTCTCGTTGGAGCCGACGCCTGTGCCTGCCATCGATTTGGACTGTGCGCCCACACCGTGCGTGAAATAGCCGTTCGTCGCCAGCGCGGATCCGCTGAATACGAACATGATCGTCGCTATCAGCACGGCGAACACTCGTGGTTTCAAAACGTTCATTTCTTTTCTCCCTGCTCGGCGCAGAATACGTCGTGCAATGTTTTCATTACCTGGGTCGCGTCCTCCCCCGACAAGGAGTAGCTGACCGACTGCGCATGCTTTCGCGAGCGCACGATTTTCTCGCGTCGCAGTATGGCGAGATGTTGCGACAGCGCTGACTGACTCAGGCCCAGGCAGGACTGAAGCTCGCTGACGGTCTTTTCGCCCTCTGCCAATTGGCAGAGAATCATCAAGCGCCACTCGTTGGCCATGGCCTTCAGGAGTTCGACGGCATGCGACGCCATATCGTGTAATTCCTGCATGTGCGCCGCGTTGTCCGCCATTACTTCAGCATTCGCCTCACTGTTCAAGCACAGCCTCCAAATCCTTCCGAATCCATTTTCGCCTCATAGGGCCCAGCGACATCGGCGCCGACGACGAGCGTGCCCTTGACGGAATCCCAGTCCTCAGGCTTCAGAATCAGCAGCCAGCCGGCATCGTAAGGGTCATCGTTGGCGATACTGGGCTCGTCGACCATGGCATCGTTAACCGCAACGACTTCGCCGCCCGCCGCGGACTTCGCAGGGCCAACCCATTTGCCGGATTCCAGCGTTCCGCAGGACTTGCCGGCTCGAACCGAACGGCCCACGCGTTTCGGGGTGAAAGCGACCAGTCGGCCGGACATCGCCGTCGCCACAGCCGTCATTCCGATCTTCACCGTGCCGTCGCCGACTTCGGAAAACCAGATATGGTTGTCAACGTCATAGAGCAGGTCGTCGGGCAGATTACATCCGCGTACAGATGGCATAATCAGGCTTCCTTTTGCGTTGAAGTTGCGGCGTCAGCGGAACGTATCGGCTTCGCCGAGCAGCAGAACTCGCCGAGTTCGGCGACCTGCATCTTGCCGCTGATAAACAAATACAGGTGCCTAGATATCATTTTCATCATTTCCAGGCGATCCGTAGTATCCGTATGTTCGGGCTGTAGTGTTATCAGGTTGTAGTGATAGGCGATCTCGCGACAGGTCTCGCGACAGGCGTTGAAACTGGGGTCGCCTTTTGCCCCCTGCCGATGCAGGGCCAGCAGCCGAAATCCCTCGCGGGTCTCCGTCGTGGGATCCTCGCCCCGGGCCGTCACCCAGTGCTCGATCACCTCCTCGCTCGCCCTTAACAACTCGGCCGCCGAAGCCGCGATGTCGGGTGTCGCAAGCGCCCCGTCGAAGACCCTTTCCAGCTCCAGGAGCGTCCTCATCCCAGGCCTCTTTCTTTCAGGAACCTGATCGAATCGGAAATGTTTTCGTGAACGCCGACTTTCTTCGCCTTGAGGCCCAGCGCCATGCCGAGCAGCTGCGTAAAATACAGGATCTTGATATCGACTTTTTCGCCCAGCGTCTTCTCCGCCCGGATCTGGTGCATTTCCAGGCCGGAATGACAGGTCGGACATTCGGTTGCGATCACGTCCGCGCCGGCCAGCTTCGCCGTTTTCAAGATGTTGAGCACGAGCTTGGTCGACAGGTCGCTGTCCGACAGCGTATGCGCGCCGCCGCAGCAGGCCGTCTTCAGAGGAAAGTCGACATTCTCGGCGCCGGCGGCGGCCAGCAGGTCATCCATGAAATGCGGCTTGGAGGTCGACTCGCTGCCCGGACCCTGGTCCTTCTCCGGGAAGATATGCCGCGGCCGCGTGTACATGCAGCCATAGTAGTTGGCGATCTTGATGCCGCTGAGCGAATTCTTGACGCGCGCCTTCAGGCCGTCTTCGCCGATCGTATCCCGGATCCAGTCGAGCGCGTGAATGGTCTCGACCTGGCCGGACTCGTAAGTCTTGTGCCCCGCTTTCTTCGAGAGGCGATCAACCACCTCGACCGACTCCGGGTCGTGCTTGAGATCGTATTCGGCCTTCTTCAAATTGTGGTAGCAGCCATTGCATGGCGCCATCACCACATCCATGTCCATCTCGTTCGCCGCCGTCGACATGACCCGCGAGGACAGGTAGGTCTGCAGTTTCGGGTCGACGTTCTTCACCTCCATCGCGCCGCAGCAGTTCCAGTTCTTCACCTCGACCAGGTCCAGCCCGAGCGCCTTGCCCACGGC
>JBFELT010000279.1:0-3257 GCA_041552015.1 Woeseiaceae bacterium
AAGGCCGGTGGTTCTGAACCTGGGCGTGGAGAACAACATACCGCAGATGCTGAGAAGCCTGCGCGCGGCCAGGGCTGTCGAGGATGTCCTCGAAAAGCGGCTGGGCCGGTAACGATCGTTGCTATCTGGCGCGCCGTGCTTGAGGTAAGCTAGTCAACAAGGCGAATTGAGAGACCCGGTGAAACCATGAAACCTGCCATTGCACTGATCGTTCTGCTTTCCTTCCTAGCGGGCTGTAATCCGACCGTCAAAGTCGAGGCCCCGGACAAGCCCATCGAGATTAATCTCAACGTCAAGATCGAACACAATATTCGGCTTCAGGTTGACAAGGATCTCGAGGGCCTGTTCTCGGAAGAAAGCGGCGTATTTTGAGGATGATGACGATGAAGAAGACTATTGCGGCCATCGGGCTGTTGCTATTGCTGCAGAATGCCTGGGCCATCGACATACGTGACGCCAAGGAACAGGGCCTGGTGGGCGAAGCCAATACGGGTTATATCGTCGCGCTGCAGTCGCCGGCCAGCGCCGAGGTTCGCGCGCTCGTTGCCGACGTCAATGGCAAACGCAAAGACCAGTTCGAAGAAACCGCCGAGAAGACCGGCGTGACCGTGGCCCAGGTCGCTTTTCGATTCTACGAGCTCGCTGTACAGCGAACCGCTCCCGGTCATTACTATCAGGATCCCGGTGGGCAGTGGAAGAAGAAGTAGCCACGCAGGCTTTCTAGCGAGCCGGTTTTTTTCTGTTGGCAGCCTTCGGCATTTTCCGAGCGGCCTTCGGTTTCCCCGATTTGTGCCTCGCTTTTGACGGTCGATTCTTGGCGTCATGGCGGGATATTCTCAACGGCACGCCGCATACCCGGACTTTCTTGAGGTCCATGAAGATGTCTTTCGGCATGCCGACCGGGAGATCGACAAGACTGAACTCGGTGTCGATCTCGATGCTGCCAATATGCTCGCCGTCCAGCCCCGCTTCGTTAGCGATCGCGCCAACGATATTGCCGGGCTTCACGCCGTGCTTGTGGCCGACTTCAATGCGGTAGCGCTCCTTGTCGGCATCGGGCTGGCGGGAACCGGCCGTCCGTCGATTCGGCCCCTGCGGGCGCTTGCCCGATTCCCTGGCTGACTTTGCTTCTTTGAATTTTCGGATGGGCCGATCGCTGTCGGGCTCCAGCAGCATCGCCTGCTCGCCGATCGAGAGCTTCGCCAGCGCCGCAGCGATCTCGATCGCCGGCACGTCGTGTTCCTGCCGGTATTGCTCGACGAGGCCCTGCATGAACGCCAGCTCGCCCAACGCGAGCGTATCACTGATCTTCTGCTTGAAATCGGCGATGCGCTTGTTGTTGACGGTTTCCGTCGTCGGCAGGGTGAGCGGCGCAATTTTTTGCCGCGTCGCCTTTTCGATCGCATACAGCATGCGACGTTCACGCGGGGCAACAAAGAGGATGGCGTCGCCCGTACGACCGGCACGCCCTGTCCGACCGATGCGGTGAATATAGGCCTCGGTGTCGTATGGGATGTCGTAGTTGATGACATGGCTGATTCGATCGACGTCGAGACCGCGCGCCGCGACATCGGTCGCGACCAGAATATCGAGGGTGCCTTTTTTCAGGCGCTCCACCGTCTGCTCGCGATGATTTTGCGCCATGTCACCGTTCATGGCGGACGCGGCGTAACCCCTGGCCTCCAGTCGTTCTGCGAGCTCTGTTGTCGCTGTCTTCGTGCGCACGAAAATGAGTACGGCATCGAAAGGCTCGACTTCCAGTATTCGCGTCAGGGCGTCGAGTTTGTGCAAGCCGCCGACCTGCCAGTAGCGCTGGCGAATCGTTTCGGCCGTTGCCGTACGGGCCTTGATCGAGATTTCCTGCGGCTCGTGCAGATGCCGGCGAGCGATGCGCTCAACCTGGGGCGGCATGGTCGCCGAGAACAATACCATCTGCCGTCGTTCAGGCGTCTGTTCGAGAATCCACTCGACTTCGTCGATGAAACCCATGCGCAGCATCTCGTCGGCCTCGTCGAGCACCAGTGCCTGCAGGCCGCCAAGTTTCAGCGTGCCCTTGCGCATGTGATCCATGATCCGGCCAGGCGTGCCGACGACCACGTGCACGCCGCGTTTCAGCTGCCTTATCTGGCCGGAGTATTCCTGGCCACCGTAGATCGGCAGTACGTGAAATCCTTTCATTCGTGAGGCGTAGCGCTGGAAGGCCTCGGCAACCTGGATCGCCAGCTCACGCGTCGGCGTCAGCGTCATCACCTGCACCTGGCTGTTCCGCAGATCGATCCGGGACAGCAATGGCAATGCAAACGCGGCAGTCTTGCCGGTTCCTGTCGGCGCATGGCCAAGCAGGTCCAGACCTGCCAGCAAGTGTGGGATCGCCTGGCTCTGAATCGGCGTGGGCGTCTCATAGCCGATTTCATCCAGCGCCTGTACGAGTGGCGCGGCAAGATTCAGATCACGAAAGCTGCTGCTCCCGGGACTGGCGTTGGGCTTGGGCATTTTGCGATTCTCTGGCCGGGGATTCTCGATCGGAGCGCCGACCGCGTGGCGCTGCATCATACACCCGCATGCAGCCATCAGCTGGTGGCAGCCGCCTGTAGCCCGCCAGGGCCACGGGCGACAGGGTATTTAATAAAAAATTCTTGATAGATCGTCAATTTTTTCTGCTTATATCTTTTAGTGTCGTTCTAGTAAGATCAGGGGGTCCGTTTGCGTCCACGTCACGTGGCGGCGCCAGCCCGGGCAACCCGTCTCCAGCGTTGCAGTGGGAGCGAAGAATTGAATTACTCAAATCGACTGACGAATGCTTTTTGCATCGCGACGCTGTTGATCGGCTTGTCGATGGGAGCCGGCTGTGTCACATCCACAGAGACGACGCTCAGCGACGCGGCGCTGGCAGGTGATCCCGATGCCATGTGGACGCAAGGCCAGGATTTGGCGCGCAATGGCGAACGGCTGATCAAGAGAGGCGAGACACGCATGGTCGAGGCAAGACGCCAGATACGCGACGGTGAGGCGAAGATCCGCGCAGGTAGCGAGCAGCTACTGAGATGTCGTGTCGATTACGAAAACGTGGTCAATGGCACGGAGGCAACACCAACTTCCAGGGCCGATGAAGCCAGGCAGTTGAAAGCCATTGGCAGGCGCTGGGAGGCCGCCCTTGACACCATTCGCGAAGGTAACCTCCTTGTGGAGAAAGGCAACAAGAACATCGAAACCGGACGTGTCGAAGTGCGAGATGGACGCACAATGACTGAGACCGG
>JBFELT010000280.1:0-3247 GCA_041552015.1 Woeseiaceae bacterium
ATAAAACGATGAAAAGCAATCCACTCAAGGTACTCGAGGTGAGTGCCAGTGCCCGGGGCGCCGAATCGGCCAGCCGCGCGCTGTCGCGCAACCTGGTTGACGCCCTTGTCGACCGCTATGGCAATGTCCGGATTGTGCGCCGCGACCTCGCGGCCGGCATACCCTTCGTCGACGAAGCGTGGGTTGAGGCAAACTTCACCCCGGAAGAGGCGCGGACCGGCGAGCACCGCGAGGCACTCGCGTTTTCCGATTCGCTCGTCGCGGAGCTGAAGAACGCAGACGTTCTGGTGATCAGCACGCCGATCTACAATTTCACGATCCCGGCATCCCTGAAAGCCTGGATCGATATGGTCGCGCGAGCGCGCCTGACATTCCGCTATACGGAAGACGGTCCGCGGGGCCTGCTCGAAGGCAAGAAAGCGTACGTCGTTGTCGCAACGGGCGGTGTCCCTGTCGGCAGCCCGGTGGATTTCGCGACGCCCTACCTCAGACATGCCCTGGGCTTCATCGGCATCACCGACGTCGAATTCATTGCGGCCGACCGGCTGAACAGCCGGGCCGACGAAGCGATGGACGCGGCGCGCTCGCGTATTGCAGACTTGATCCATCTTTCGGCGCACGCCGCCTGAGATTGCGGAGGGTAGCGACGATGTTCGAGATCATTCAATCCGAGACGCGCGGTGCGGCGGATCACGGCTGGTTGCGCGCAAAGCACACGTTTTCGTTTGCCGACTACTACAACCCGGAACGCGTCGAATTCGGGAGCCTGCGCGTCATTAACGAAGACCGCATCGCTCCCGGGATGGGCTTCGGCACACATCCGCATCGCGACATGGAAATCATTACTTACGTTATCGATGGCGCGATCAAACACAAGGACAGCATGGGCAACGGCACGATCATTACGCCCGGGGAGGTGCAGCGGATGACGGCCGGCACGGGTGTCCAGCACAGCGAATTCAATCACTCTCCCGACGAAGAGCTGCATTTGCTTCAGATCTGGATCTATCCGGAGAAAAAAGGACTGCAGCCCGGTTACGAGCAAACGCGCTTTACGCGCGAGGACAAGCTCAATCGCCTGCGCCTGGTCGGCTCGCGCGACGGCAAGGATGGCTCGGTCACTATCCACCAGGATGTCAATCTGTACGCCAGCGTCCTCGAAGCGGGCAAAGAAACGGTCCTGGATCTCGACAGCGATCGCAAGGCTTTCGTACAGCTGGTTCGCGGCGACATCGAGGTAAACGGTCGCCCGCTGGCCGCCGGAGACGGCGCGCAGATCGAAGGCGAGCGAAAACTCAGGATAAGCGCCACCAGCGAGGCGGAGTTCCTGCTGTTCGATATGGGCTAGGACCGTGCCGAGGTTACAATGACCGGATGCGACAGACCCTGATCGTCCTTGTTTTCCTTTTGGCCCTCTCATCCCTCGCCGCCTGTGATGCCGGTAATGGCGCGCCCGCCGAAGTAGCGGAAACGCCGCCACCGGGCACGGTTTCCATTGCCGACGTGCAGGGTGGAGGCGATGCCAGCCCGCTTGCCGGCCAGATCGTTACCGTCACCGGCATCGTCAGCGGCGATTTTCAGGAAAACGACGCGGACGAGGCCAGCAATCTTGGCGGCTTCTTCATCCAGGACGAAACGCCGGATGCCGACGCTTCCACGTCGGACGGAATCTTTGTTTTCGAGGGCAACAGGCCCGCAACGGACGTTAACGTTGGCGACCGCGTGACGGTCACCGGCACCGTCAACGAGTACTTCGGCGAGACGCAGATCTCCGACGCGGCCGTCCGGGTCGTCGGGAGCGGCGCCGTTTCGGCCACCGACATCAGCCTGCCGACGGCGGGCACGAACATCAACAGCGACGGCGATCTCGTCGCCGATCTCGAGCGCTACGAAGGCATGCTGATCCGCTTGCCGCAAACCCTGACCGTCAGCAATCTTCGGGACCTCGAGCAGTTCGGCTCGGTGAGCTTGTCGCAGGGCGGCCGCCTGTATCAGTTCACCAATTCGAAGGCGCCGGACTCTGCGTCCTACGCGGCGCACAAATCGTTGATCGCGCGGCGCAGCATTGAACTCGATGACGGCCTGCGATCGGCCAACCCGGTGAACGTTCGCTATATTTTTGCCGGCGACATCAAGAACTATTCGATTCGCGCCGGCGACAGCATTGCCGGCGTGACCGGGAACCTGCGCTACGCACGCGGTAGCGGGGGCAAAGGCAGCGAGACCTGGCGGCTGATGCCGACCGCCGATCCCCGGTTCAAGTCCGTCAACGCACGCCCCGGCCGGCCGCACGTGGATGGCGACGTCAGGGTCGCGAGCTTCAACGTTCTCAATTTCTTTTCGACCGTGGATACCGGCGAGAGTGTCTGCGGTCCCCGGGGCATGGACAACTGTCGCGGCGCCGACAGCAGAAAGGAACTCGATCGGCAGCTCGCGAAGTCGGTGTCTGCGCTGGTCCTGATGGATGCCGATATCGTCGGGCTGATAGAACTCGAAAACAACAGCAGCGAGTCGCTGCGGATGATTGTCGATGCGCTGAACGCTCGACTTGGTTCGGACGTGTATTCCTACCTTGATACCGGCACCATCCACGATGACGCGATCAAGACCGGCTTCATTTACAAGGCGTCGACGATCGGCCTGGTGGGATCATTCGCAATTCTCGACCGTCGTATCGACCCCCGTTTTGACGACAGCAGGAATCGACCCGCCCTCGCACAGTCTTTCCAACGTCTCGCCAACGGCGCCGTACTGACCGTTGTTGTGAACCATCTGAAATCAAAGGGTTCGTCCTGTGAGGCCGATGGCGACCCGAACCTCGGTGACGGACAGGGAAACTGCAACCGGACCCGGACGACCGCAGCCAGCGCAATCGCGGACTGGATCGCGAGCGATCCGACCAACAGCAATGACGCTGACTACCTGATCATCGGCGACCTCAATGCCTACACGCAGGAGGATCCGCTAGCGGTACTCAAGGCCGCGGGGTTCACGAACCTGGTCGAATCACAGGAACTCCCCTACTCGTTTGTATTCGACGGCCAGGCAGGGGCCCTGGATCACGCACTGGCGTCGGCCAGCCTTGTAACCCAGGTGCGCGCGACCATCGAGTGGCACATCAACGCGGACGAACCATCGCTGCTCGATTACAACCTGGAGAACGGCCGCAACCCGGCCCTGTTCGATGCGACCTCACCCTATCGCGCCTCAGACCATGACCCGCTGATCGTCGGGCTTGACCTGAGTG
>JBFELT010000281.1:0-3221 GCA_041552015.1 Woeseiaceae bacterium
AGGTGTGATTTCCTATGAGGAGGCGATGCGCAATGCCGATTCGAAGAACGAGCTTCGTCTGCGAGTCAAGCTGGAAAGTAAACGCGATTCCTCGATAGCGGATCAGCAGTCAGAAAGTCTGAAAATTATAGAAGAAGACACCGCTCGGACATTCTGAGCCTCACGGATGAACGCATAAATGAACGTAAAACCGCTGTTCAAACTGATGGTCGAGAAGAAGGCGTCCGACTTGTTCTTCTCGCCGTATGCACCGGCGAAAATCAAGATCGAAGGCAAGATCATGCCGGTTAACAAGCTCGAAATGACGCCCAAGATGGTCCGGCAGGCGGCCATAGAACTGATGGACGAAGATCAGCTCGAACAGTTTACCCGGGAGCTTGAAATCGATTTCGCGATCTCCGAACCAGGGCTTGGGCGGTTTCGCGTCAATGTATTTCATCAGCGTGGCAATGTTGCGATGGTGCTCCGTTACATCACGTCCGAGCTGCCCACGCTCGAAGAGCTGGGGATGCCCGAGGTGCTCAAGGACCTGATCATGATGCGTCGCGGCCTGATCCTGATGGTCGGTGCGACAGGCTGCGGGAAGTCCACGACGCTGGCCGCCATGATCAACCACCGAAACGAGAAATCCTCATCGCACATCATCACGATCGAGGATCCCATTGAATTTTTGCACCCCAACAAAAAGTCTATCGTCAACCAGCGAGAGGTCGGCCTCGACACGAAATCATATGCGCGGGCCCTGAAGAGCGCGATGCGAGCCGCACCCGACGTCATTCAAATCGGTGAGGTTCGCGACCGAGAATCCATGCAGGCGGCGCTGGACATGGCTGGCACGGGGCACCTCGTCGTCGGCACCCTGCACTCCAACAACGCGTCGGAGACTCTGGATCGCATCATCAACATGTTTCCCCAGGAGCAGCACGGCCAGGTCTTCATGGACCTCGGCCACTATCTGCGCGCGATTCTGTCGCAGCGACTCGTTCGCTCCCGTGGCGGGAAGTTGGTTGCAGCCGTCGAACTCATGTTGAATACGCCGCATGTCAAGGATTTGATTCTGAAGGGCGATATTTCGGCCGTAAAAGAGGCGCACAAGGACAGCGGTGAGCAGGGCATGCAGACGTTTGACGAAGCATTGCTGGATCTCTACAAGGCGGGTACCGTCACTCTCGAAGAGGCGATGTCGCATGCAGACTCGCGCTCGAATCTCGAAGCCAAGATAAACTTCGGAGGCTAGGCCGAGAGCGGTTCGCACTTTATCCGTACCGTTCGAATGCGGTGCGCGGGTCTTGCATCGGCCGGAAGAGCCTGATCGCGGGCTAACGCCAGACGACGGTCTGGGCATCAAATACGGGGCCGTCGACGCAAACGCGTTTCATCGCCGGGCCGGTCGGTGTCAGTACTTCGACAGCACAGCCAGCGCAGCCACCGACGGCGCAGGCCATGAACTCCTCAAGTGAAACCTGACACGGCAAAGAGTGACGTGCGGCCAGCGCTGCGACGGCCCTGAGCATCGGCGTCGGCCCGCAGGCAAATATCTCGGTTTGCTGAAGTTGCTCTTGATCGAGACCCTGCAGCCAGCGCTCGGCCAGGTCGGTGACATAGCCATTATAGCAACCGGGGAAGCCCGACAGGCTCGAGAGCCGGCTCGTGAACCCCCAACTCTCGAGCAATGGCATGGAGCTGGTGATGTCGTTATCGAGCCATGGCGTTGGAAGACTCGACGGCTGCAGGTCGAAAGGGAATGGAATCTCGGAACCCAGCAGTGCCAGCGGACGCCACTGGTCCGCTTCGCGTCGCAGGCTGTCGGCGAGAAAAACCATTGGCGGAATGCCTACGCCGCCGCCGATCAACACGACATTCGGCCGCTCGGTCGACAGCCTGAACGGCTGCCCGATCGGTCCGAGGACGCTGATGGCGTCACCCGGGCGCTTGCCGGCCAGTAGCCGCAACCCCTCGCCGACGACCTTGTAAAGCACCTCGATCCAGTCGCCGGCAGCGCGCATGATCGACAGAGGCCGGCGCATTGGCAATGCCACGTCGCAGCTGACATGAACGAAGGTACCGGGAGCCGCCGCCGCCGCACATTTCGGCGCGCGAATGCGCATGATGTACTGCTCATTCGGGAATGAGTCGATTTGCAGCAGCTCACCGTCTTCGACGAACAGCGTATTGCGATTTCGCTGCGCCTGTTCCTGGGCCGCGGTGATCACTGCCAGGTCATCGACTTGCTGACGTGTTCGAGTACCGCCATGCGCACTGCGACGCCATTAGCAACCTGCTGTGTGATGACCGAGGCCGGACTATCGGCAAGCGCCGACTCGATTTCGATGCCGCGGTTCATAGGCCCCGGATGCATGACAATTGCATCGGGCGCGGCGATCCGCATGCGCTCGCGGCTGATTCCATAGTTGGCAAAATATTCGTCGATCCCGGGAATGCCGTCGAGACTGCCGATGCGCTCGCGCTGAATCCTCAGCGCCATAACCACGTCGGCGTCGCGCAAGCCCTCATCGAGATTATCCAACAGGCACGCATACGGCATCTCTCCTGGATCGGGCGCAAGCGGCGGGGGCGACACGAGTCGTAGTTCGCCGACGCCGAGTGTGTGCAGGCCTTGTGCCGTCGACCGCGCCACTCGTGAGTGGGCAATATCGCCGACGATCGTAACCGTAAGCTCATCGAACCGCTTCTTGTGCTGGCGGATGGTCAGAAGGTCGAGCAGCCCCTGTGTCGGATGCGAGACGTCTGCCTCGCCGGCATTGAGTATGCTCACGTAGTCACTGACATGCCGCGCAATGTAAGCCGGCACGCCCACGCTAGCGTCGCGGACGACCATGATATCGACCCGCATGGCCTGCAACGTGTAGATCATGTCGAGGATGCTTTCACCTTTCTTGCGCGAAGACGTGTTCACATCGAGGTTCAATACATCCGCTCCCAGGCGCTTCCCGGCGAGATCAAATGATGCGCGCGTTCGCGTGCTGGGCTCGAAAAACAGATTGGCAACCGTGCGTCCTGCCAGTGACTGGCTGCGCGCGGCAGCTTCGCCGATCGGGCTGACGAAGCGCTGCGCGTCGTCCAACAGCTGCACGAGGAGCGTCCGGTCGAGCCCCTTCAGGGTCAGAAGATGCCGTAAACTGCCGTCGGCGTTGAGCTGCAGGCCGGCTTCGTCGTCCTGGTTCGGGAAGGTTTCTGGTGCTTGCATGGCGTGGTCAGTC
>JBFELT010000282.1:0-3206 GCA_041552015.1 Woeseiaceae bacterium
AAGGGACAGGAGATAAGGGACAGTTACCTTAATTCGAATGAATTAAGGTAACTGTCCCTTATCTCCTGGTCGCCCGCAGGGCGGGCTCCTACAGCGGTTTTATTGCGGCGTGAGCTGGTCCAGGCTGACTTTGAACTGCAGGAACAGGATGCCGCTCAGGGTCGGGTCGACGACGTGGGAGTTAGTGGTCGCCTCGACGGCCTGGCGGGGCAGGTAGGTGAGGTTGATGCCGAACTTGTCGTTGCCGACGCTGAGGCTCGGCAGGATGCCCGGGAACGGGTCGCTGCCCGCATCTTCGCGCGTCATGACGAATGCGTTGAGCCCCGCGTAGACGTAGAACCCTGCCAGCTTGTCGGTTGCGAACAGGCGCCGGTGCAGTCCCATGCCCGCCATGTACGACATGTCGTTGTTGCTGTCGCGAAAGCCGTTGGCCATGACGACTTTCTTCCATACGCCCCGGTGGGCGAACTCATACTCCACGCCCAGCCCGTTGTTGTCTTCGTTCCAGTCGTAGCTCGAGTTGAAGTGATGGGACTTGCCGTTGACGACGGCGTTGATGCTGCCGGCCCGGGCGGGCAGGGAGAAACTCAGAAGCACCGCGAGAGCGGCAATGAATGCGACGAATGCAGGGAGTCTCTTTCTCATCGTCAGAGGATAGAGGTCCGGTCCATGCACGCGCGACCGACCTGATCGCCTGTCGCAGTGTGATGGGCGTCACAGTTCGAACCGTGCTTCAGTGCGTGTTTTCCGTGCCCGATTACGGAGACCTGGATCACGTCGCCGCCGAGAAGCGACGCCTAGAATCGGAACAACGGTCAAACGGCCGTGTTATGTGTTAACATTTTCTGGATAAACACAGCGTAAGCTGTTGAATCCAAATAAATATCGATCGGTCAATTTCTGAGTAAACGATGCCTGCCTGGTCACTAAACAGGACGATACGCACGCCGCTGTTGCTTTTGGGCATTGGTGAGCTCGTGGTTTTGTATGCGTCGGTCTATGTTGCTGCCTACTTGATCTGCGGTAGCGTCGAGCTGTGCGAGGCTCGCTATGGCTCGTTGCTGCCCAAGGCATCGGTCTTTTCGATCATCATGTTGCTGAGCCTCGTGTCGACGGGGCTGTACCAGTTCCACCAGCGGATCTACTTCCACGAAGCCCTCGTGCGTGTGCTGGTCGGGGTTGCTCTCGGGTCGATCGCGTTGTCGATCGTCTTCAATGTCCTGCCGTGGTCCGGCGTGATGAAGACGCTCGGAATCGTCGCGATCGTCATCTCGTTGCTGCTGCTGTTGCTGGTCCGGTACTTCTTCCTGCGCAATGTCGATGAGAACGTGTTCCGTCACCGGACCCTCGTTTTCGGCGCCGGAACCCGGGCTGCCGCGATCTCCGATCTGCGGCGCAAAGCCGACCGGCGGGGTTTCAAGCTCGTCGGCTCGATTCCTGCGCCTGGCGACAGCGGTGTCATCGACGCCAGCGGTTCATTGTTCACGGACCGGCAGGTCGACGACCTGGCCCACGAGCTGGCCGCCGACGAGATCGTCATCGCGATGGACGATCGGCGTGGCAATTTGCCGATCCGCGAGCTGCTGAATTGCCGACTCGCGGGGATAGAAGTGATCGAATTGCTCGAGTTCCTCGAGCGGGAGACCGGCAAGATCCGGATCGACCTCGTCAATCCCGGCTGGCTCATTTTTTCGAGTGGATTTCGCATCAGCAAGGCGCGGCGCGTGTCCAAGCGCATCGTCGATCTCGGCGTCGGCCTGCTGAGCGGCCTGGTCGCGCTGCCCGTTGCGCTGCTGATCGCCCTGGCAATCAAGATCGAGGATGGATCGGGCGCATCCGTTCTGTATCGCCAGGTGCGCGTCGGCTATCGAGGACAGGAGTTCGCGGTGCTGAAATTCCGCAGCATGCGCGAAGATGCGGAGTCGGACGGCCAGGCCGTGTGGGCGCAAGAGAATGATGATCGTGTCACGCGGGTCGGACACTGGCTGCGCAAGCTCAGGTTCGACGAGATACCACAGATTATCAACGTCATTCGCGGCGAAATGAGCATTGTCGGGCCGCGGCCCGAGCGCCCGGAATTCGTCGAGGAGTTGTCCGAGCAGATCCCCTATTACTCGGAACGCCATTCGGTCCTCCCGGGCCTGACTGGCTGGGCCCAGATACAGTATCCGTACGGGTCGAGCACGCAGGATGCATTGGAGAAACTGCAGTACGACCTCTACTACGTGAAGAACCACAACGTGTTTCTCGACGTGATGATCATCCTGCAGACGGTCGAGGTCGTGCTCTGGGGCAAGGGTTCGCGTTAGTCGCTACTCGAGGCGGACGCTGTACAGCCTGAACGATCGTCCGGCATTCGCCTGGGCGCCAAAAATTATCAGCTCGGAGACCTTTGCGAGATCCATTGCGCGTCCCTGCGGTGCGTCGTGCAAGTCAGCGAGGGGAATCTCAAGCGTGTGCCGTCCCGGCTCGAGATTGAAGGTCCGGTTGAAGCGATCGTTGAAAACCTGGTTCTGTCGATGCGTGGCATCGTGGACCCTCAGGTTGATATCCAGCGGATTCGCGCCGCCGACTTCGAGGTCGATGACCAATGTCCCGTAGGCCGTCCAGTCTGGCGACAAGTCGTGCATCGCGATACCGGGCCACGGCGCATCGAGGAACGTGATCACGGCATGTGCAGCATCGGTCTCGGGCGGGACGACGATCTCGTAACGGATGTTTTGCAACCGGAGCAGCTTGCGTCCGAAGGCGCTATCGGGACTGAAGATCTCCGGAAATTGCGCGTTGCGTTCCAGGTAGGCTGCGCTGACGAGTGTCAGTGGCGCCAGTGCCCATCCCAGCATGACCAGGGCTGCGGCTGCAGCCAGTGCGCGCCGCGGCCATGCGAGTGGGTGCGCAGGGAATAGTGCAACGGTAAGGCCGAGAAATCCCGCCGCACCCAGGCAGTCGGCGACGAAGTCGCTGACCGAGGCATCCCTCGAGGTTGCCATCTGTGCGATTTCACTGACCAGGCCGAGTGCGCAGGCTGCTGCAAAGGCGGCAACAAGCCGCAAGATCTGCGACCTCGCCCAATCCGGGCGCCACAGAAAATAGAAGCTGACCGCGATCAGGCCGAAGACCGGAACGTGCAATGAGTCGTAGAACACCTGGCTCCAGAGCCCACCGATCCGCGGCGTGTAAAACAGCAGGGCGTACAGCAGCACGGC
>JBFELT010000283.1:0-3092 GCA_041552015.1 Woeseiaceae bacterium
AGAGCATCGCCCTTACAAGGCGAGGGTCGGCGGTTCGATCCCGTCAGCACCCACCAGATTCGGAGCGGTAGTTCAGTTGGTTAGAATACCGGCCTGTCACGCCGGGGGTCGCGGGTTCGAGTCCCGTCCGCTCCGCCACTGATGAAGAATCCCCGGACCCGTTTGGGTTCGGGGATTTTTTTTGTCCGGTCCTTGCGGTCTCGCAGGAGCGACCGTTGGCCGCGACACCTGTGGAAGCCCGCCCAGGCGGGCGACATCAATGCAGCCTGGCGGCTGCCGCTGCGCTTCGCGACCCAGGGGTCACCCCAAGGGCACTTCCTTCGGGGCGCGCTCCTACGGTCGGTCGAATCGACCGCGCCGCACGCCTCGGCCTTGCGCATCGCCGGCATATTCGGGGGTCCTGTCTATTGGCCTGCCGAGCTGCGTCCGATAGAATGCCTCGCCTTAATCGCGGGCCATGCGCCCGGGCCACCAAGATACCCAAATCATGCTGCAGAATATTCGCGAAAAATTCACCGGCTGGATCGCGATCACGATCCTCGCTGTCATCGGCTTGTCGTTCGTATTCGTCGGCCTGAACTACAGCTTTATCGGCAACAGTTACGCGGCAAAGGTCGACGGCGTCGATATCGGGGTCGCACAATTCGAGAATGCCTACCGCGATCAACTGCAGAACAACCCGCAGCTGGCTCAGTTGCCGGCGGAGTTCCGCCAGCAGCTGCGCTCCAATATCCTCGAGCAGCTCGTTCAGCAGCGGGTTATCGACAACTACCTCGACGAGGCGGGTTTCCGGATCAGCGACGAGCAGGTTACGGCAATGATCCAGCGCGCACCCGACTTCCAGGTGAACGGCAAGTTCGATATCGAGACCTACCGAGCGATGCTGGCACAGGTGGGTTACGAGCCGGCGCGCTTCGAGGCGGCGCAACGACAGTCGCTGCGCCGCGATCAGCTGCAGCGCGCGATCCGCGGCTCGGCGATCGTCACGCCGTCCAGTTATCGCCGCTATCTCAATCTCGCTGCCGAACAGCGTGTCGTTACCGCAGCAACGATCGCCCCGACGGCGGTCGAGGGCGAAATCGCCATCACTGACGAGATGGTTGCCGCCTACTACGAAGATAATCCGATGCTGTACCAGGTCCCGGAGTCGGCCGACGTTGAATACGTCGAGGTTTCGCGAAGCGATGTCGCCGCCAACATCAGCGTCAGCGAGCAGGACCTGCTGGAATACTACGAGCTCAATTCCGATCGTTACCTGCAGGATGAGCAGCGCCAGGCGCGCCATATCCTTATTCCGTTCGGCGATGACGAAGAGGCGGCCAAAGCGACAGCCGCTGCGCTTTTTGAGCGTGCGCAGGCCGGGGAGTCTTTCGAAGAACTCGCGCGCGAGCATTCGCAGGATGGCGGTACTGCGCCCAACGGGGGCGACCTCGGCGTTCTGACTCGCACGCAGCTGCCGGGCGAGCTGGGCGGCACTATCTTCTCGATGGGCGAGGGCGAGATTGTCGGCCCGATAAAGACGGATTTCGGCTACCACGTCGTGCGCCTCGATCGCATACTCGAACGTGGCCCGCTGCCCCTGGAGCAGGTACGCGGCGAGCTGACGACCGAGCTGCAGGAGCAACAGGCCGAGAGGCTGTTTCGCGAATCCGAACGCAAACTCTCCGATGCCTTGTTCGATGCCACCGATATTCGCGCGCTTGCCGAGGCGGTCGGTGTTGAAGTGAAGACCGCGAGCGGCTTCACGCGCCAGGGTGGCGGGGCGATCGGTTTCAGCCAGGCAGCGATCGACGCAATCTTCGACGAGTCCGTATTGAACGGCGGTCTGCTGTCGGTGGTTGTCGAGATCGATGCAAACCGTTCGGCCGTGTTCAGCGTGACGAATCATGTGGAAGCATCGCGTCGGCCGCTCGAAGAGGTGCGCGACACAATTGTGGCGACGCTCAGGACGGAGCAGGCCGAACTGCTGATGAGCGAAAGGGCCAACGACATGCTGGCGGCGCTCGATGCCGGCGAGGACTTCGCTACGGCAGCTGCAAGCGTCTCGGCTGGCGCGCCGCAATCCAAAGTAATGACGCGCAACGCAGAAGACGCAGACCAGGCACTGACCGTCGCTGTCTTCACAGCGGCGAAACCGACTCAGGGCAAGCCGACGACCGGCAGCACGCGCAACCAGTCCGGCGGTTATACGGTGTTCAGCATCGATGCCGTCATCCCGGGACGGCCCGAATCCATTCCGGTCGCAGATCGCGATGCCGGCAAGCTGCAGCTTGCCGACCAGACCGGAATCGGGGATTTCGTCGCATTTGTACAGGCACTTCGCGCGAATGCCGATATAGCCATCAACAAGGACGTGCTGGCTGGACAAGACCTCATACAGTAAGCTTCCCTGGAAACGAGAACGGCGGCGGAAGCGCCGCACGGGGGAGCTATGCGAAAACTTGCGCTGCACTGGCAGATTCTGATCGCGATCGGGCTGGCGGTTTTGGCCGGCCTGCTCGTCAGGTCCGGAACCACGCCGGAGTATTCGCCCGGTATCCTCGGCGTTCCGTTCGTCACCGTCTTCGACTATATCGGCGAGATATTTCTCAACGCCTTGAAGATGATCATCGTGCCGCTGATCACCTCGTCGATCATTGTCGGTGTCGCAGGCATAGGCTCAGGCGGCAACCTCGGTGCCCTCGGCGGCAAGACGCTGCTGTTCTATGCGACAACGACACTGGCCGCTATCCTGGTTGGTCTGTTCTTTATCAATGTCGTAAAGCCGGGCATCGTTGACGGGGAGCCTGCCCGCGACATCCTGGCGCTCGAGGCAGAGACCACCGATATCTCCAGCAAGGTAGAGGGCAAAGGCGTCAGCGACGTTGCCCAGATTTTCAAGCGCATGGTGCCGCCAAATATCGTGCAGGCGGCCGCTGAGGGCCAGATGCTCGGCATGATTTTCTTCGCCATCCTGTTCGGCTACTTCATGACCCATCTCGCGCACCAGTTTGCCGAGCCGCTGTTCAATTTCTGGAACGGCGTGTTCCACGTAATGATGAGCATGACCGAGTGGATCATGAAGTTCGCGCCTATCGGCGTTTTCGGGCTGG
>JBFELT010000284.1:0-3066 GCA_041552015.1 Woeseiaceae bacterium
ATATCCTGCGGCGCGGTACCAACCTGACGACGGTATCCATTGGCGCACTGGCCGACCCGGACCTCTACCGCGACCTGGAACAGGCCGCGACCGAGGGCCGCGCCAGGCTCTACCTGGCCAGCGGTGCGATCGGTGCGCTGGATTGCCTGCGCGCGGCCCGCGTCGGCAATCTGCGGAGTGTCACCTACACAGGAAGAAAGCCGCCCCGAAGCTGGAAAGACTCACCGGCCGAAACGCGGCTGAAGCTGGACGATCTCGACGCCGCTGCCGTCCATTTCGACGGCACGGCCCGGATCGCCGCCATCGAGTACCCGAAGAACGCCAACGTCGCTGCGGCGGTTGCCCTGGCCGGGATTGGATTCGACGACACCCGGGTCAGACTGATCGCCGATCCCGGCATCGACGAGAATATTCACGAGATCGAAGCAAGCGGCGACTTCGGTCGTTTCTCATTCGAGATTCGTGGACACGCCTTGCCCGACAATCCGCGAAGCTCCGCACTTGCCGCGATGAGCGTCGTGAGCCGGCTCGAGCAGGCCTCAGGGCGCATCGGTTTCTAGTGTCTCGCTGCGGAATCGATGCGAAAAACCTGAATTCCTGGTATCAATTAATCCGGCATCTGCATTCCTTGAATTCGCTTGAACGTATGGCAGTCTCATGTGACTCTGCCCCGGACATGTCGGTAAACGAGACCCAGCGATGAGCACTTACCCGGATCTGCATCTCTACATCAACGGTGAATGGCGCAAGACCGCGAGCGACCTTCCCGTCCTGAACCCGGCGACGGAACAGGAGATCGGGCGCTTGCCCTGTGCGGAGACGAGCGACCTGGACGACGCGCTCGCCTCGGCCGCCGGCGGATTCAGGGCCTGGAGCAGAACGCCGCCCGCCGCGTGCGCGAAAGTGCTGCTCAAGGCAGCGGCGCTCATGCGCGAACGGCAGGACGAAATCGCCACCGCGATCACGGCGGAACACGGCAAACCGCTTGACCAGGCGCGGCTCGAAGTCATCCGCGGCTGTGAATTCCTGGAATGGGATGCGGGCGAAGCCACCCGTACCTATGGCCGTGTCATACCGAGCGCGCCGGGCGTCCGATACACCGTGCATCACGAACCGATCGGCACGGTTGCCGGGTTTTCGCCCTGGAACTTCCCGATGAGCCAACCCTGCCGCAAGGTCGCGAGTGCGATCGCCGCGGGCTGTTCGATTATTCTCAAGGCGGCCGAGGAAACGCCTGCGGGCGCACTACACATTGCGAGAGCCTTTCACGATGCCGGCCTGCCGCCGGGGGTATTGAACATGGTGTTCGGCAGGCCGACGGAAATTTCCGACTACCTGATCAAGCAGGACCAGGTGCGGCTCGTGGCGTTTACCGGCTCAACCGTCGTAGGAAGACATCTCACCACCCTGGCCGCGCAGCACATGACCCCGGTGCTGATGGAACTGGGAGGTCACGCGCCGGTTATTGTCTGCGAAGACACGGATGTCAGGAAGGCGGCGATTAGCGGTGCCGTCAGGAAAATGCGTAACGCGGGCCAGGTCTGCACGTCGCCGACGCGTTTTTTCGTGCACGAGAGTATTTTCGAGGAGTACACGAAAGTATTCGTACAGCGCGCCGCCGAAACGGTCGTCGGCAACGGCGCGGACCCGGGCGTCGAGATGGGGCCGCTCGCCAATCACCGAAGAGTCGACGCGCTCACCGGGCTGGTCGAAGATGCTCGCAGCAGCGGTGCGGAGATCCGGACCGGCGGCAAAAGAATCGGCAACAGCGGTTACTTCTTCGAGCCGACGGTGCTGGCGAACGTGCCCGACAACGCGCACGTGATGCAGGAAGAGCCCTTCGGGCCGCTGGCGATCATCAATCCCGTCGCCTCCCTGGACGAGGCCATCGAGAAGGCGAACTCCGTGCCCTATGGCCTGGCAGCCTACGGTTTCAGCAACCGTGCGGACTACGTCAACCGCATCATCGAAGGCCTGGAGGCCGGCAACGTGTCGATTAACACGCTGGAGGCATCGCTCCCTGAAACGCCCTTCGGCGGCGTCAAGTCCAGCGGCTTTGGTCGCGAGGGTGGTACGGAAGGGCTGCACAACTACATGATCACGAAGAACGTTTCGCACAGTTTTTCGATTGTTTAGGTGTTTCTTCGATCCGGGCGCAATTGCTCCGGCCATGCCCTCGGGGATCCCTGGTCGGGATGGCTCCCTGCGGTCCGCTTGATTCCCGACCAGGGATACCCGACGTCCTGGCCTGCATTGGCTACTTGTCCCCGAAGGCCTCCGAGGCCAGGTCGAATAACCGGTCCATGACGTATTGCTCGTCCCAGTCTTTCTCGATGTCGGGCAGCGCCATTATTTGCTCCATCACCTCGTTTTGCCGGTCGCCGATTCGTAGCGCCTGTGCATACGGGATTTCGGGCGAGAACGTCACCATCGAATAGAGCGGCGTCCACAGCTGCGGAAAGCGGTTGCTGAACTTGGCTTCGATCATCTTGCGAAGCTGGAATCTCCTGTCGCCGGACAGGTCGCTCATCTCGACGAAGTTGCGCATGGACAGTTCCGCGATGGCGTCGGCGTTTGGCTTGCGCGCGTTCTCGTAGGCGGCAAATATGCGCTCCCAGTCGTGCTCGCATCGGCTGATCAGCGCGTCGAGTTCGGCGCAATCCTCGAAGCCGCAGTTCATGCCCTGTCCGTAGAACGGCACGATGGCGTGTGCCGCGTCGCCGATCAGCGCTACCTTGCCGTTGAACGACCATGGAAAGGCCTGCACGAGAAACAGCGGCGCGGGCGTTTTCTCCAGGAACACATCAACCGGTCGCTCGATTAGCGCCATCGCATCCGCAAAATTGGCCTCGAGAAATGCCCTGACCGTCGTACGCTCTCGCAACGATTCGAACGATGGCTCGCCCGATTGCCTGAGAAACAAGGTACAGGTGAACGTCCCGTCCGGGTTGGGTAACGCGATCAGCATGAAGTCCTTGCGCGGCCAGATATGTAGCGCATTCTTCTCCAGCCTGTGACTGCCGTCCGCGTTGGCCGGAATGTTCAGCTCGATGTAGCTCTGCGGCA
>JBFELT010000285.1:0-3041 GCA_041552015.1 Woeseiaceae bacterium
GTCGAATTCCTTGTCGTCTATGACCT
Source organism: Woeseiaceae bacterium (assembly GCA_041552015.1). Taxonomy (GTDB): domain Bacteria; phylum Pseudomonadota; class Gammaproteobacteria; order Steroidobacterales; family Woeseiaceae; genus UBA1847. Next base: position 27 of record JBFELT010000285.1, read on the forward strand.
TGTCGTCGCGCATCGGCGCCAGCACGTAGCCGGTCGGCGTCTGCAGCACCGTAATGCCCTCGCGAGCGGCCTGTTCGTGCAGGCTTCGCCACAGCTCCTCGAGTTCCTTCTGCGTCTGCCCTTCCAGCGCCTTGAGTTGATTGCCGTAGTCCTCGTTTTCGAATGCCGCAGGAATTGCGAGCTGTATCTCCGTAATCAATGCCTGCATGTTGTCGCGAAACTCGGTGCCTTTGCCCGCCGGTAGTCGCAATGCACGAGGTCTTTCCGGATCCGAGAAGTTGTTTATGTAGCACCAGTCATCCGGCGCGCCTTTCTCATCCGCCCTTTCCCTGGCCAGTTTCTCGACCAGGCCGTGCCGATGACTGCCCGGCGGTCCGAGTACGAAAATGTTGTAGCCTTCGCTGTCCAGCTGCAATCCGAAGCGAATCGCATCAATCGCGCGCTGCTGACCAAGATAGGCGTCCGAATCGCTGGCCTCCGACACCTGATCAATATCGATGGGTAGCGGCTGGCAATCCCTGTGGAGTTCTGCCAAGGGCACTGCCAGGGTGTGAGTCCGTTCCGGGGTAGCGGGCACAGCTGATCTCCAGTGGCGAACCGGCTTATGCCATGGAAACATGGAGAGACAGCGTTACGTCACTAGGGGTAACCCGAATTCCGCACTCCGCGGATCTGTGATTTACTGACAGACGTGCTCCGGGATGGAGCCGTCGATCCTCCAGGTCGAATTCCCTTCATCTCGATCGGCTCATCTGCCGCTGGTTTTCTTGTAGACTCAGGCGCTGGCCCGTCGCCGAATCGAGAGAATGCGTAAAGAAGGTCTCAGCCAGAAAGCCTATGTTCCGCTCGCCGAGGGTGACAGCTACGATCCTTTCGTCGAGCCTTCCGAATCGCCTGCCGAGTTCACGCTGAAGTCGGTTGGTCTGGGTATCCTTTTCGGTATCATCTTCGGTGCCGCAAACGCGTACCTGGGGTTGCGCGCCGGGCTCACGATCAGCACGTCGATTCCTGTTGCGGTCATGACCGTCGCTGTCTTCCGTGCGCTATCGCGCGTTGGCGTGCGCGGCACGATACTCGAAACCAATATCTCCCAGACCACGGGATCGGCGTCGAGTTCTCTTGCCAGCGGCGTCATCTTCACCTTGCCGGCACTGTTCATGTGGGGCATGCCGCCGGAACTGCTGCAAATGACCTTGCTGGCAATGTGCGGCGGCCTCCTTGGTATCCTGTTCATGATTCCGTTGCGGCGCTTTCTGATCGAACGGGAACACGGCAAGCTGCCGTACCCCGAGGGCACCGCCTGCGCCGAGGTCCTGGTTGCCAACGAAATCGGGGGTGGGCGCGCCCGCTTCGTTTTCTACGGCCTTGCCGGCGGCGCAATTTTCAAATTCCTGACCTCCTGGGCGCGCGTCATTCCCGGCGACGTGCACCTGAAGATACCTTTCATCAAGAAAGCCGAAGTCGGCATGGACCTGTCGGCCGCACTGTTCGGCGTTGGCTACATCCTCGGGCCGCGTATTGCGGCGGTCATGGTCGGCGGCGGCCTGCTCTCATGGCTCGTGATTATCCCGGCGATCGCTTACTGGGGCGAGTCGCAGGCGGCACCCATCTTTCCCGAGACGATGAATCTCATTCGTGACATGTCGCCGGGACAGATCTGGACCCGCTACGTTCGCTACATTGGCGCCTGTGCGGTCGCGACCGCCGGCATCGTGACGCTGATACGCAGCATTCCGGTGATGGTCAGCAGTTTCCGTATCGGCGCGTCACAGCTGACCCGGCGCGTTGGCGGCAGCGACGCAGCAGAATTGCGCACCGACAATGATCTCCCGCTGCGCGTCGTTGGCATCGGCATAGCCGCGATCGCGTTGGTGTTGATCCTGGTGCCGCAGGTCTTCGGCGCCGTAGGCGGCATCGGTATCCGCGCGGTCGCCGCGCTCTGCGTAATCGTTTTCGCGTTTTTCTTCGTCACGGTGGCGTCGCGCATCGTTGGCCTGGTTGGCGTAACCAGCAACCCGACCAGCGGCATGACCATTGCGGCGCTCCTCGGCACCGCGTCGATTTTCCTTATTTTCGACTGGACCGACGCGATGGGTAAAGCCGCGGCGCTGACCGTCGGCTGCGTCGTCGCCATTGCCGCTTCGATCTCTGGCGATACCTCGCAGGATCTCAAGACCGGTTTCCTGCTCGGGGCGACGCCGCGCCGGCAGCAGACCGCGGAGCTCATCGGCGTACTGACGTCGGCAACGTTTGTCTGCCTGACCGTGCTCGCCCTCGGCAAGGGCTTCGGCTTCGGCAGCACTGAGCTGCCGGCGCCGCAGGCGACCCTGATGAAGCTCGTCATCGATGGCGTGCTCGATCAGAACCTGCCCTGGGCGCTGGTGGCTATCGGTGCCGGCATTGCTTTCGCCTGCGAATTGCTGCGTATCCCGTCCCTGCCCTTTGCGGTCGGCGTTTATCTTCCGGTCTCGACGATGACTCCGATATTCGTTGGTGGCCTGATTCGCCACTGGATGGAGCGCAGTGCGAAGGACGAAAGCACGGCTGCCGATCGTCGCGAACGCGGCGTGTTGCTCGGCAGCGGATTTGTCGGCGGCGAGGGCCTGCTGGGCGTTGGTATCGCCCTGGTTGCCGTCGCCAAGAGCCGTCGTCCGGATGGCATCGGTACCGAGTGGCTCGGTAGCGACATCACGGCGATGCTGGTAGGCGCGCTGGCCTTTGCCGTTTTCATTGCCTGGTTTTTCCGCTCGGTGCGCGGCCGCGGCGACTAGCCCGGATACTTCACCAGTCCGCGGTGCGACCAAGCGGCGTGCCGCGACAGGTTCAATCAACACAGACGGGAGGGCGATATGACGGACAGACAGGGGCATTGCCTGTGTGGTGGCGTGCGCATCACAGCCACAGCCACGGGTAACGAAGTTGGCGCCTGCCATTGCAAGATGTGCCGACGCTGGGGCGGCGGGCCGTTCATGGAAATTGAATGCGGCACTCGCGTTTCGTTTCAGGGCGAAGACA
>JBFELT010000286.1:0-2910 GCA_041552015.1 Woeseiaceae bacterium
CGCCGATCTGGAACGGCGCCGTACTCTGGCGCGGCACGACACAAGCAAGGCCGTTTCGTACCGGGGCGTCAATGGCCCTGGCCGGACATGACAGCCAGCGCATTGTTGTCTACCCGATAAGCGCGCCAGATCCGGAAACCGGGCTGGCGCTGATCAACTGGATCGCGGAATTGCGCGTCGATCCGTCGCAGGGATGGCGCAAGGAAGACTGGAACCGCACGGCTGATGTGCAGGAGTTCTTGCCGGCATTTGAAAGCTGGACCTTCGACTGGCTTGACGTTCCGGCGCTGATCAAAGGTGCAGACCGGGTGCTGGAGTATCCGATGGTGGACCGCGACCCCATCGATTGCTGGACCGACAGGCGGGTTACGCTGATGGGCGATGCTGCACACCCGACCTACCCCGTTGGCTCCAACGGCGCGAGCCAGGCCATTGTCGACGCTCGCATTATTGGCGCGAGCATTCTCGCACACGGTGTCTGCCCGCGTGCCCTATCAGCGTTCGAGGAAAAGGTCCGACCGGAAAGCAGGAAAGTCATACTCGCAAATCGTGGCAGCGGCCCTGACGCTGTAATGCAGATGGTAGAGGATCGCTGCGGCGGCGTGTTCGAGAAAATCGACGACGTTATTCCCAGGGAAGAGTTGGCGGCTCATGCCGCACGCTACAAGTCCATGGCCGGATTCGGGATCGAAGAGCTGAATGCCAGGCCACCTATAATTGACCCGAGCGAGATCTTGTCGGCGGGAACGAACGAAGTCTGACCAGGTTTTCCGTGAAGTGCGCCTGGGGCAAAATCGAAAACTAGTCGCAAGTAATCGAAATATCGCCATGAGCAGTGACGTCGGTGTCGACGAAGAATGGTCCCGACACCGTGTATTTCCTGCCAGCGATGGTGACGGTCGGTTTTGCGACGTCCGGGTGGCCGATGAAGCTCACGAACCCTTTACTCTGCGAGCTGAGGTTACCGACGGCGGTCGGTGATCCGGCCGAGTTGAACCCGATACTCAACAGCGGATCGCCGGGCGCCGTAAACGTCATGTCATCGCCGGCGAATTCGCAGGTGCCCGGGATATTCCACGCCCAGTCCGCGAACTTTGCACTGGCTACTCCCGGCCGGGAGGTACTGGCCACGCCGCTGCCGCAGGCACTCAACATGGCCAGCATTACGAGTGCGAAGGTGTACCACTGCCGCAGAGGCTGCAGCGCTGGTGGCGTTCCGTGCCTCATGATCCCGGCTCGCAGTCGATGCTCAGGCTGATCGGCGCTTCACCGTAATCCCCTCCTTCCAAATAGGCCTGCGCCGTGCCAGCCCAGGTGACTCGTCCGTTGTCCATCGGGACCATCGGCTCTATCCACTTGTCTTCAACTGCGCCAACGTCTTTCAGGCGCATCCAGAGGATGCTGCGTCGGTAGTGAGTATCGCCGCTCATGCTCAGTGAGCTTTTGCTCATTGCACGATCCTGTGCTTCCACGTTCCAGTTGCCGCTATCCTCGAGGACGCATTTCGTGATCCGCAACTCGGCTTCTTTGCCCGCGATGGAAATCACCGCTTTTCCGAGTCCCGCGCTACTGGCTTCGAACGTTGCCTGCTCTTGTGCCTCCTGGGCGGCCTGCGCCTCCACTATCGGCCCCATCGAGCTCTTTATCATTGCCTCACTCTTGGCCATGTCCTCTTCACTCATGCCGGCGGCTTCCATGTACTGCTTCATGACTTCCATCTGCTGCCTGGCGAGTTCTTCCGCGTCCTGCGCATACACAGGCGTCAATAGTGAAAACAGGAGCACCGGCACCAGCAGCAGCTGGGCCACGGCCCGCCGAGCAATCCGCGCTGTGTAGATTGGTTCCTTGTTCATGACATTGTCCTCCTATCTTGTTCGTGCAAAGCAATCAGCATTCGATGCGAATCTCGAACGGCAAAATGTTGGCGGCATCGTGTCCCTCCATTTCGGCGCCTGTGGGTTAATACGTGGAATGCGCCGCTCAACCGCCATCTTTCGGGGCGAAATCCGCTACGCGTGCGTAAGCGACTGATAGTATTGGTATCAAGAGGAACGCAGGAGGCTCCCCGTCAACGCCCGTGCCGACATAACCCGATTGATCGATGCGCATCGCAACGGCGACTCTGATGCCTACGACCGGGCCGTCGAGCTCTTGTACGGCGAATTGCACGTGCTCGCGCATCACCAGCTTGCCCGTTTCCACGGCCAGGCAACCTTGCACACGACGGCCGTCGTCAATGAGGCCTACCTTCGACTCCGCGAGGCCTCCGCGGCTGCGATTGACCGCAAACACTTCCTCGGCATAGCCGCGAAAGCCATGCGTCATGTCGTCATCGACTATGCACGCAAGCGCTCGGCGGAGAAACGCGGCGGCGGCTTGATGCAGGTAGAACTCAAGGACGCCGATGCCGCCGTCGCGGCACAGGCTGACCAGCTGCTGCTCATCGACGAATCGCTTCGGGAGCTGGCAAAGACCAGTGACCGGCTCGTCAAGGTGTTTGAATGCAAGTTTTTCGCAGGCCTCGACGACGACGAGACAGCGGCAACCCTCGAGGTTTCGAAGCGTACGGCACAGCGCGACTGGATGAAGGCACGTGCGCTACTGGCCGAGTACCTGGCTCAAGGTGAATAGGCGTTGGCGGTCACGCTGGTCGTCCTGCGTATGACAGTGAGCTATCCGACAATTGTATGAAACCGATGACTTCCGATCATTCCGACTGGGAAACGCTCGAGGCAGCACTCGACGATCTGCTTGATGCAGAACCCGGGGAGCGATCGTCGATTCTGTCGTCGCTGCGTGCTCGCAACGAGACGCTGGCGAGTCGCGCCGAGGCGCTTCTCGAGCTTGCGCTGGACGATACGGTATTGCCTGGCAATCTTGGTGATGTCGCCCCCGATCTTTTCTCAGCGC
>JBFELT010000287.1:0-2785 GCA_041552015.1 Woeseiaceae bacterium
ACGATGTCGATGATCTTCGTGCCGCCGGACCGACGCCCGTGCTGTACGTCAATCCGATCGACCGGGAGCGCGTGCTGGCGAGGCTCGAAGCCGAGGGTGTCGTCAAGAATTTCGAATACCGCCTGCGGCGAAAAGACGGCAGCAAGATCGTTGTGCTTGAGAACTCGCGCGCGATTTATGACGAGACAGGCGTGCTGACGGCGCACGAGGGCACCATCACCGACATTACCGATCGCAAGTACGCGGAGACTCGCGTTTTCGAAGAGAAAGAACGCGCCCAGGTTACGCTGCAGTCGATCGGGGATGGCGTGATCACGACAGATGCCAACGGCAAGGTCGACTATATCAATCCGGTTGCACAGGACCTGATTGGCTGGGACATGCGAGGGGCGAAAGGATCGCATGTCACAGACATCATGATGATCGTCAACGAGCACACCCGCGCAACCGTCGAGAACCCGGTGGTGCGCTGCCTCAAGGAAGGGCGTGTCGTGACGCTTGCCGAAAACTCGATACTGATCACGCGCAAGGGCGAAGAGGTTCCGGTGCAGGACTCCGCTGCACCGATTCGCGATCGCATAGGAAATATTATTGGCTCGGTCATGGTGTTCCACGACGTCAGCAAGGAATCCCGCCTTTTCCGCCAGCTCAGCTACCAGGCATCGCACGACACCCTGACGGGGCTGGTCAATCGCCGCGAGTTCGAGAATCACCTGATTGGCGCGCTCGATCGCGTGCACGAAAATGCGGAAGACACACATGCGCTGCTGTACGTCGATCTCGACCAGTTCAAGGTCGTCAACGATACTTTCGGCCATACGGCCGGTGACGCCCTGCTGCGCCAGCTGACGGAGTTGCTACAGGCGAACATCCGTTCCACCGACGTGCTTGCGAGGCTCGGTGGGGACGAGTTCGGCATACTGCTGGAGCGTTGTGATGAACAGCGGGCGATCGAAGTTGCCGAAGCGATTCGAGGTTCGATCGAGGGCTATCGCTTCGAGTGGCAGGACTCGTTCACGACGGTGCGCTGTTCGATCGGAGTCGTGCTCGTGACTCGTGAGAATGCCGATGTTGCGGCTGTGATGAGTTCCGCGGACGTTGCCTGCTATTCGGCAAAGGACATGGGTCGCAACCAGGTGCATCTGTATCGCGACACGGACGCGTCGATGCGGCATGAAGAAATGAAGTGGGTCTCGCGCATTACCAGCGCGGTCGAGGAAAACCGCCTCGAGCTGTTCTTTCAGCCCATCATCGGCATCGGCGACGGCAATGGCGTACACCGCGGGCACTACGAGCTGTTACTGAGGATGCGCGATGAGGATGGCCAGCTGGTCAGTCCTGATCAGTTTATTCCGTCCGCGGAACGCTACAATCTCATGTCGACGCTGGATCGATGGGTCATTCACGAGGCGCTAACCCAGCTGGCCGATCGCAACGCCGACGGCGATGCCCGGTACACGCTCGCGATTAACCTTTCCGGGACTTCGCTCAGCGAGGATCGCTTTCTTGATTTCGTCATCGAAGAACTCGAAAAGCAGAGCCTGCCTAAAGGTGCGATCTGCTTCGAGATTACCGAGACGGCTGCGATATCGAACCTGTCACGCGTCGTGCATTTCATGAATACGCTGAAGAAACTCGGCTGCAAATTTTCCCTGGACGACTTCGGCAGCGGCCTGTCGTCGTTTACCTATTTGAAAAACCTGCCGGTGGACTACCTGAAAATCGATGGCCAGTTTATTCGCAACGTCGTCGAAGACTTCGTTGACGAGAGTATGGTCAAGGCGATTCGAGAAGTAGGCCAGGCGATGGGCATTGCGACCATTGCCGAGCGCGTGGAGACCCAGCAAGTGTTTGACAAGCTAGGCTCACTGGGCGTCGAATTCGCGCAGGGCTATTACATCGCGCGGCCCGCGTCAGTGACGACATTCCAGCCCTGGCGCGACGACGAGGCCGAGCAGCGGTTGGCCTGAGTCGGCCCCGGCGCAGGTGGCGCCGCGCCCGAGATACGGTACACTGGCCGACATTGACTTACAGCAAGGCCAGGCATGTCGGAAGCATCCAACAGCGAAACCGTGACAACATTGCTCTCCCAGGACGAACCGGGGCCCTACCGGGTCGTAAACCCGCTCGCTGAGAAGCCGATCCTGCTGATCTGCGATCATGCCAGCTTCCGGTTCCCGAAGTCGCTCGGCGACATGGGACTTGATCCCTTCGCACGCCGCTGTCACCTGGCGATCGACATTGGCGCCGGCGCGCTGACGGAGAGCCTCGCCGAGAGCCTGGGCGTTACGGCCGTGATGCAAAATTACTCGCGGCTGGTCGTCGACTGTAACCGACAGCTGATGGATCCCGGCGCGTTCCTCGAATACGGCGACGGCATCCTCGTCCCCGGCAACCGGAATCTGCATCAGGCGGACAAGGATCTTCGTGTCGACGCACTGTACTGGCCGTACCATCGCGCGATCGACGAGCAGGTACAGCGTCTCAGAAAACTCGGGCCGGCGCCGGCGTTTATCGCGATCCACAGCTTCACGCCGGTGTTGAACGGAGAATCGCGCGCCTTCCAGATCGGCATCCTGTGGGACAAGGATGAGCGCACGCGCCACCTGTTCCTCAATGGCTTCCGCGAAGCAGGCTACTACGTCGGCGACAACGAGCCTTACTCCGGCAAAGCGCCGCAGGATTTCACGATCGATCACCACGCCGAGGAGACTGGTCTGCCGCACGTCGGTATCGAGATACGTCAGGATCTGCTTCGCAACAAGAAGGGCGTCGCCCAGATAGC
>JBFELT010000288.1:0-2651 GCA_041552015.1 Woeseiaceae bacterium
CCGGGTATCCGCATTGCGCACACTGCGTCTGCGGCAACAATTCATTGACTCGCTCCACCAGGTCGCTTTCCTTGCGCGGCAGCCGGCGCGAGGCCAGGCTGAGCAGCAGGCCGGCGACCAGCGCCATCAGTGCAATTGTCGTGACAGCAATCAGCATGGATCAACGTTCAAGGACGAGCCATGCCGGAGAATCCCATGAAGGCCAGGGACATCATTCCTGCTGTCATCAGGGCGATCGCGGTGCCGCGAAAAGCAACGGGTACATCGGCCGCCTCGAGACGTTCGCGAATGGCGGCGAACATCACGAGAACAAGGGCAAATCCCGCGGCAGCACCGAAACCGTAAAACACCGACTGCACGAAACCCTTGGACTGCTGCACATTGAGGAGGGCAACGCCAAGGACGGCGCAATTCGTTGCGATCAACGGGATGTAAATGCCGAGAACCTGCTCGAGCAGCGGACTCATGCGGCGCACCATGATTTCCGTGAACTGTACGCTTGCGGCAATGACAAGGATGAAACTGATGGTTCGAAGGTAGTCGAGGCCGAGTGGTACCAGTACGTACTGGTGCAGCAGATAGGCAGTCGCCGATGACAGCGTCAGAACAAACGCCGTGGCGAGCGACATGCCGGCCGCAGCCTCGAGATTGCGCGATACTCCGAGGAACGGACACAGGCCGAGGAATCGAACCAGCACAAAATTGTTAACCAGTACGGTGCTGATCAGGATAAGAATGAGTTCGGTCATACGGGTATTGTAAGGGAAACTCCGGGCAATTTTTCCTGGGCCCGCACGACACGCAGCTGACCGGCAACGATGTCACCGTGGGTGAGCGGGTCTATTTGACGCGCATCCCCGCTTTCGCACCGGCGTCCGGCGACAGCAGGAAAATGTCCTTGCCGCCTGGACCCGCCGCCAGAACCATTCCCTCGGAGACCCCGAAGCGCATTTTTCGGGGGGCGAGGTTGGCTACCACGATGACGTGACGTCCAACCAGGCTCTCGGCTTCGTAGGCCGCCTTGATGCCGGCAAAAACCTGGCGCTGTTCATCGCCCACGTCTAGCGTCAGCGCCAGCAGCTTGTCGGCACCGTCGACAGGCTCGGCCTTCTCGATGCGGGCGATGCGCAGATCGACCTTCATGAAGTCGTCGATACTGATGATGTCGTCGTTATTTCCTTCGTCAGGCACCGCTGCGTTCTCCAGAGATTGTTCGATCATGCGTTGCACCTGCGTCGCTTCGACACGGGTAAGGAGTGGCTGAAATCGTCGCAGTTTCGACGCGAGCAACGGGCTGCCCGCATCACTCCACCGCCAGTCATCTTCGTTCAGGTATTGCCTCGCGCCTGCTGCGACAGCGGGAATGACGGGTGTCAGGTAGATCATGAGGCTGCGGAACATGTTCAGGCCCTGTGTACAAACCCCGTGAACGTCCGGGAGTCGGTCGCTGTCCTTGATCATCACCCCGGGCTTGTGCTCATCGATATAGCGGTTCGCCTTGTCCGCGAGGGCCATGATCCGGCGCATCGCCTTGGAATATTCGCGGCGCTCATAGTGACCCGCAATGTCCTCTGCGGCGCCGCTGAACTCTGCAAACAGCGCTGTATCGGGCAAATGCTCCGCCAATCGACCTTCGAATCGCTTGCTGAGAAATCCGGCGCAACGGCTGGCAATGTTGATGAGTTTGCCGACGAGATCGGAGTTGACGCGTGCGATAAAGTCATCGAGATTGAGATCGATATCCTCGATTGTCGGCCCGAGCTTCGCCGCATAGTAATAGCGCAGGAAACTCGGATCCAGGTTATCCAGGTAGGTGCGGGCCTTGATGAACGTGCCGCGAGACTTGGACATCTTCTGTCCGTTTACGGTCAGAAACCCGTGAACGAATACGCCGGTCGGCATGCGATATCCCGAGCCATCGAGTACCGCCGGCCAGAACAACGTATGGAAATACATGATGTCCTTGCCGATGAAATGATAGAGCTCCGTGTCGTGTCCGGGTCGCCAGTACTCATCGAAATCCAGGTCATCACGGCGGTCACACAAATGCCTGAAGCTGGCCGGGTAGCCGACCGGCGCATCGAGCCAGACATAAAAATACTTGTCCTCCGTGCCCGGGATGCGGAACCCGAAATACGGCGCGTCCCGCGAGATGTCCCAGTCTTGCAGGCCGGCTTCAAACCACTCTTCGAGCTTTGCAATGACGTTCTTGTCGAGCGTGGCTTCGGCTATCCAGTCGCGGAGCCTCGGGCCATATTCGCTGAGTCTGAAGAAATAATGCTCGGATTCACGCTTGACGGGCGTCGTGCCTGAGAGCACCGACACCGGATCGATCAGGTCCGCGGGTGTGTAGGTGGCGCCGCAGTTTTCGCAGGCATCGCCGTACTGATCCTCGGTCTTGCAGCGCGGACACGTGCCTTTGACGAAGCGGTCCGGCAGGAACATGCCTTCTTTTTCGTCGTAGGCTTGCTCGATCGTCTTCGTGTAGATGTCGCCGGCATCGCGCAGCGCCTCGAACATCTCGACGGTCAACGCTTCGTTCTCGGGGGAATGCGTCGTGTGGAAGTTGTCGAAATCGACGCCGAACGCCGCGAAGTCGCGCACGAACTCCTCGCTCATTCGTGTCGTGAGCTCCTCGGGTGTCACGCCCA
>JBFELT010000289.1:0-2647 GCA_041552015.1 Woeseiaceae bacterium
GATCGCAAGCGCGCGTACCCGACCCAGGCAGACAGATTGTCGCCGATCTCATAGCCAATACCGGGGCGAACCAGGTACTGGTTGATGCCGCTGCCGATATCGAAGTAGCGGGCCTGGGCATCGAACCAGTAGTGCCAGCGGCTCGCCTCGTCACCCGAGGAAAAGGCGTCGGTGGTCGAGAATATGGTCCACACGCCCTCGTCACTGTCTGTTGCCTGCGCAGCTGTGCACAGGGCGCCCGCGACGGAGCAAATGAGCAAAGCAGCAAGCCGCGACGGTAATTGTCGAGTAACAGTAATCATAATCAAATCGTCTATTTCTTGAGAATCCGAAAAACTGACCTCAGCGACCAGCCGATGACCATGCCGATCAACAGCATCAGGAATATCAGCAGCGAGCGCGGAAAGGCGACGTCCCAGAACAGCAGCCGTATATCGACGGTCGCGGCGTTCTGTACGGCAAAAATCATGACAAGCAGGATCAGTCCGCTTGCGATAAACAGCTTTGTCTTCATGTCGTTGAACCTGTGTCTGGCGGAGCGGTGATTCTACGCGAGTCAGCAATGCCGAATCTTCGAGCAGCTACTCTTTACCGTCCGCGTAGCAAGAGACGAGTCTCTTGATGGATCCCGACAGGTGCTCCCACGCAGTGTCCAGGTTCCGCGCGTGTTCTTTCCATTCCGCATCGCCGGATTTCCGCAGGCGCTGAAGGCACGCGTGGACCTCAGCGAGGTTCGCGTCGACGGCGCGCTGAGCGTCTTCCAGCTGCCGGGTGACGACAAGCTGTCCCGAAACCGTGGCGGAGCGAATCCTGGCCTTGACGCCGCCGAGCCTGATTTCGGCCTCGGTCAGTTTCTTCTGCGCGGCCCTGGAGTAGGCCGCCTTCTCCGCAATCGAGGTCTTGCGCCTTGCTGATTGCGCGTCTTCCTGGGGCATGGCAGCTGTCTCGGCAATTGGCCAACCCCAGCCACTGTAGCGCCAGGCCAATAACAAGTGAAACTAAAAAAATTTGCTAAATAGAAAAAATATTCTTATAAGAGGCGAATGGACCTCGAACTGCTGCGAACCTTCCTCGAACTCAACCGAACGCGCCATTTCGGCCGCACCGCCGAGGCGCTGTTCCTGACGCAGGCGGCGGTCAGCAGCCGCCTGAAATCGCTGGAGGCCCAGCTTGGCGTTACGCTGTTCGAGCGCAGTCGCAGGGAGATGCGCCTGACGCCCGAGGGCACGCGCCTGATTCGTCATTCGGAACGCATGATCGCCGCATGGCGGCTGGCCCGACAGGACGTGTCGCTGGCGGAGGCGAGCGAGCAGCTGGTCATCGGCGGCAGCCTGCGGCTATGGGACGTGCTGCTGCAACGATGGCTCCATGACCTGCGGCGAGCCGACCCGAAACTCGCGATCATTGCCGAGGCGCAGACACCCGAGTACCTGACCCGGAAACTCATCGACGGGACGCTCGACGTTGCGATCATGCTCGAGCCGGCCCAGCTCGACATCATGCAGATTCGCGAGATCGCAAGTATCGACTTCGTTCTCGTATCGAGTCATGCCGGTCTCGAGGTGAGCACGGCGATGGAGCGGGACTACATCTACGTCGACTGGGGTCTGTCCTTCGCATTGGATCACCGGCGGGCGTTTCCGGATGCGCCGGAATCGATGACGCGGGTCTCGCACGCGAAAATGGCACTGGAATACATGACCTCTCTTGGCGGCAGTGCCTATTTGCCGCGCCGCATGGTGAGCCGGGACGTGGAGCTGGGCCTGTTGCACGACGTTGCCGACGCGCCGGTTTTCACGCGCCAGGCCTATGCCACGTTTCCGGTGCGGTCGCCGCGCCTGGCGCTCATCGAGGAGAGCCTCGCCCTGGTGCATTCCGACTAGCGAACGGCGCGCCTGTAGGTGAGGCGGTGTTCGGTGAGTGTCCCGTCATCGCGCATGACGATGTAGCCGTCTATCTGGTTGTCGCCCCGACGGTAGAAGCTCAAACCGCCAAAGTGCAGCGCGTCGTCTTCCAGTTTGACGAGGCGGAATCTGACGTACTCCTCCTTCGTTTCCCAGGCGCTGAAGTCCGCATTGAAGTGCTTCACCTTCAGGCTCAGCGTACCGTTTTCAACACGCAGCTCGAGTAGCTCGTAAAACGAGACGCCCTCGTCCCCATAAAGTTTGAAGAGCCCGATCATGCTGCCCGCCGACGGCGCGTTCCAGACCTCCTCGAAGCGCTGGCCGAATGCCGTGCCGGTCCATGAACCGACCAGCCAGCTGGCGTCGTCCAGCGTGGCGCTGGGCCGTTCCTCGTCGGCGGCAAGTGCGAAGGTATGCTCGGTGCGAGGTTCCGCGGACCACGCAGCAGGGCTCAGAAACGCGAGGAAAATCAAGTAGTACCCGGGGCGCATCCGCGTCATGTCATTCTCCCTCGAATTGCCGTAACCGGCAGTACCCTGACTATAGACCGGTTTTCGCAATAGTTACCATAATGTGACTCGCATCACCCCGGGGAAAGCCCCGGAAAACTTATAGTTAAGTTCACACCGAAATGACTCGGCGTCGACACTCATCCGGATGATCGCAGCTGGCGCGACATCGTTCATCAGGATTGGAGATCGCTGCGAGTCGTTGCCGGGATTTCCGATTCTGTTGCTGTTGTA
>JBFELT010000290.1:0-2625 GCA_041552015.1 Woeseiaceae bacterium
TCGAGCGCTTCATTAGTCCTGCGTTTGAAGACCGTCGGGTCTTCTTAAGAATTGTCAGTATTAGTAAATTCTAATTTCCTGATTGAGTATTCTCTGCGAGCCACGGCCAATCTCAATACGGTAATGGAGAAGACGGGTACGGAGAATTACCTACCGTGCGAAGTGCATTGAATCCGCAGCCGAAATCCCCCATCGTAGGCCGATGAAGGCTGACACGCGCACGCGCATCCTGGTATCGAGTCTGCTGCTGTTCAACGAACAGGGCGAGCCCAACACGACAACGAACGAGATCGCTGACAGCGTCGATATAAGCCCGGGCAACCTGTACTACCATTTCCACAAGAAGTCGGACCTGGTAGCCGCGTTGCTCGCCGAGTTCCAGGCCGATGCGCGCCGCGTCCTGCAGCCGCCTGAGTCCTCGCAGGGCTCGCTGGACGATTTCTGGGTATTCCTGCACCAGCTGCTGGAGCTGACCGGGGCCTATCGCTTCCTGCTTCGCGATATGGAATCGTTGCAGGTCGAATACCCCAGGGTCGGGACGGCGCTGAAGCATTTTGCCCGGGCGCTAATTGCGTCGTTCGAGCTCAACCTGCATGCCATGGTCGACAGCGGCGTGATGAAAATTGCCGGAAACGATGCGAGGCTGGTCAGCCGAAACCTTGCCGTTATCGCGCTGTTTTCCGAGAGGTTCGACAGTCTTATCGAATCGACGGCCAGCCGGGACGATGCGGAATTACGTGTCGCGCGATCGGTGCTGAATGTGCTGCAGCCTTTCGTTGACGAAGGCGCCGCGCTGCAGCTTGCGCAACTGGCCGCCTACTACAGGCAATAGACCGGGTCCGCGGGCAGCGCGGTGCCTGGCAGCGTCATCGATCCCGCGCACAAAAAAAGGGGGCCGCTTCATGCGGCCCCCCGACATTCACGAATCTGCAAGCCGGCTGTTACCTGGCTACGGCTGACTCGACCTTCTCTACGACGCGGTCCTTCGCCTCGACAACCTCTTCGACGATGTCTTCGCGCAAGTCCTTGACGTCTTCGCGCAGGTTTTTCATGTTCGCGCGATAGCGATTGCGGGCCTTCTCGCCGTCTTTCACGAGCTTCTCAAAGGTCTTCTCGAAGTCCGATTGAAACTTCGTGAATTCGGTCTGCATCGTGGATACGAGTCCCAGGCTTGCCAGGAACGTCCGGTTTACGACCTTGATTGGCTTGCCAAGCAAGCCGCTTTCGAGGCGCTCGACTACCGTTTTCGGCCTGGCTTTCGTGGCCGCTTTCTTTCTCGTTGTCACTTTCTTTGTCATTTCAATTCTCCGTAAAAATCAGGCGTCAGGCTGCTTTTTGAGCCGTCGTGCCGACTTTCTTGTTACTGACCTTTCTCGCCGTTGCTTTCTTGACTGGTGCCTTCTTGGCGGGTGCTTTCTTGGCCGTCGCCTTCCTGGCTACTTTCTTCGCCGGCTTCGCCTTTTTCGCAGCCGGTTTCTTTGCCGCAGCTTTGGCTTTGGGCTTCTTGTCCAGCGCTTTCAGGATCTTGTTCAGCTTCCTGTTGATCTTGTCGATGTCGTTCTTGCTCGGGACGTTCATGCGATCCATCGCATCTGCTACGCGCGTGTCAAAAGCGCTCTGCAGCTTGCTGAGTTTCGAATTGTCGCGAACCTGATCGATCAACCCGGTTGCCTTCGACTGCGCATCGTCCGTCATGTCACGGATTGCGTCCTGCACGCTGTCGATAAGCGACTCGGTCCGCTTGGTGGTTCTCTTGCGGAACTGCTCGCCCTGTTTCACGAGGGTGTCAAACGTCTTTTCGCCCGCCTTCTGAGCGTTCGACCATGCGCCGAGCCCGGCGAGGAAAGCGTGCTCAAGCTGTTCGGCGACTTTCTTGTCGCTGGATTTGCGTTTTGTAGTACCTTTCTTGCCAGCCATGATCATTCTCCTTTGAATGGGTTGCCTGCCATGAGTGAATCCTAGCTGCTAGGATTAGGGTGTTCACACTAATTGCGGACCTGAAAAAGACCGATTTGCATGAGAATCAGACGCAGCCATAAGTTGGGCACGGCGGAGGCGAGGCGCCGCGCCGACCTTATCGCGGAAGACCTGGGAAAGCAGTTCTCGCTGACCTCGACCTGGCAGGGCGACTATCTGATGGTGTCCGGCAGCGGCGTGAATGGCCACCTGTTCGTGGCCGAGGACAACATCGAGATAGAGATAAGGCTGGGGTTTGCGTTAAAGCTGATGGAAGGACCGATACGCTCGGTGATCGAGCGCGAGATTGAGCAGCATCTGGTCTAGATCACGCCCGCTCGGCGGCTTCAAATTCGCTCCTGAGCACGTCTTTCCGAACTTTCCCCTGCGGGCTCAGCGGCAGTTCATCCACGAACTGAAAATAGCGGGGAACCTTGTAGCCGGCCAGGCGTTCCCTGCAATACGAGCGCAACGCCTCTTCGCCGAGCTGTGCTCCGCGATGCAGCTGCACACTGGCAAGGCCTACCTGGCCCCACTTCCGGTCCGGCACGGCGACCACCGCCACCGCGGCGACGGCATCCAGTTCCGTCAGTACGTTCTCGATTTCCGCCGGATAGACGTTTTCGCCGCCGGAGATGTACATGTCCTTGAGGCGGCCTACGATATAGA
>JBFELT010000291.1:0-2447 GCA_041552015.1 Woeseiaceae bacterium
CAGCGCCCGATTCCTGGAGGGAATGGCGGCACTGTACCTCGTGCCCTACCTGCAGGGTCGTCGCGAGGATGCGTTCGAGTTCTATTTGCGCAAGGGAGCAAGCCCCGACGTGAGCACGGGCGTTCGGCCGGCGGAGTAGATCTCGCCTGGTGATCGAGTCCGACAGGCAAAGGCTTTCCAATCGGCGATGCATTCCTTCGATTTGTTATTCTCGCCTTCTTACCAAGCGACGAGAGTTGGACATGCCCTACTACATCGATCCTGAGCGAGAACAGTTCGAAGCCTTCAAGAGGCTGCCGCGCGACGAGCCGATCATGATGCTGAACTTCCTGCGCTTCCGCGAAAAGGCGGCTTATGAGGATGACCGCGAGGCCACCGGCGCCGAGGCCTATGCCACGTATGGCGAAGAGAGCGGTCCGATATTCCGCCGGGTCGGCGGTGAGATTATCTGGCGCGGCAAGCCTGAGTTGATGTTGATCGGCCCGCAAGACAAGCACTGGGACCTGATTTTTGTCGCCCGCTACCCTTCGGCAGCGGCCTTTCTCGAAATGGTCACTGATCCCGACTATCGAATTGCCGTCAAGCACCGCCAGGCTGCGGTGCTCGACAGCCGACTGATTCGGACAGCCGAGTCCGGCGAGGGTGGCGGCTTCGCCGGCTGAGTTACCTGGCACAAAGGTTCGAGTCGCCTTCCCGTAAGCTGTTCCAGGCCCCGAATTCGGGCTGCAACGCAGGATCACCGAGCTGCCTTATCGCCACCGGCGAATCCGAGCTGGCCGACCTGCTGGTCGATGAGCTATCGCAGTTGATACGACTCGGTCAGTCGGGTCAAAGGCAGTGATTCTTCGACACACTGTCTGCCACTTTCACAGACGGGAATTGCCCCCTGACATTTGTGAAGGCACGAGCGAATTTGTCGCTATACTGTGCGCTTTCCTGGCGAACTCATTTACCTATGCCCCTCTTCACAGAGCTGAAACGCCGCAACGTTATTCGTGTCGGCATCGCCTACTCCGTCGTCGCATGGGTGATTGCGCAGGTCGCCGAGTTTGCCTTCGAGAATTTCGGCGCCCCGGACTGGGTCCTAAAGTCGGTGGTCGTGATGCTGCTGCTCGGGCTGCCGCTCGCGTTGTTCTTTGCCTGGGCATTCGAATTAACGCCGGACGGGATCAAGCGCGAAAGGGAAGTCGACCGCAGCCAGTCCATTGTCGCGCAGACAGGCCGCAAGCTGGATCGCGCCATTATCGTCGTGCTGGTGGTCGCTCTGGGCTGGTTCGCCTGGGACAAGTTCTTCGTTGCCGGGTCCCCGGGTACAGATTCACCGATAGCGACAGATCTGGCCTCGACCGACCAGGCGACGAAGACGCCGGAACTGCCCTTCGAAAAATCCGTTGCCGTACTCCCGTTCGTTGCCATGAGCCGAGGGCCCGATGACGAGTACTTCGCCGATGGCCTGACTGAAGAGATTCTCAATTCGCTGGCCCAGCTGCCGGAGCTGTTGGTAACAGCGCGCACCTCGGCGTTTTCATTCAAGGGGCAGGAAGTCCCCATACAGGAGATCGCTGCGGCGCTCGGCGTGCGGCACGTAGTGGAGGGTTCGGTACGACGATCGGGCGAACGCTTGCGTGTCACCGCACAGTTGATTCGTGCCGATGACGGCTTCCATCTCTGGTCCGAGAACTACGACAGCAGCTCGACGGATACGATTGCGGTGCAGGAAAACATCGCCGAAAAAATCGCTTCGTCGCTCGATGTCGTGCTGGATGAGAAAAAGCGTGAGGCGATGAAGCTCGCCGGGCTTCGCGACGCCGAGGCGTTTACCCTTTACCAGAAAGGCTTGGCGATATACGAACAGGCGCACGGTGAGATCGACATGATCGACGGCCTGCGCCAGGCTAATGTGTACCTCCAGCAAGTCATTGACCGAGTGCCTGGGTTCGCGCAGGCCTACATGGACCGTGCCGATCTATTTGTTCACATGCTGTCTGACGACGCGTCGGGCGTAGACCAGTCTGCACTGGACGAAGAGGAAGTGGCGAAGGCTTATCCGGAGGTCATCGCAAATTACGAGGCTGCGGGTCGGGCCAACCTGTCCCCGGACATGCGCCCGGCAATGGAACTGGATCTTGCGTTTGTCAGTGGCAACTGGCGCGGCCTCGGTGGCCGGATCGAACGCGCTGTCACCGCGCCCGGCTGCTACGAGAGCAATTGGATTCAGGTGATTGCTGACGTTTTTGGCTACTCCGAGGCCTTCCTGAAGCGCTCGCACCAGATGTTGGCCTGCGATCCACGCCGGTCCTTGTCGTGGTTCAATACTTCGCGCACCGCGCTGAGGTCAGGCGACAAAGTCGAAGCCTTGCGGCTTGCCCGGGAGGGCAACGAGGTTGCTCCTGGCGGCTGGCTTAACATGGCGTTAATTCGTGCGCTGATCGCCAACGGGCGCCACG
>JBFELT010000292.1:0-2426 GCA_041552015.1 Woeseiaceae bacterium
CGCAAGGGCAAGCTTGGAAGCCCGTACTCGGTGAGAGACTACCTGGGTGTCAATCCCGAATTTGGCACGCTGGATGAGCTGAAGCGCTTCGTTGATTCGGCGCATGCGCTGGGGATGTACGTGATCCTCGACTGGGTGGCGAACCACACGGCATGGGACAACGCGCTGCGACGCGACCATCCGGACTGGTACGAACGCGACTACAAGGGCGACTTCCGGCCGACCCCATGGTGGGACTGGTCCGACATCATCGACCTGGACTACAGCCAGCCTGCTCTGCGCGAGTACATGGCCGATGCGCTGAAGTACTGGGTGCGGGAGGTCGGTATCGACGGCTTTCGTTGTGATGTCGCCGGTTTCGTGCCTGTCGATTTCTGGAACCAGGTGCGCGCGGAACTCGATGCGATCAAGCCCGTGTTCATGCTGGCGGAATGGGAGTCACGCGATCTGCACGCAGGCGCATTCGACATGACCTACGCGTGGTCCTGGTACGACGCCGTGCGCGCCGTCGTCAACGGCGAAGCGGACCTGAACCGGCTGTTCGTCTACTACTCATGGAACGAGAGCGCCTATCCGCGCGAGGCCTATCGCATGACCTACGTGAGCAATCACGATGCCAATGCCTGGGAGGCCACGCAGTTCGAGGCATTCGGCGACGGGCTCGAAGCCGCAATCGTGCTGTCGGTCATCGGCGAAGGCCTGCCGCTGATCTACAACGGGCAGGAAGCGGGTAACCAGAAGCGTCTCGAGTTTTTCGAGAAGGACCCGATTGAATGGCGCGAGCACCCGATCGGCGAGCTGTACGCCAGGCTCTTCGCATTGAAGAAGCAGAATACGGCGCTCTGGAACGGGCAATGGGGTGCGCGCATGATTCGAGTCTGGAACTCGGAGCCCGACAAGGTATTCAGTTTCGTGCGACGCAACGACCGGGACAAGGTACTCGCAGTCATCAACTTCTCGGATGAGCCGCAGACGGTCACTTTCAGTGGCACGCTGCATGTGGGCAGCTACCGCGAGTTTTTTTCCGCCGAGGCAGTAGAGCTGGATGCCGCAGCGGAGATCGAGCTGCAGCCCTGGAGTTACAGCGTCTTCGTGCAATAGCGCCTGATCGGCGCCATAAGGCCTCAGGCTCCGCAGGATTCGCGCACGATGAGATCCGGCGCCATCAACGCCGATTCGACCGGGTGTCCTTCGATCAGGCCGACGATACTCGCCACCAGGCCTTCGCCCGCCTGCTGGATATCCTGGCGCACCGTCGTCAAAGCCGGGGTTACATGCGCTGCCAGCGGCACGTCATCGAATCCCACGACGGCGACGTCGCGCGGCACCTCGAGGCCGTGCGCCTGCAAGGCGCGCATTGCGCCAATGGCGATGACATCCGTTACGGCAAAAACGGCATCGAAGTCGTGTCCCAGTGCCAGCAGGTCCTCGACAGCCCGGTAGCCCTGTGACTCCAGGTTGTTTGCATCGACTTTGAGTTCGTCGCAGGTCTCGATACCCGCTTCGCGGTGCGCCCTGCAGTATCCCTGGTATCGCGCGGCGAACTCCGGGCAGCGGCGAGAGGTAATACCGAGAAACGCGATCCTGCGCCTTCCGAGGTCGAGCAGGTGTTTCGCGGCCTTGTAGCCACCGCTTTCGTTGTCGCAGCCGATCGAGTGCCCCGGCTGCTCGTTGATCGTCGGACCCCAGATCATGAAGCGCGTATGCGCGCGCGCGAGCGCCGTCAGTTTTTCACGATACGTAAGGTAGTCGCCATAGCCCAGCAGGATAAGGCCGTCGGCACGGTTGCTTGCCTGATACTCGATGTGCCAGTCGTTCGTCAGCTGTTGAATCGAGATCAGCACGTCGTAGCCGAGGCTTGCCGCGGAGCGTGTGATGTATCCCAGCATCGACAGGAAAAAAGGATTGATCTGCGCATCGGCACCTTCGGTTTCGTCGAACAGCAGCAGTGCAATCGTATGACTCTGCTGGGTCCTCAGGCCCGCGGCATTGCGGTTGACGAAATAATTGAGATCGCGTGCGATCTGCTGGATGCGCCGGCGGGTTTCCTCGCGCACCAGCGGCGAGTTTCTTAAGGCGCGCGATACCGTCGCCTGAGATACACCGGCAAGATCGGCAATATCGCGCGAGGTCGGATTTGCGGCTTTCGTCATAGCGCTGGTGAGAGGCTAAATTACTGAACGTACCCTTGTATCACAATCGGCCGCCGACTGAATCAGAGGAAACCGATAGAAACAGATTAACGAAGCTGACCGGATTCGCCAGAATCGCCGGAAATCCTCGCCAGACGACAAGCAAGAAGCTGAATTGCCGGGATTAATCGGCTATCGCGTTCTTGCTGCGTCGCAGGCTATCAGTCGCCGATTCGCCCTGGGCGAGCGCGAGTGCAACCTGGATGGCGTCGAGCAGGGCCAGCTGTGCGAGCC